>NZ_WUMG01000012.1:0-152933 GCF_009827015.1 Delftia sp. CH05 | reverse complement strand
TTGGGGTGGGTGGGGCATGTCCTTGAGGCGACAGTCATGGGGCGTGTGCCCTCAGAGTGACTGCCATTCAGGGATGCTTTTTTGTCCCTGCCGGGGGGTTGTTTTTCGAGGCCGGGTTTCGGCCCGGCGGCCGACCTACTTTCTTATCGCGCGATAAGAAAGTAGGCAAAGAAACGCGCCCAAATGCCCGCGACCCCTGCGCTTCGCTCCGGGGCAACCTGCGTCGTGGCGGTTGCGGGGTTCGCTGCGGAACTCGCTTTGCGCTTCGCGCGCCGCTCAGACAACCGCAGCGAGTCAGATCACGAAGCAGTCCTGTCCTTCGGCAGGACTGCAACCCCGCAACCACCACGCCGCAGGCGCTGACATACGGGAGGTGGTGCGGGCCTTCGCTTCGCTCGGCCCCGGTTTGAAGCCGAGCGGAGCGATGGCGCCGGCTATTGGCTATTGGCTATTGGCTATTGGCTATTGGCTATTGGCTATTGGCTATTGGCTATTGGCTGCCCCAGCCTCCCCCCTTCTGCCCACGCCTGCGTTGGGCGGGATGCGGGGTGGCAGCCCTGCCGAAGGACAGGGCTGCTTCGTTGTCTAGCTTGCCGCAGTTGTTTGAACGGATTGCGCCGCAGGCGCAAGGAGTGAGTTCTGCGGCACACCCCGCATCCCGCCCAACGCAGGTCGCCCCGTAGCGAAGCGAAGGGGTCGTGGGCAGTTCGGGGCGCGCTTCTTTGCTTCCTTTCTTATGGCCGGCACTCCGGTCGCGCGATAAGAAAGGGAGTCGGCCGCCGGGCCGAAACCCGGCCTCGAAAAACAACCACCCGGCAGGGGCAGGCTATGGACCCCATAAAAGAAAAGCGCCACCAGCATCCCTGCCAGCAGCGCCCTCCATCAGCCAATAAAAAGACCGAGATCAGCGAACGGTATCGCCCAGAACAAGCCCTTCACGGCGTGGATCAGCCCCACCTTCCAGCTGCGCCTGCCCATTGCGCTGCACCCGCAAGATGGTGCCGATGCCGCTGGACTGCGCACTGATGGACACCACATGGCCCAGGGCACGCAGGCCGCTGACCAGCGGATCGTCGTTGCCGCCATTGGCCGTGTTGATGTTGGGGTGCTCGCCGCCCACGTTGGTGGTCGGGCTGTTGGCCGCGCCGAAGTCCACCATCGACGTGGCCTGCTGCGCATCCAGACCCCAGTCCAGCGCGCCGACCAGGGTCTTGGTCACGTACTGGATGATGGTGCTGCCGCCCGGCGAGCCCGTGGCCATCTTGAAGTCGCCGGCGGTGCCGTCGGTCTTCAGGTCGAACACCAGCGTGGGCGCCATGGAGCTGCGCGGGCGCTTGCCCGGCTGCACGCGGTTGGCGACCGGGCCGTCGGCGGTGCTGGGGATGGCCGCGAAGTCGGTCAGCTGGTTGTTGAGCACGAAGCCGCGCGTGACGTGAAAGGACCCCATGCTGGACTCCACCGTGGTCGTCATGCTCAGCGCGTTGCCCTTGGCATCGACGATGCTCATGTGCGTGGTGCCGGCCTCCTTGACATCGACCACGCCCTGCGAAGGCGTGCCGAAGTTGCCTGCCTGGGCCGTGCCCATGCTCTTGGTGGTGGAGATGAGGGCGGCGCGCTGGCGCAGGTAGCTCTTGTCCAGCATCAGGGCCGGCGAGCCGCCGGGCAGGGACACGAAGTCGGTGTCGGCCACGTACTTGTCACGGTCGGCATAGGCCAGGCGCAGGGCTTCGCTGACCAGGTGCACGCCCATCACCGAGGGCTTGCCGCCCTCGCCATCGATGGCCGTGGGCGCATAGGCCTTGAGGTCGAAATTCTCCAGAATGCCCATGGCCTGTGCCACGGCGATGCCGCCGGAAGACGGCGGCGGCATGCTGCAGACCATGTAGCGCGCGCGGTAGGTGGTGCAGACGGCCTCGCGGCGCTTGGCCTCGTAGCTGGCCAGGTCCTGCAGCGTGGTCTTGCCGGGGGTGATGGGCGCACCGTCCGAGACGGTCTGCGTCACGCCCACCTTGCTGACGATGGCCTGGGCCAGGTCGCCACGGTAGAAGGCATCGGCACCGCCCGTGGCGATGCTGCGCAGCGTGTCGGCATAGGGCTGGTTGACGAACTTGGCGCCCAGCGCCAGCGGCTTGCCCTGGGCATCGAAGTAGAGCTTGGCGGCATCGGCATCGCGCGCCAGCTCCGTCTTGGAGCCCTCCAGCGCGGCGGCCATGCGGCCGCTGATGGGAAAGCCCTTGCTGGCCAGGTCGATGCCCGAATTGAACAGTTGGGGCCACGCGGTCTTGCCGTAGTCCTTGTGCGCGAGTTCCAGCATGCGCACCACGCCCGGCGTGCCGATGGAGCGGCCGCTGGAGCGCGCCGAAGGCTTGGGCGCGGTCTGGTCGGTGGCATCGTCCACGTAGCGCAGGTAGTTTTCCGTGGCGGCAGCCGGCGCGGTCTCGCGGCCGTCATAGGCCACGACCTTGCCCGTGGCCGCATCGCGGTAGAGCATGAAGGCGCCACCGCCGATGCCGCTGGACTGCGGCTCCACCAGGCCCAGCACCATCTGCACGGCCACGGCCGCATCCACGGCCGAGCCGCCGGACTTGAGCACCTCGCAACCGGCCTTGGACGCCAGCGGGTTGGCCGTGACCACCATGTACTTGGAGGTGTGCAGGGCCTTCTTGCCGAGGCGGTAGCCCGACGAGGGTTCGGGTGCGGCCGGATCACCGGGCAGGCCCGAGCCCACGACCACGCTGCCATCGCCCGAGGTGATGGCGCAGGCCGCCAGGTCGTCCTGGCCCGATCCGCCATTGCCACCACCACCGCACGATGCGAGGAACAGCGGCGTGGCGGCCGCAAGGCCGATCCACTGCCATGCAGGCAGGCGTTGCCTGGAAGGGGGTTGCTTCATGAAATGTCTCCTTGTGGTGCGTGGAATGCGTTGATCTTGTTCACCTGGGGCAGCACCCGCCCGCAGGCTTGCCGCGAGCTTACATCCGTTCCACCACCACTTCGCGCAGATGCAGCCACCCCATCAGAGCGGGACTGAAGGGCCCCGTTCGCGGATGGCCGGCCCTGCATGCAAGGTCCGTGCCCGGATCGGGACGGCACCAGCACCGGAAATATCTGGCGGAAAATCCGAACCCGAGCACACCCCAAGGCTGTGCGGCCCGCAGCCTGTGCGGTCGCCCACTTTGGCTTACCATCGCCGGCCCTCTGCTTGATAGGTACAAGCCATGATCCGCGTCTCTGAACTGAAACTGCCCCTGTCGGCAGTGCAATACCACCCCGACAGCCATACCGAATATCTGCCCCTGGAGCCGCTGCGCGCCCTGGCCGCGCGCCAGCTGGACATTGCCGAGGAGGCCATTGCCTCCGTGCATGTGCACAAGCGCAGCTTCGATGCGCGCAAGTCTGAGCTGCTGGCCGTCTACATCGTCGACCTGACGCTGGCCGACGAAAGCCAGGAAGCCGCGCTGCTGGAACAGTTCTCCAGCCATGCCCATGTGAACCCCACGCCCGACATGCGCTGGCATGCCGTGGGCCAGGCGCCTGCCGACCTGCAGCGCCGGCCCGTGGTGGTGGGCTTCGGGCCCTGCGGCATTTTTGCGGCCCTGGTGCTGGCGCAGATGGGCTTCAGGCCCATCGTCATCGAGCGCGGCCGCTCGGTGCGCGAGCGCACCCAGGACACCTGGGGCCTGTGGCGCAAGCGCGAGCTGGTGCCCGAGTCCAATGTGCAGTTCGGCGAAGGCGGCGCAGGCACCTTCTCCGACGGCAAGCTCTACAGCCAGATCAAGGACCCGCGCCACCTGGGCCGCAAGGTGATGCAGGAATTCGTCACCCACGGCGCACCGCCCGAGATCCTCTATGCCGCGCACCCGCACATCGGCACCTTCAAGCTGGTGAAGGTGGTCGAGGGCATCCGCGAGGAAATCATCCGCCTGGGCGGCGAGATCCGCTTCGGCCAGCGCGTGTGTGACATGCGCATCGAAGGCGAGGGCAAGGACCGCCGTCTCACCGCCCTGGAAGTGCTGGACCAGGACAGCGGCGAGCGCCAGTGGCTGGAGACCGACCATGCCGTGATGGCCCTGGGCCACAGCTCGCGCGACACCTTCGCCATGTTCTACGAGCGCGGCGTGCACATGGAGGCCAAGCCGTTCTCGGTGGGCTTTCGCATCGAGCATCCGCAAAGCGTGATCGACCGCGCGCGCTGGGGCAGGCATGCCGGCCACCCGCTGCTGGGTGCGGCCGACTACAAGCTGGTGCACCACGCCAGCAACGGGCGCGCGGTCTACAGCTTTTGCATGTGCCCGGGCGGCACCGTGGTGGCGGCCACCAGCGAGCCCGAGCGCGTGGTCACCAACGGCATGAGCCAGTACTCGCGCGCCGAGCGCAATGCCAACGCCGGCATGGTCTGCGCCATCGACCCCTCCGACTACCCGCGCGATGCCAAAAGCTTTGCCTGGGCCTTCGACGGCAAGACCCATGGCGTGGAAAACCTCAAGGACGGCGAGCTGCACCCGCTGTCGGGCATCGTGCTGCAGCGCCAGCTGGAGACCAAGGCCTACCTGCTGGGCGGGCGCAACTACAACGCGCCGGGCCAGCTGGTGGGCGACTTCATCGCGGGCAAGGAATCGGCCGCGCTGGGCGAGGTCGAGCCCTCCTACAAGCCCGGCATCACGCTGACCAACCTGCACCACGTGCTGCCCGCCTATGCCATCGAGGCCATGCGCGAGGCGCTGCCCGCCTTCGGCAAGAAGATCCGCGGCTACGACATGCACGATGCCGTGCTCACCGGCGTGGAAACGCGCACCTCCTCGCCCGTGAAGATCGAGCGCGGCGCGGACTTCCACAGCCTGAACACGCGCGGCCTGTACCCGGCCGGCGAAGGCGCCAGCTACGCGGGCGGCATCCTGTCGGCCGGCGTGGATGGCGTGAAGGTGGGCGAGGCCGTGGCCTGCGCCATCCTCGGGCTGCCCCTGCCCTCGTCGGGGGCACGCGGCTCCGGTGGCGCAGCATGACACCGCGTCCGCCGCGTTTCGCCGCCCCCTCGCGCACCCAGCTGCTGGCCGCCATTGCGGCCATGGGCGTGGTGGTGCTGTCGTCCAACATCCTGGTGCAGTACGCCATCAACGACTGGCTGACCTGGGGCGCCATCACCTATCCGTTCGCCTTCCTGGTGAGCGAGCTGGTCAACCGCAGCTTCGGCCCGCAGCAGGCCCGGCGCGTGGCCTGGGTGGGCTTTGCCGTGGCCGTGGCCGCCTCGCTGGTGCTGGCGCCGCCGCGCATCGCGCTGGCCTCGGGCGCAGCCTTCATTGCCTCGCAGTGGCTGGACATCGGCGTGTTCCACCGCCTGCGTGCGGGCCGCTGGTGGCGTGCCCCCCTGGTGGCCACGCTGCTGGCCGCCTGCCTGGACACCTTCCTGTTCTGGAGCATCGCCTTCGCAGGCGCGGCCGAGCCCTGGGTGACCTGGGCCCTGGGCGACCTGGGCGTGAAGCTGGTGCTGGGCGTGGCGCTGCTGCTGCCGTTCCGCCTTGCCATCGCCCGGTGGTGGAAAGGCCCATCGGCAATCGCCAGCGCCAAATAGAGCCGACGCGGTTCGCACGGACTTGATCTCAAGCCAGGGGCACCGTGCAACGGGAAGCGGCTTCCGCCGCTCAGGGCGAGTCGAATAACTATGGGTTGCGCTGCAGATAGTCCACGGCCAGCGCGGCCAGTGAGCGCGCACCCGTGGGCAGTTGCTTCTCGTCGATATCGAACAGCGGCGAGTGGTTGGACGGCGCCTTCGCGAAATCCTGGCCTGCCGGCGGCGCGCCCAGGAAGTAGAAGAAGCCCGGAACCACCTTCTGGAACTCCGAGAAATCCTCGGAGCCGCTGACCTTGGGAATCACCATGGCCTTGCCGCCCATGGCCAGCTTGAGCGCGGGCAGCGAGGCCTCGGTCAGTGCGGCGGGGTTGGTGGTCACCGGATAGGCCACGGGACCGAAACGCACCTTGGCCTTGGCGCCGCTGGAGGCCGCGATCTGCTCGGCCGTGGCGGTGATGCGCTTGTGTGCCTCCTGGCGCATGTCCTCGTCGAAGGTGCGCAGCGTGCCCTGCATCTCCACGTTGTCCGGGATGATGTTGTAGCGCGTGCCGCCCTGGATGGAGCCGATCGTCAGCACGGCCGGCTCCAGGCTGATGTTGAGCTGGCGGCTGACCACGGTCTGCAGGCCCAGCACCACCTGGCTGGCCGCGACGATGGGATCGACCGCATTCCACGGCGACGAGCCATGGCCGCCCCGGCCCTCGACCTGGATGCTGAGGCTGTCCGAACCCGCCATCAGCGGCCCGCTGCGGTAGCCCACCATGCCCGACGGCAGGTTGGACGTGATGTGCAGGCCGTAGATGGCCTGCACGTCCTTGAGCACGCCGGCCTCCACCATGGCCTTGGCGCCGAAGCTGGGCACATGGCCGTGGGCATCGGCCTCCACGGGAGCGCCTTCCTCGGCGGGCTGGAAGATGAACTTCACCGTGCCGGGCAGCTTGGCGCGCATGCCGGCCAGCGCCTCGGCCGCGCCCATGAGCATGGCCACGTGGGCATCGTGCCCGCAGGCATGCATGACCGAAACTTCCTTGCCCATGTACTGGGCCTTGGCCTTGGAGGCAAAGGGCAGGCCGGTCTTCTCGGCCACGGGCAGCGCATCCATGTCGGCACGCAGCGCCACGGTCTTGCCCGGCTGGCCGCCGCGCAGCACGCCCACCACGCCCGTGCCGCCCACGCCGGTCTGCACCTCCATGCCGAGGCGGCGCAGGTGATCGGCCACCACCTTGGCCGTGCGTTCTTCCTGCCCCGACAGTTCGGGGTGCTGGTGGATGTCGCGGCGCCACTCCACCATCTTGGGCGCCAGCGGCTGGATGGCGGCATCCAGGGCCGCCAGGCCCTGTGCATCAAGCCCCTGGGCGCTGGCCGCCAGTGGCAGGCCGCAGGTCAGCAGCCCGGCCAGGGCGATGGAGCGCAGGCCTGTGCGCGGGAAGGAGGAAGGCTTTGTCTCGGCGCTGGTGTGGAGCATCTTCGTGGTCCTGGAAAGTGGCACAAGCAGCCATGCTAAAAGTGAAGCACGTATGACGGGCACGTCAAAATCGCCATTCGAGGAGCCAGAACCGCCATGCCCCGGACCTTTGTCATCGAGCTGCCCTGCCTGGAGCACAGCGCCATCGGCCACGCCGCGCACCTGGTGGAGATGCTGCGCAGCGCCAACCTGGTCGCCAGCCTGCGCCTGGGCCGGCGCGCACCGCGCTTTGGCTGGCGCTGGGCCGACGGCCAGGGCCGGCCCCTGCCCACCATGCCGCACGCGGACGAAGGCGCGGCAGCCGAAGGGCCCGCGCAGGCCGTCTTCGTGAGCGCGCTGCACTGCCCTGACATTCCCTCCATCCGCGACATCGTCGCCGCGCATCCGGCCCTCGTGCGCCGCATCACCACGGCCTTAGACCAGGGCCTGGCCGTCTGCACGCTGGGCAGCGCCGCCTGGTTTGCGGCAGCGGGCGGCCGCTGCCAGGGCCGGCTTGTGGCCCTGCCCTGGTATTTCATGGGCGGCTTCGGCCTGGACTTCCCGGGCATCGAACTGGCCGAGGGCCAGCCCTTCGTGGACGACAGGCCCTGGCTCAGCGCCTCCCACCCCGAGGCCCTGGCGCCCATGGCCGTCGCGCTCACCCGCCATGCCTTCGGCGACGACCTGGCCGCAGCGCTGGCCGCCGTGCTGCAGCCCGATGCCCAGCGCGAACGCGCCACCCGCGCCGCCCTGCAGGACCGCCGCATTCCCGCCACGCGCAACAGCGTGCTGGCCCATGCCATCGCCTGGCTGGAGGCGCGCGTGGAGCAGCCCTATGACCTGCAGGCCCTCGCGCACGCGGCATCCACCAGCCCGCGCACCCTTCTGCGCCACTTCCAGCAGGAACTGGGCCACAGCCCGCTGGACCACCTGCACCGCCTGCGCTGCGCGCGGGCCCGGGTGCTGCTGGAGATCACGCTGGAGAGCGTGCCGTCCGTGGCGCTGGCCTGCGGGTATGGGGATGCCTCTGCGTTTCGGCGGGTGTTCTTGCGGTATGTGGGGATGGCGCCTGCTGCCTATCGGGAAAGGCATGCGTTGAGGGCGCCGAGGAGGCGGTGGAGGGTGGGGGCTGCTTGATTGTTTTTGCCCCTGCCGGGTCAAAAAACAGACCCGAGAACAAGAAAGACTCAGTCCACCGTCACCTTCGCCTCCCGAATCACCCTCCCCCACTTCTCCGTCTCGGCAGCAATGAACCGATCGCACTCCTCAGGCGTGGACCCCTCCGCAAACGTCCCCATCACCTGCTCCAGCCGCTGCGACACCTCGGCACTGCGGATGATGCGCGACACCTCGGCGGACATGCGCTGCACGATCTCGCGCGGCACGCCGGCCGGCGCGATCATGGCCGCCCAGGTGCTGCCCAGCAGGCCGTCGTAGCCCTGCTCCACGAAGGTGGGCACGTCGGGCAGCGCGGCCAGGCGCTTGTCGCTGGCCACGCCGATGAGGCGGATGCGGCCGGCCTTGGCGGGCTGGATGAGGTTGGGCGGCGGGTCCAGGAACAGCGGGATCTGGCCGCCCATGAGGTCGGCCAGCGCAGGCGCGGCGCCCTTGTAGGGCACGTGGACCATGTCCGTCCTGGTGAGCAGCTTCATCAGCTCGGTGGTCAGGTGGGCGCTGGAGCCGCTGCCCGAGGAGCCGAAGCCCACCTTGCCCGGATTGGCCTTGGCATAGGCGATCAGCTCGGGCGTGGTCTTGAAGGGCGCGTTCATGGCCACGGCCCCGACCAAGGGCGAGACGCCCATGAGCGAGACGCCGACCAGGTCCTTCTTCGGGTTGTAGGGCAGCTTGGGATAGAGCGTGGTGTTGGCCGCATAGGCCGCGATGACCACGCCGAAGGTGTGCCCGTCCGGCGCGGCCTTGGCGATCTGGTCCACGCCGATGATGCTGTTGGCGCCAGGCTTGTTCTCCACGATGACGGGCTGGCCCAGGGCCTTTTGCAGGCCGACCTGCAGCAGGCGCGCCATCTGGTCGGTGAAGCCGCCTGCCGTGTACGGAACGATGATGCGGATGGGCTTGGAGGGCCAGGGGCTCTGGGCCCAGGCCGAGGGGGCCAGCACGGTGGTGGCTGCTGCAGCGGCGGCAGCGGTCGATTGCAAAAAGCCGCGGCGGGAAGTCGAAGGCATGGTGTCTCTGGATTCTTCTAAGTTGAAAAATGGCCCCCACGCTACCCTTGCTGCGCAAGGTCCGCTGCCCCCCAAGGGGGCCGCTTTTCATCTTGGGGCGGCCCGGCGATGAAAAAACGCCACGCAACAGCGCAGCGTCGGATGGAAAACAAGGCTCAATACCCCCGCGCCACATCCACAAGGTTGAGCAGCGGCTCGCCCGCGCGCAGGCGGCGCAGGTTCTCCAGGCACTGGCGGGCCACGGTGTCGGCCGAGGCCTGGGCCGCGATGTGCGGGGTGACAAAGGCCTTGGGATGGCCCCAGACCTTGTTGTCGGGCTGGGGCGGTTCGTCGCGCAGCACGTCCAGCGCGGCGCCGGCCAGGTGGCCTTCGTCGAGCAGGGCCAGCAGGTCGTCTTCCACCACCTGCTCGCCGCGCCCCACGTTGATGAAGTAGGCGCCGCGCGGCAGCAGGGACAGGGTGCGGCGGTCCAGCAGGTCGCGCGTCTCGGGCGTGAGCGGCAAGGCGCAGACCAGGATGTCGCTGGTGGACAGCAGTTGCTTCAGACCTTCGGCACCGCTGTGCGTGGCCAGGCCTGCAATGCTCTTGGCGCTGCGGCTCCAGCCTGCGACGGGGTAGCCGATGGCCTGCATGGCGCCGGCCACGAAGCGGCCGACCTCGCCCAGGCCCAGGATGCCCACGCGGCAGTCTGCGCTGGCGCGTACGGGGCGGCGCAGCCAGTCGCCGGCCTGCTGCTGGCGCGCGAACAGGTCCAGCTCGCGCGTGTGACGCAGCGCGGTGCCGACCACGTACTGGGCGATCTCCACATGCTGCTGCGGATCGACCGTGCGCGCCACGGGCAGGCCGGCCGGCAGGTCGGGCACGGCCAGCAGCTTGTCCACGCCCGCGCTGGGCGCGCACAGCAGCTTCAGGCCCGGATAGGCCGGCAGCACGCCCGGCTTGAGGCTCCAGGCGAGCATGGCCTCGACCGCATCGGCCGGCGCCTCCTCGCGGTGGCCCCAGACCTGCACGCCGGGCGCCAGCGCGCGCAGCGAGTCGACGATGGGCGCGCCCATGCTCGGGTGGATATTGACCAGAATTCCCATGGTTTCCTTCAGTCCTTGTAAGAAGGGTCTATGCGGTCCAGGCGGCGCAGCAGGCCGGGCCAGGCCAGGCCTGCGCCCTTGCCCTTGGTGACCTGGCGCGACTGGTTGACCGCGTCGGCAATGATGTCCTGCGGGATGCGCGTGAGCTCGCCGCCGCCCGACTGCGCCAGGATCTGGATGCGGCAGGCCGACTCCAGCGTGTACATGGCCAGCACGGCCTCGGCCACGTTGCGGCCGCAGGTCAGCAGGCCGTGGTTGCGCAGGATGAGGAAGTTGCTGGCGCCCAGGTCATCGACCAGGCGCGGCTTCTCGTCGTCGCGCAGGGCCACGCCTTCGTAGTCGTGGTAGGCCAGGCGCGCCAGCGGGAAGATGGACTGCTGCGAGATGGGCAGCAGCCCTTCCTTCTGCGCCGAGACGGCCACGCCATAGCGCGTGTGCGTGTGCAGCACGCACTGCACCTCGGGGCGGCCGTCGTGGATGGCGCTGTGGATGACGAAGCCGGCCGGGTTGACGTCGTATTCGGTCTCCATCAGCGGCCGGCCCTCGTGGTCCACCTTGACCAGGCTGGACGCGGTGATCTCGTCGAACAGCATGCCGTAGGGGTTGATCAGGAACTGGTCGGGCTGGCCCGGCACGCGCGCCGAGATGTGGGTGAAGATCAGGTCGTCCCAGCCGAAGTGGGCGACCAGCCGGTAGGCGGCGGCCAGCTCGATGCGGGTCTGCCATTCCTCGGCCGTCACCTGGCGGCGGACCTCGGACATCGTGGTGTCGTTGCTCATGGGGTGTACCTCTTGGTGGACATCGTGGTGGACATCGTTTGGAGAAAGCATCCGCCGGTTCAGCGCCCCGTCGCGTACTGGTCGCGCAGCTCGCGCTTGAGCACCTTGCCGATGGCGCTGCGCGGCAGCTCGGCAATGAAGCGCAGGTCCGCCAGGCGCTGGGTCTTGCCGGCCCGCTGGTTGTACCAGCCCATGATGTCCTCGGGCAGGGCCGGCTGCCCCGCGCGCGACACCACGTAGGCCACGGGCGTCTCGCCCCATTGCTCGGACGGCACGCCGACCACGGCCACGTCGTCCACGGCCGGGTGGGCGCGCAGCTGGGTTTCCAGGTCGCTGGGGTAGATGTTGAAGCCGCCGCTGATGATCATGTCCTTGCGGCGGTCGAACAGGGTGAGGAATCCATCGGCATCGAAGCGGCCCACGTCGCCCGTGCGGATGAAGCGCTTGCCCGTGGGGTCGAACCATTCGGCCTCGCGCGTCTTGGCGGGCTGGCCGTGGTAGCCGGTCATCATGCTGGCAGAGTGGCCCACGACCTCGCCATCCTCGCCCGGGGCAACCTCTCGGCCGTCCTCGTCGATGAGGCGGATGTCATGGCCCTCGGCGGGCCTGCCCACGGTGTGCAGCTTGTCCTGGTGCAGATGGGCTTCGAGGATGCAGGTGCCGCCGCCTTCGGTCATGCCGTAGAACTCGGTCAGGCTGCCGGGCCAGCGCGCCACCACGTCGGCCTTGAGCTCGGCCCGGAACGGCGCGCTGGTGCAGAACTTGGCGCGGAAGCTGGACAGGTCATGCTCGCCGAACTGCGGCAGCGCCATGATGCGCTGGTACTGCACGGGCACCAGCATGGTGTGGGTGACGCGGTGCTGCTGGGCCAGCTGCAGGTAGCGGGCCGCGTCGAACTTGGGCATCAGTACCACGCAGCCGCCGCTGCCCAGCGTGGGGAAGAACACCACCAGCGTGGTGTTGGAGTACAGCGGCGTGGCCAGCAGCGTCGTGCCATCGGGGCCATAGCCGTAGACGCTGCCCCGGTTGATGTGGGCCCAGCGCATGCCGTGCGACTGCACGATGCCCTTGGGGGTGCCCGTGGTACCCGAGGAATAGATGATGTTGAACGGCGCGGCCGGCTCCACGCTCACGGGCGCGGGCTGCGCGCCTTCGGGCGCCAGCCAGTCGTCAAAGGCACGGCCGGGCGCGGCGCCGTCCAGCGAGATGCATTGCAGGGCGCTGTCGGCAGGCACCAGGTCCTGGGCCGCCTTGTCGAGGAACAGGTGGCGCGCCTGGGCATCGCGCAGCATGGAGGCCAGGCTGTCGGCCGTGGAGGACGGCGCCAGCGGCGCAACCACCACGCCCGCGCGCAAGGCGCCCAGGAACAGCGCGGCATAGCGCACCGAGTTCAACGCGCAGATGGCAATCGCCTGGCCAGGCTGCACGCCGTCGCGCTGCAGCGCGGCAGCCACGCGGTCCATGAGGGCGTCAAGCTGCGCGTAGCTCAGCGTCTGCTGGTCGTCGCGCAGCGCGGCATGGGCAGGCTGCTGGCGCGCGTGGCTGCGGATCAGCTCGGCCAGCGTTGTGAAGGGCGCATCGGGCGAAGGCAGGGTAACAGTCATGAAGGGCTCCGTTCCAGGAATTCACGAATCTCAAGCGGACTGCGCCCGCCAGCCCCCTGGCCCTGCGGGCGCATTGGAGGACAGGCCTACTTGGCGGCCAGGCCCAGGCGGTCGATCAGGACCTTGTCCTTGGCATACGCCTCGCGCACCCACTGCGCATAGTCGGCGCCGGAGCGGTACCAGGCGTCCTGGTTCAGCTGCTTGAGCACCTCGATGTGGCGCGGGTCATCCATGGCTTTCTTGAAGGCGTCGTGCAGCTTGCGCACCACGGCCGGGTCCATGCCCTTGGGGCCGGCCAGTCCGTAGGGCGAGGTGGAGACCACGCCATAGCCCAGTTCCTTGGCCGTGGGCACGTCGGGCCAGCGCTGGGTGCGCTTTTCGCCGAAGGTCATGAGCAGGCGCATCTGGCCGCCATCCACATAGGTGTCCCAGCCCGAGGCATCGCTTTGCGCGGCCACGTGGCCGCCCAGCAGGGCCTGCTGCAGGTCGGCGTTGCCCTTGAAGGGCACGTGGTTGAGCGTGACCTTGGCGTTCTCGGCCAGCTCCTCCATCAGCAGGTGGGGCGAGGAGCCTATGCCGGTGGAGCCGTACTCGATCTTGCCGGGGCTCTTGCGCGCGGCGGCAATGTATTCGTTGAAGCTCTTGTAGGGCGAGTCCGAGCGCACCGTGAAGCCGAAGGTGTAGCCCGAGACGCCGATGATGTAGGTGAAGTCCGTGACCGGGTTCCAGGCCGTCTTCTGCATGTGCGCCATGCGCAGCATGGACATGGGGAACTGGGTGATGGTGTAGCCATCGGGCTTGGCCGTGCGCGACATGTTGCCCGGGCCCAGCGTGCCGCCCGCGCCGGGCTTGTTCTCCACGATGATGGCCTGGCCCAGCTGCTTGCCCGCGATGTCGGCCAGGGTGCGCATGTGGCGGTCGGTGGAGCCGCCTGCGGGGAAGGGCACGATCAGCGTGATCGGGCGCGTGGGAAAGTCGCTGGCCTGGGCCCATGCCGGCGCGCTGGCGCCCGTGGTGGCCACAAAGACAACAGCCGCAAGCGCAAGGCTGCGGCGGCCAATGGAAATCTGCATGTCTGTCTCCTGCATCTCTGAACCAGGTGGGGCCGGGGCACATGCCTTGTGTGCCGCTCTGGCCAGGGCCCGGATACTTCACCCGGGCCCGTTGGCACCGCCTCCCGGTGCGGCGCCTTGCATTCTTACAGCGACTGCACCAGCTCGGGCACGGCCTGGAACAGGTCGGCCTCCAGGCCGTAGTCGGCCACCGAGAAGATCGGTGCCTCGGGGTCCTTGTTGATCGCCACGATCACCTTGGAGTCCTTCATGCCGGCCAAGTGCTGGATGGCGCCCGAGATGCCCAGGGCGATGTACAGCTGCGGGGCGACGATCTTGCCGGTCTGGCCGACCTGCAGGTCGTTGGGCGCATAGCCCGCATCCACCGCAGCGCGCGAAGCGCCGATGGCCGCGCCCAGCTTGTCAGCCAGGGGCGTGATGACTTCCTGGAACTTCTCGCTGCTGCCCAGCGCGCGGCCGCCGGAGACGATGATCTTGGCGGCCGTCAGCTCGGGGCGGTCGCTCTTGGTCACTTCACGGCCCACGAAGCTGCTCTTGCCGCTGTCGCCAGCGGCCGCCAGCTGCTCCACCTGGGCGCTGCCGCCCGTGGTGGCCGCTGCGTCAAAGCCCGTGCCGCGCACGGTGATGACCTTGATCTTGTCGCTGCTTTGCACCGTGGCAATGGCGTTGCCCGCGTAGATGGGGCGCTCGAACGTGTCGGCGCTGTCCACCTTGGTGATGTCGCTGATCTGGGCCACGTCCAGCTTGGCGGCCACGCGCGGCGCGGCGTTCTTGCCGCTGGCGGTGGCGGGGAACAGGATGTGGCTGTAGTTCGAAGCAATCGCCAGCACTTGCGCCGCGATGTTCTCGGCCAGGCCGTCCTTCAGGCTGGCGCCGTCGGCGTGGATGACCTTGGCAACGCCGGCGATCTGGGCCGCAGCCTGCGCAGCGGCGCCGGCATTCTCGCCCGCCACCAGCACATGCACGTCGCCGCCGCAGGCCAGGGCCGCAGTGACGGTGTTGAGCGTGGCGCTCTTGATGGAAGCGTTGTCGTGTTCTGCAATAACGAGGGATGTCATGTCGCTGTCTTCCTTAGATCACTTTGGCTTCGTTCTTGAGCTTGCTGACCAGGGTCGCCACATCGGGCACCTTCACGCCAGCGCCGCGCTTGGCGGGCTCGGCCACCTTGAGCGTCTTCAGGCGCGGGGCCACATCCACGCCCAGCTCTTCAGGCTTGACCGTGTCCAGCTGCTTTTTCTTGGCCTTCATGATGTTGGGCAGCGTGACGTAGCGCGGCTCGTTCAGGCGCAGGTCGGTGGTGATGACGGCCGGCAGGCTCAGGGCCAGGGTTTCCAGGCCGCCGTCCACTTCACGCGTGACATTCACCTTGTCGCCAGCGACTTCGACCTTGGAGGCGAAGGTGGCTTGCGGCAGGTCGGCCAGGGCCGCCAGCATCTGGCCGGTCTGGTTGGCATCGTCGTCGATGGCCTGCTTGCCCAGGATGATCAGGCCGGGCTGCTCCTTGTCGACCAGCGCCTTGAGCAGCTTGGCGACGGCCAGGGGCTGCAGCTCCTCGGTGGTCTCCACCAGGATGCCGCGGTCGGCACCGATGGCCATGGCCGTGCGCAGGGTTTCCTGGCACTGGGCCACGCCGCAGGAGACGGCGATGACTTCGGTGGCCACGCCCTTTTCCTTGAGGCGAACGGCTTCTTCGACGGCGATTTCGTCAAAGGGGTTCATGCTCATCTTGACGTTGGCGATGTCCACGCCCGTGCCGTCCGACTTCACGCGGACCTTCACGTTGTAGTCCACGACACGTTTGACGGGTACAAGGATTTTCATGAGAAAGCTCTTTCCTGGTTTTTGAAGTACGACTTACGCAAGAAGGAACAAGGCAAGCGGCTTGCCATGGGGCGCAGCACGTTGTCGCATCCTGTTTGCGTAAGTCCTGTGAAGATGGGCGGTCAGCGGGCCAGGCCGGCCAACCGCTCGTTGATCAGTGCATGGGCCTGGTCCATGATGCCGGAGATCAGCTGCTGGACCGTGGGCACGTCGTGGATCAGGCCGGCCACCATGCCACAGGACCAGACGCCTGCGTCCATGTCGCCGTCATGCATGATGCGCGGATAGACGCCGGCCACCTCGGGCGCGATGTCGGCAAAGGTGATGGCCGCGCCCAGCTCGCGCTCCTTTTGCAGCAGGCGCTCGGTGGCCGGGTTGGTCAGCACGCGCTCGGTGTTGCGCAGCGGGCGCATGACCAGGCGCGTGTCCAGCTCGCTGGCCGCGACGATGGCCTGCTTGACGTTGTCGTGCACGGGCGCTTCCTGGGTGGCGATGAAGCGCGTGCCCATGTTGATGCCCTCGGCGCCCAGCGCCAGCGCAGCCACCAGCGAGCGGCCGTCGGCCATGCCGCCCGAGGCGACGAAGGGAATCTTCAGTTCTTCGGCCGCGCGCGGCAGCAGGATGAAATTGGGGATGTCGTCCTCGCCCGGATGGCCGCCGCATTCGAAGCCGTCCACGCTGATGGCGTCGCAGCCGATGGCCTCGGCCTTGAGCGCATGGCGCACCGAGGTGCACTTGTGGATGACCTTGATGCCGGCTTCCTTGAGCGCGGGCAGCCATTTCTGCGGGTTGTTGCCCGCCGTCTCCACGACCTTGACGCCGCCTTCGATGATGGCCTTGACGTAGCCCGGGTAGTCGGGCGGGTTGACCGAGGGCAGGAAGGTCAGGTTGACGCCGAAGGGCTTGTCCGTCATCTCGCGGCAGCGCGCGATCTCGCGCGCCAGCAGCTCGGGCGTGCGCTGGGTCAGGCCCGTGATCAGCCCCAGGCCGCCCGCGTTGGAGACGGCGGCGGCCAGCTCGGCCAGGCCCACATGGTGCATGCCGCCCTGGATGATGGGATGCTCGATGCCAAAGAGTTCGGTGATGCGTGTCTTCATGTCGATGTCACTCCACTGCAATGCCCTTGTCGCGGATCAGCTGGCCCCAGCGCGTGTAGTCCTGCTGGATGCGCTGGCCCAGCTGGGCGGGGTTCTGGTAGGCGGCGATGGCGCCTGCGTTGAGCAGCTTTTCCTGGATGTCCTTGTCGGCCAGGATCTGCTGCACTTCGCTGGCAATGCGGTCGACCACGGCCTTGGGGCTACCCTTGGGCGCCAGCAGGCCGCCCCAGGAGACGGCGTCATAGCCCTTGATGCCCTGCTCGGCAATGGTCTTGGTGTCGGGCAGCATGGCCACGCGCTGGGGCGAGCCCACGGCGATGGCGCGCAGCTTGCCGGCCTGGATGTGGGGCAGCGCGGCCACAAGGTCGGCATACATGATGGGCACCTGGCCGCCGATGGTGTCGGTGATGGCGGGCACGCCGCCCTTGTAGGGCACGTGCTGCATGTCGAAGCCGGCCATCTGCTTGAGCAGCTCCATGCTCAGGTGGCCGAAGCTGCCTGCGCCCGAGCTGGTGTAGTTGAGCGCGACTTTCTGCGCCTTGGCGTGGGCGATCAGGCTCTTGAGGTCGGTGACGTCGGGCAGCAGCGTGGGGTTGACCACGATGACGATGGGCAGGTCATAGACCGTGGCCACGGGCGTGAAGTCCTTGACGGTGTCGTAGCCGGCCTTCTTGTACAGGTGCGGCGCCAGCAGCGTGGGCGTGGCCAGCATCATCAGCGTGTAGCCGTCGGCCGGGCTCTTGGTGACCTGCACGGCCGCGATGGAGCCCGAAGCGCCAGGGCGGTTTTCCACCACCACGGTCTGCTTGAGGCGCTCGCCCAGCTTCTGGCCCACGATGCGCGATGCCGTGTCGGTGGGGCCGCCCGCCGGGAAGGGCACGACCAGCCGCAGCATCTTGCTGGGCCAGCCGGTCTCGGCCAGGGCGCCGCCGGCCATGCCGGCCAGCAGCGGGGCTGCGGCCAGGGCCAGAACGCTGCGCCGCGTGGGGCGTGCCGGGGATGCGGGATTGCGCGTGTACATGAAGTCTCCTCTCAAAGCTGTCTCAGCAGTCGTCGGTGGCGGCCCGCTGCCGCGGGCCGGAAAAATCAATCAAGCTTCGCGCCGGCTTCCTCCACCAGCGCCTTCCAGATCGGCATGTCGCGCTGGTAGTTCTCGCGGAAGGCCTGCGGGCTGTTCATCAGCGGCATGAAGCCTGCGCCCACGGTGCGCTCCAGCACCTTGGGGTCCTTGGCGATTTCGCGCAGGTGGCCGTAGAGCTGGTCCACGATCTCCTTGGGCACGCCGGCCGGCGCGCCCATGGCCACCCAGCCGTAGATGGCGTAGGCGTCGTCGGTGACGCCCTGTTCATGGATGGTGGGCAGCTTGGGCAGGATTTCCATGCGCTCCTTGCCGGTGACGCCGATGGCCTTGAGCTTGCCCGAGTCGATGAAGGGCTTGGTGTTGAGCGCGCTGGAAAAGCACATCTGCAGCTGGCCGCCGATCAGCTCCTGGATCATGGGCGCCTCGCCCTTGTAGGCGGCGTGGGTCATGTCGGCGTCCATGGTCTTGCTCATGTAGGCACCGGCCAGGTGAGCATACGAGCCCACGCCCCAGGAGCCGTACGAGAGCTTGCCCTTGTTGGCCTTCACGTAGGCCAGCAGTTCCTTCATGTTGTTGGCCGGCACCGAGGGATGGACCACCAGGGTGACGGGCGCCGCCGCGATCTGGGTGACCAGGGCGATGTCCTTTTGCGGGTTGTAGGGCAGCTTGGTGTAGAGGAACTGGTTGATCAGCATGGAGGTGCTGAGCGAGACCAGCAGGGTGTGGCCGTCGGCGGGCGCCTTGACCACGGCGTCCGTGCCCAGGATGCCGGCCGCGCCCGCGCGGTTGTCGATGACCACGGGCTGGCCCACGCGCTTGGCCAGGGCCTCGCCGATGGTGCGCGCAATGATGTCGGTGGCGCCGCCCGCGTTGAAGGGCACGACCACGCGGATGGGCTTGGTGGGCCAAGCTGCCGGCTTGCCGGCCTGTGCGAGGGCGCTGGTGGCGCCCGTGGCCAGCAGGCTGGTGCCGCCGATGGCGGCCAGCCCTTGAAGAATGTCGCGGCGTGTGACTTGGTTGCTCATGGTTTTGTCTCCTGGGTATTGCTGTCTATGGGTGCCGTCTTGGTGCGGCATGCAAACCTGGCGGGTCGGGAGCCGGGCATCAATGGCCCCCGTGGAATCAGTCGCGTGATCGGTCCTCTTATCCCTGTTGCGCGGGGGTCTCGGGCAGGGTCAGCACGCCCTTGGACTGCAGCTGCTGCAGCTGCTCGTCGCTCATGCTCAGCAGCCGGTGCAGCACCTCGCGCGTGCCCTCGCCCAGCGTGGGCGGTGCATGGCGGATGGGCAGGCGCTGGCCGTCCAGGCGGTAGGGCGGCGCGAACACGGGCGTGGTGCCGACCACGGGGTGGGGCATGTCACGCAGCAGGCCGCCACGGCGCGTGCGCTCGCTGGTCAGGGCCTCGTGCAGGCCGGCCACGCGGCCGCAGGGGATGCCGGCGGCCGTCAGGCGCTCCAGCAGCAGATCGCGCGGGAAGGAGCGGATCAGCTCCTTGAGCATGGGGCCCAGCTCCAGGCGGTTCTTGGCGCGGTTGACGTTGGTGGAGAAACGCTCGTCCTCGACGATGTCGGGGCGCATCACCACCTGGCGGCAGAACTTGTCGAACTGGGCGTTGTTGCCCACGGCGATGATCAGCGGGCCGTCGGCCGCCTCATACATGCCGTAGGGAACGATGGAGGGGTGGGCATTGCCGTAGCGCTCGGGGTCGTGGCCCAGCTGCATGGCGTCCAGGCCGTAGTAGCCGGTGATCATGATGCCGCTGTCGTACAGCGCCATCTCGATGAGGCGGCCCTTGCCCGTGCGCTCGCGGCGGAACAGCGCGGCCAGGATGGCCTGGGCCGCGTACATGCCGGTCATGAGGTCGACCACGGCCACGCCGAACTTGAGCGGCGGCGTGCCGGCCTCGCCGTTGAGCGCCATGAGGCCGGCCTCGCCCTGGATGACCAGGTCGTAGCCGGGGCGCTTGGCCTCGGGGCCGCTGCTGTCATAGCCGGCCACGGCGCAGTAGATGATGCCGGGCTTGATGGCCTTGAGCTGTTCGTAGCCCAGGCCCAGCTTCTCGGCGCCGCCGGTCTTGAAGTTGTGGATGACCACGTCGAACTGGGGCAGCAGGTCGTGGACGATCTTCACGCCCTCGGGGGTCTGCAGGTCCAGCGTGATGGACCGCTTGTTGCGGTTCATGCTGTTGTAGTAGGTGGTCTCGGTCTTGCCGATGCGCAGGCCCCAGTCGCGCGTGTCGTCGCCGCGGCCCGGGTGCTCGACCTTGACCACTTCGGCTCCGAAGTCGGCCAGCACCATGCCGCACAGCGGCCCCGCGAACACGCGCGAGAGGTCGAGCACGCGCACACCCTCCAGCGGGAAGTCGATGTCCTGGTTCTGATCGTTGTGGCTGTCGGCCATGTGCGTTGTCTCCTTGGAAAGTCTTTTAGGTCTTGAACGGTTTCAGCCGCGCAGCTTGGTGAAGTCGGCGCTGCGCTTTTCGAGGAAGGCGCCAATGCCTTCGCGCGATTCCTCGCTCTCCTGCGAGCGCACCATGTACTGCGCCTCCAGCTCCAGCTGCTCTTCCAGCGTGTTGCGCGGCGCCTGGCGGCACAGGTCCTTGATCAGGGCCATGGCCTGGTCGGGGCCGGTGGCCACCTGGGCGGCCAGCGCCACGGCGTCGGCCTGGGCCTGGCCCGGTTCGGACAGGCGGTTGACGGGACCCAGGGCATGCAGGCGCTCGCCGCTGATGCGCTCGCCGGTCAGGCACAGCTCGGTCAGCACCTGGCGCGAGACGAACTCGGCCAGGAAGGCGGTGGCGCCGCCATCGGGCGTGAGGCCGACCTTGACGTAGGCGACCGAGAACACGGCGTTCTTCGCCGCCACCAGCATGTCGCAGGCCAGGGCCAGCGACAGGCCCGCGCCGGCCGCCGCGCCTTCGACCGCGGCGATCACAGGCTTGGGAAAGTCGCGCACGCTGCGGATCAGGTCATGCAGGCCTTCGAGCTTGGCGCGTCGCTCCTGCACAGGCAGCTCGCGGCGCTTGGCCAGCTGGCGCAGGTCGCCGCCCGCGCAGAAGTGGCCGCCCTCGCCCGTGAGCACCACGGCGCCCACGGTGGGGTCGGTCGCCGCGCTCTTGAGCGCCGCCGAGACGGCCGCGTAGAACTCGGGCGACAGCGCATTGCGCGCGGCCACGTTGTTGTTGGACAGCACCAGCACGGCGCCTTCGCGGCGGGTCAGCAGGACTTGGTTCGCTTCGGTCATGGCGGCTTTCCTTGGCTCAGTGTTGCGAGCCGAGTGCGATGTAACGCGACAGGTGGTGGTCCTCGTCGCCGAACTGGTGGTCGATCATGACCAGGCGCTTGGCGTAGTGGGCCAGGGGCAGCTCCCAGGTCATGCCGATGCCGCCATGCATCTGGATGCTTTCCTCGGCCACCAGGGTGCCGATGCGGCCGATACTGTACTTGGCGGCCGACAGGGCCTTCTCGCGCGCCACGCGGTCTTCGTCCGCAATGGCGGCGGCCGCGTTGATCACGGCCGAGCGCGCCTGCTCCACTTCCAGCAGCAGGTCGGCCATGCGGTGCTGCAGGGCCTGGAAGCTGCCGATGGGCACGCCGAACTGCTTGCGCGTGCGCAGGTACTCCAGCGTCTGGTCCTTGGCCACGTCCATGGCGCCCACGGCCTCGGCGGTCAGCGCCAGCACGGCGTAGCCGCTGATGCGTTCCAGCAGGGACAGGCCCTGGCCTTCTTCGCCCAGCAGGGCGTCTGCGCCGACCTGCACCTTGTCCAGCACCAGCTCGGCCGCGCGGCCGCCCTCGATGCGGTTGTAGCCGCGCTTTTGGATGCCTGCGGCATTGCCGGGGACCAGGAACAGGCTGATGCCGGCCTCGTCGTACTGGCTGCCCGAGGTGCGGGCCGAGACCAGCAGCAGGTCGGCCTTCTCGCCGAAGGCGACCACGCCCTTGGCACCGTTCAGCACCCAGCCGTCGCCGCTGCGCACGGCCGTGGTGGCGACGTTGTTGAGCTCGTAGTGGCTGCCGGGCTCGTCATGGGCCAGGGCCGCAATGGACGTGCCGCCGATGATGGCTGCCAGCTGTTCCTTTTGCGCATCGCTGCCGGCCGCGATCAGGGCCTGGCCCACGACCAGGGCGCCCAGCAGCGGCTCGGCCACCAGGCCGCGGCCCAGGCATTCGAAGACCACGCTGATGTCGAAGCCCTGGCCGCCGAAGCCGCCGGCGTCCTCGGGGAACAGCGCGCCGATGGCGCCGATGTCCGCGAACTGCCCGTACAGCAGCGGGCTGTGGCCTTCCTCGCCATAGGCGACGTGGTTGCGCGCCTCGATGGCGTACTGCTCGGAGACGAAGCGGTTGAGGCTGTCCGCCAGCATGCGGCGGTCTTCGGTGTGTTCGAAGTTCATGTTCCGTTTTCCTTGCCGGATCAGAGGCCGAGGATCATCTTGGAGATGATGTTCTTCTGGATTTCGTTGGAGCCGCCGAAGATCGACAGCTTGCGGTAGTTGAAGTACGCGGCGGCGGCCGTGGCGGCAGCCGCGTCGCCGATGGCGGGCTGGTCGTAGCCGGCCTGCAGGGCCTCTTCGATGAAGGGCGCGGCGTAGGGTCCCATGGCGCGGCGCACCAGGGACAGGATTTCCTGGCGGATCTCGGTGCCGCGGATCTTGAGCATGGAGCTTTCGGCGCCCGGCACGCCGCCGCCGGCCACGGCGGCGATCACGCGCAGGTTGGTGGTCTTCATGTTCTCCAGGTCGATCTCGACCTTGGCCAGGCGGGCCGCGAACAGCGGGTCCTGCGTCAGCGGCTTGCCGTTGCGCAGCATGCGGCCGGCGACGGCCTTGAGCTTTTCCAGGCCGGCCACCGAGAAGCCCACGCCCGCGATGTTGGTGCGCTCGTAGGTCAGCAGGTACTTGGCGTAGGTCCAGCCCTTGTTCTCTTCGCCGACCAGGTTCTCCACGGGCACCCTGACGTCGGTGAAGAAGACTTCGTTGACCTCGTGCTCGCCGTCCAGCGTGATGATGGGGCGCACCTCCACGCCGGGCGAGTTCATGTCCACCAGCAGGAAGCTGATGCCCTGCTGCGCCTTGGCCTCGCGGTTGGTGCGCACCAGGCAGAAGATCATGTTGGCGTGCTGGCCCAGCGTGGTCCAGGTCTTCTGGCCGTTGACGATGTAGTGATCGCCATCGCGCACGGCCGACGTCTTGACCGAGGCCAGGTCCGAACCCGAACCCGGCTCCGAATAGCCCTGGCACCACCAGTCGGCGCCATTGAGGATGCGCGGCAGCCAGTGGGCCTTCTGCGCCTCGTTGCCGTACTTGATCAGGACGGGGCCCAGCATGCTCAGCCCGAAGGGCACGATGCGCGGCGTGCCTGCCAGCGCGCATTCATGCTCGAAGATGAATTTCTGCACCGCGCTCCAGCCCGGGCCGCCGTGCTGCTCGGGCCAGTGGTTGGCCAGCCAGCCGCGCTCGTTGAGGATGGCGTGCCAGCGCTCCATGTCCTGCTTGCTCAGCTGCAGGCCGTTCTTGACCTTGTGCGACAGGTCCTCGGGCAGCTTGTCCTTGAGGAAGCCGCGAACCTCGTCGCGGAAGGCCAGTTCTTCAGTCGTAAATTGCAAATCCATTGCTATTCCCCAGTAATCCGTGGCGTTGTAAGCCGTTTGCAGCCCTGAAATTGGCGTGCCCTAAGCGAGGGACGCCGAGCAAGGGCCGCCCCGCAGCAAGGGCGTCGTTCCCCTCCCGCGAAGCGAGAGAGGGGGAAGCGGCGCCAGCCGCTCAGGGGGTGCTTATTCAATAAATTTCGAACAGGCCTGCGGCGCCCATGCCACCTGCGATGCACATGGTGACCACGCCCCACTTGACTGACGCGTCCCGGGCCTTGCGGCGCCGGCCTTCCAGCAGGATGTGGCCCGCCAGGCGCGCACCCGTCATGCCGAAGGGGTGGCCGATGGAGATGGCGCCGCCGTTGACGTTCAGGCGCTCGTTGGGAATGCCCAGCTTGCGCTGGCAGTACAGGGCCTGGGAGGCAAAGGCCTCGTTGAGTTCCCACAGGTCGATGTCCTCGACCTTGAGGCCGTGGCGCGCCAGCAGCTTGGGGACCGCGAAGACGGGGCCGATGCCCATTTCGTCAGGCTCGCAGCCGGCCACGGCAAAGCCGCGGAAGGCGCCCAGCGGGGACAGGCCCAGGCGCTCGGCCTGCCTGGCCTCCATCAGCACGCAGGCCGACGATCCATCGGACAGCTGCGAGGCATTGCCGGCCGTGATGAACTGGTCCGGGCCCTTGACGGGTTCCAGCTTGGCCAGGCCTTCCAACGTGGTGGAGGCGCGGTTGCAGTTGTCCTTGGTGGCGACCACGTCGCGGTAGGTGATCTCGCCCGTGTCCTTGTTCTTCTCGGCCATGCGCGTGGCGCAGGCAATGATTTCGTCCTTGAACAGGTCGGCGGCCTGGGCGGCGGCCGTGCGCTGCTGGCTTTGCAGCGAGAAGGCGTCCTGGTCCTCGCGGCTGATGCCGTAGCGGCGCGCCACGATGTCGGCCGTGTCGATCATGGCCATGTACAGCGCGGGCTTGTGCTCGACCAGCCAGGGGTCCATGTCGGTGGGCAGGTTGTTGCCGGGGCGGATGCCCGAGATGGTCTCGATGCCGCCGGCCAGCATGGCGTCCACGCCCTCGGCCACGATGCGGCCCGCCGCGATGGCGATGGACTGCAGGCCCGAGGCGCAAAAGCGCGTGATGGTCGTGCCCGCGATGGACAGGGGCAGCTCGGCGCGCAGCACGGTCTGGCGGCCCAGGTTGCGGCCCTGGAAGCCGTCGGGGTTGCCGCAGCCCAGGATCAGGTCCTCGATCATGGCCGGGTCGATGCCCGAGCGCTCGACCGCGGCCTTGACCGAGAAGGCCGCCAGCTGGGCGGCGGGCGTGACGTTGAACTCGCCGCGGTGCGACTTGGTCAGGGGCGTGCGGGCAGTGGAAACGATGACGGCTTCGCGCATGGTCGGTCCTTGCTTGTCTCTTGGGAATTTCTATTACTTGTTGCCGGCGCGGCTCAGTCGGGGACACCGAGGAAGGGCCTACGCCGGCCGCGCCACCCCACACCGAGGGTGTCGTCCCCCTCCCGCGTAGCGAGAGAGGGGGAAGCCGCGCAGCGGCTCAGGGGGTGATCAGTTACGCTGCCTTGTTCAGGCTTTCGAAATCGCGGCCTTCGGCGACCAGCTTTTCGAGCAGGGGAGCGGGCTTCCAGAACAGCGCGTCTTCCTTGGCGAATTCGCGGATGTCGGCCAGCACCTTGTCCAGACCTTGCATGTCGGCCCACTTCATGGGGCCGCCACGAAAGCGCGGGAAGCCGTAGCCGGACAGGAAGGTCACGTCCACATCCAGCGGGCGCAGGGCAATGCCCTCCTCCACCACCTTGGCACCTTCGTTGACCATGGCGGCCATGTAGCGGCGCATGATTTCCTCAGGGGTGAATTGGCGCGGCGTCACGCCCTTCTTGGCGCGCTCGGCATCGACGATGGCCAGCACTTCGGGGTCGGGCTGGCCGACGCGCGCGCCCTGCGGGTAGAGGTAGAAGCCACGGCCCGTCTTCTGGCCGAACCAGCCGCGCTCGCAGACGCGGTCGGCCACTTCGACGTAGCGGGCCTTGGGATTGCGCGTGGCAGCGCGCCGCTTGCGCGTGGCCCAGCCGATGTCGCCGCCGGCCAGGTCGGTGACCTGGAACGGGCCCATCGGGTAGCCGAAGCCGCGCACGGCCTCGTCGATCTCGTAGGGGCTGGCGCCGTCTTCCATGATGTAGTCGGCAGCCTGCTTGTAGACGGCCAGGATGCGGTTGCCGATGAAGCCGTCGCAGACGCCGGCGCGCACGGGCACCTTCTTCATGCGCTTGGCCAGCTCGAAGGCCGTGGTCACCACGTCGGGCGCCACCTTGGCGGGCACCACGATCTCCAGCAGCTTCATGATGTTGGCGGGGCTGAAGAAGTGCAGGCCGATCACGTCCTGCGGGCGCGAGGTGGCGGCGGCAATGGCGTCGATGTCCAGGTAGGAGGTGTTGGTGGCCAGCACGGCGCCGGGCTTGCAGACGCGGTCCAGTTCCTTGAACACGGCCTTCTTGACCTCGAGGTCCTCGAACACGGCCTCGATCACCAGGTCCACATCCTTGATGTCGTCATAGGAGGTGCTGGGGGTGTAGCGCGCCATGACGGCGGCCTTGGCCTCCTCGGTCATGCGGCCCTTGGCGATCAGGCCGTTGTAGACCTTCTCCACATTGGCCTGGCCGCGCGCGATGGACTCGGCGTCGCGCTCGATCATGGTCACCGTGAGGCCCGCGTCCAGCGCGGACACCGTGATGCCGGCGCCCATGGTGCCGCCGCCGATGACGGCGATCTTGGCAAAGTGGCGCGGCGCAGCGGCCTTGGCTTCGGGAATCTTGGCGGTTTCGCGCTCGGCGAAGAAGGCGTGGATCAGGCCGGCGCGCTGCGGGCTGTTCAGGCATTCCACGAACAGGGCACGCTCCTTGGCGATGCCTTCGTCGAAGGGCAGCTCCACGGCGGCGCGCACGCATTCCACGATCTTCAGCGGCGAGAACAGGCCGCGGCTCTTCTTGGCGGTGTCGGCGGCCAGTGCGTCGAGTTCGGCCAGGGCAGCAGCCTTGTCGGCGATTTCAATGTCACGCGTGCGGCGCGGCGCGGTATTGGTTGCCAGCAGTTCGTTGGTGTATGCCAGGCCTGCGGCCGTGGCATCCGTGCCGTCCACCAGCTTGTCCACCAGGCCGGCGGCCAGCGCGGCCTTGGCCGACAGGTGCTTGCCGCTGAGCATGAGGTCGGCGGCCGCCTTCACGCCCATCAGGCGCGGTGCGCGCTGCGTGCCGCCAGCGCCGGGCAGCAGGCCCAGGTTGACTTCGGGCAGGCCGAGCTTGGCAGCCGGCAAAGCCAGGCGGTAGTGGGCCGACATGGCCACTTCCAGGCCGCCGCCCAGGGCCGGGCCATGGATGGCGGCGACCACGATCTTGTCGGAGGCTTCGAGACGATTGAGCACCTCGGGCAGCGAGGGCGGCATGGCGGGCTTGCCGAATTCGCGGATGTCTGCTCCGGCGATAAAGGCCTTGCCCTCACCCACGATGAGCACGGCCTTGACGGCGGCATCCGATTCGGCCTTCTCCACGGCGGCCAGCAGGCCGGCGCGCACGGCCTGGCCCAGGGCATTCACGGGGGGGTTGTTGATGCTGACCACCAGCACGGCGCCGTCAAGGCGGGTCTGGACCACGGAAGCCTGGGCTTGTTCGCTCATCTGCATGTCTCCGAACTTGGGTTTTCCACTCAAAACATCCATTCTTGCCACGACAATGGTTCTTTACAATCCCATGAATGATTGACAGACTGTAAAAACGTATTTGACAGTGTTGAACACCCCCTGAGGCGCTTGCGCGCCTTCCCCCTCTCTGCTTGCTTCGCAAGGGAGGGGGACGACAGCCTCGGTGCGGGGCGGCGCGGCCGGCGTAGGCCCTTCCTCGCTGCCCCTGGCTTTGGAGCGCGCCAGTTTCATAGGCTGTGGGCGAAGCAAAGTATCTGGACATTCCTATGGATCTGAACTCGCTGACCCTGCTGGTGGAAATCATCGATAGCGGCAATCTGAGCCAGGCGGCGCGCAAGCTGAAGATGACGCGGGCCAATGTGAGCTATCACCTGACGCAGCTCGAAAAATCGGTGGGGGTGCAGCTGGTGCGGCGCACCACGCGGCGCGTGGAGCCTACCGAGGTGGGGCTGCGGATGTACGAGCATGGCCGCGCGATCCAGAACGAGATGATGTCGGCGCGCGAGACGATCACGTCGCTGGGCCAGGGGATGGCAGGGCGCGTGGGGCTGAGCGTGCCCAGCGGCTATGGACAGATCGTGATGAGCGACTGGCTGATCGAGTTCAAGCGGCTGTATCCGGCCATCGTGCTGGATGTGCTGTTCGAGAACCGGGCCGACCATTTGCGCGACGAGGTGGACATCGCCATCCGCGTGATCCAGGAGCCGCCGCTGTCGGTGATTGCGCGCAGCCTGGGCAATGTGCACTACGTGGCCTGCGCCTCACGCGAGTATGCGCAGCAGCACGGCCTGCCCGCCACGCTGTACGAGCTGCGCAACAGCCCGCTGATCACGGCCGGCGTGATGGGCCGCCAGCTGCGCCTGTCGGCCTACCAGGGAACGGACCGCCAGGAGGTGCTGCTGGCGCCGACCATGATCTCCGAGCACTTCCCCTTCCTGCGCCAGGGCATTCTGGCGGGCCTGGGCGTGGGCCTGGTGCCCGACTACGTGGTGCAGGACAAGGTGGCCAGCGGCGAGGTGGTGCTGACCCTGCAGGAGTACCGCCTGAGCATCTTCGGCACCCACATGTACCTGCTGTACCTGCCCGACCGCCACCAGACGCGGGCCGTGCGCACCTGCATCGACTTCCTGCTGGCCAAGGCCGGCCAGGGTGGCAGCGGCAGCGCCGACGCCGCCGCCACCTGACTCAGCGGCGATACCAGCCGCCGGGACGCTGGTACCAGCCGCGCGGCCCATGGTCCCAGCGGTGCGGGCGCCAGGCATAGCCGGGATGCGGCGGCGCCGCCCAATAACCAGGACGCCAGGCATAACGGCCGCCACCCCAGCCCCAGGAGCCGCCGATCCAGACATGGACCGGCGAGGGAGCGACCGGAATGACCTCGGTCTGCACCGGCGGCGGCGCCATGGGCGCATAGACCACCTCGCCCGAAGGACCTACGGGATAGGCAGGCGCCACCACGCAGCCGGTCAATGCCACCGCGGCGGCAGCCAGGACCAGGGCCGGAACCAGGCGACGGCCCGGCGTTTGAATGAATACAGGCTTCACGATGCACTCCTGGCCGCGCTTAGTACGGCCATGCAGATACAACGAAAAAGCCCCTGCCGGTTGTTGACAGGGGCTTGTGAAGCCTGGGTAAAGATCCGCCGCCAAAGGTAGCGGCGGGATCGGTCACTCAGAGGTTCTGCGCGTTTTGCAGCGCGGCAATGCGCTCTTCGATCGGCGGGTGGGTCGAGAACAGCTTGCCGATGCCACCGGCAATGCCCATGGCGGCCACGCTCTTGGGCAGCTCGCCGGGGTGCATGCCGCCCAGGCGGGCCAGGGCGTTCATCATGGGCTGCTTGCGGCCCATGAGCTGGGCGGCGCCCGCGTCGGCGCGGAATTCGCGCTGGCGCGAGAACCAGGCCACGATGATGGCGGCCAGGAAGCCCAGCACGATGTCCAGCACGATGGTGGTCACGTAGTAGCCGATGCCGGGGCCCGAGCTGCTTTCGTCGTTCTTGCGCAGGAAGCTGTCCACGGCATAGCCGATGACGCGCGACAGGAAGACCACGAAGGTGTTCATCACGCCCTGGATCAGGGTCATGGTCACCATGTCGCCATTGGCGATGTGGGCGACCTCGTGGCCGATCACGGCCTCCACCTCTTCGCGCGTCATGCCTTCCAGCAGGCCCGTGGACACGGCCACCAGGGCCGAGTTCTTGAAGGCGCCGGTGGCGAAGGCATTGGGCTCGCCCTCGTAGATGCCGACTTCGGGCATGCCGATGCCGGCACGGTCGGCGAAGCCGCGCACGGTGTTGACGATCCAGGCCTCATCGGCGTTGCGCGGCTCGTTGATCACGTGCACGCCCGAGCTCCACTTGGCCAGCGGCTTGGAGATCAGCAGCGAGATGATGGCGCCGCCAAAGCCCATGATGAAGGCGAAGCCCAGCAGGGCCCCGAGGTTCAGGCCATTGGAGGTCAGGAAGCGGTTGACGCCCAGCAGGCTGGCGACGATGCCCAGCACCACCACGACGGCGACGTTGGTCAATAGAAAAAGTGCGATGCGTTTCATCAGTGGGTTCTCCACAAAGTGGGGAAAGGGGGAAGGATCTGGGCCCTGCAGCGTTGAAAAGTGAGGGCCGCACCGGCTGTTTTCAAGCCGGGTCCTGCGCCGTTGTCATTCCTTGTTGTGATGCTTGTACGGAACGGGGCGCCCGGAACACGAGAGAGTCATCATAGAAGGAAAAGTTCTCGTTTTCGCGCCACCAGCCGGGCACGCCCAGCACCGGCAAGGGCGCAAAAGGCTTGGCCGCCAGCGTGTCCGGCTCCAGCCAGGCGCTGGCGGCCAGCCAGGCGTCGATATCCGCTGCGCCAGAAGCCGGCGTGGCGCCTGCACCATCCGTGTGCACGCACAGCACATGGGCCGTGATGGGCTTGCGCGGCTGCACCAGCTTTTCCAGCAGCGCATGGCCTATGGGCAGCAGCCTTGCCTGGCGCCATAGTGCGCGCTGCTCCACGAAGAGCTGGTGCCAGCGCCGGTGGCGCAGCGCCTCGCACAGCGCGGCCGGCGCCAGCAGCAGGGCGCCGTTCTCGTCCAGCACGGTGACGGCATCGCGCAGCGGCCCGCGCTGCGCGCCCACGCCCGCCTGGGCAATGGCGCCGGCCTGCAGGGCATTGCAGCGCTGCTTGAGCGCAGGCCAGCGCAGCCAGATCAGGCCGTTGAAGAAGTCATGCAGGTTGTCGCGCGTGGGGATGCAGCGCGTCTCGAAGATGAATTGCTCGTAGGCCATGCCTTCGGGCAGATCGTGCTGGGGCACAAAGCGCCAGGGCAGCGCCTGTGCGTCGGCCAGTGACTGCAAGGCCTGCCAGACCGGCCGGCCCTGCGCCACCTGCAGGCAGGCCGCCCTGCCCTGCGTTTGCAGCCCCTGCAGCCAGGGCGCATTCCAGTCGATGGGAAACGTCAATTGCCGGACGGCCTGGACTGAGCCTTGGCCATGCGCTTGTCGCGCACGGCCACGCGCGAGGTGCCTTCGTCGCGCATCTCGAAGGCCTGCGTGGCCGCCAGCAGCTTGGTGAGCGTGGCATAGCCGTAGTTGCGCGCATCGAACGAGGCCTTGTTGCCGATCTGCGCGCCCACGGCGCCCACATGGGCCCAGCCGCTTTCGTCCTGCGTGGCGTTGACGGCGCTGCGCAGCATGTTCAGCAGGCGCGTGTCCTGGCGCAGCTCCTGCGAAGGAACGCGCAGGCAGGGGCGCTGCGGCTCGTGAGCGGACAAGGAGGCAGGTGCCTGCTCGGCCTGGGCCGGCGCGCGTTCCTTGCCGGCACCGTTGGGCGGCTGGGGCGCGGCGGCGGCCGATGCAGCCACGGGCGGCACCGCCGCCTGGCCTGCCTCATGCGCGGCGTCCTGCCCATTGCCGTTGGCTGGCGCCGCCTCGCCCAGCGCTTCCAGGTACAGGAAGCGCGAGCAGGCATTGACGAAGGGTTGGGGTGTCTGCGCCATGCCGAAGCCGTAGACGGCCGCGCCCTTGGAGCGCAGGTGCATCACCAGCGGGGTGAAGTCGGCGTCGGAGGAGACGATGCCGAAGGCGTCGGGCCGCTCGGTGTAGAGCAGCTCCATGGCGTCCACGGTCATCGCCATGTCGGTGGCGTTCTTGTGCTTGGAGTAGTCGAACTGCTGCATGGGCCGCAGTGCGAAATCGAGCAGCTTGCGCTGCCAGCCGCTGAGCGAATGCTTGGTCCAGTTGCCGTAGGCGCGGCGGATGTCGATGACGCCGAAGGTCGACAGCTCGGTCAGGATCTCGTCGATCATCTCGGCCGGCGCGTTGTCGGCGTCGATCAGCAGGGCGATGCGCGGTTGCGGCTCAGGCATGGCAATCCTCTGGCGGGTGGCAGTCCCGCCAGCTTAAACCAGCTTCCAGGGCAGGGCTTCGCCGGAGCGCAGCGGCTTCAGTTGCGCCTCGCCGAAGGCGAAGCTGTCCGGCGGCGTCCAGCTTTCGCGCACCAGGGTGATCTTGCCGGTGTTGCGCGGCAGGCTGTAGAAGTCCGGGCCGTTGAAGCTGGCGAAGGCTTCGAGCTTGTCCAGCGCGCCGGCATTGTCGAAGGCCTCGGCATACATCTCGATGGCGGCATGGGCGCTGTAGCAGCCCGCGCAGCCCGTGGCGTGTTCCTTGAGATGGGCCGCGTGCGGCGCGCTGTCCGTGCCCAGGAAGAACTTGGGCAGGCCGCTGGTGGCCGCCTCCACCAGTGCCAGGCGGTGCGTCTCGCGCTTGAGCACGGGCAGGCAGTAGTAGTGGGGACGGATGCCGCCCGTAAAGATGGCATTGCGGTTGAACAGCAGATGCTGGGGCGTGATGGTGGCGCCCACGAAGCGGTCGGCCTCGGTCACGTACTGGGCGGCTTCGCGCGTGGTGATGTGCTCGAAGACGATCTTGAGTTCGGGGAAGTCGCGGCGCAGCGGGATCAGGTGCTGGTCGATGAATGCGGCCTCGCGGTCGAACAGGTCGATGTCGCTGCTGGTGACTTCGCCGTGCACCAGCAGCAGCAGGCCTTCGCGCTGCATGGCTTGCAGCGTGGGGTAGATCTTGCGCAGGTCGGTGACGCCGTGGTCGCTGTTGGTGGTGGCGCCAGCCGGGTAGAGCTTGCAGGCCACGACGCCGGCCGCCTTGGCGCGCACGATTTCCTCGGGCGGCAGGTTGTCGGTGAGGTACAGCGTCATCAGCGGCTCGAAGGCCATGCCCTCGGGCACGGCCGAGAGGATGCGCTGCTTGTACTCCAGCGCCTGCTCGGCAGTGGTCACCGGCGGCTTGAGGTTGGGCATGATGATGGCGCGCGCAAACTGCGCGGCCGTATGCGGCACCACGCTGCGCATGGCTTCGCCATCGCGCACGTGCAGGTGCCAGTCATCGGGACGGGTGATCGTGAGGGAGTCGGTGGAGGCGGTCATGGTGCGCTATTGTCCCATTGCCGGGCCGGCTGCGGCCGCGCGCCCCAGGCCGGCAAGATCGACCAGCGTCAGCCGCCCATAGGCGGCCTGCAGCAGGCCGCGCTGCTCCAGCAGGCGCAGCTCCTTGTTGATGGTCTGGCGCGAGACCGACAGCATGGCGGCCAGATCGCTCTGCGAGATGCGCAGCACCACGCCCTGCCCGTCGGGCGCGGGCTGGCCATGCGTGGGGGCCAGCCGCGCCAGCAGCTCGGCCACGCGGTTGTCGATGTTGCTGAAGGCGTGGCGCTGCTGGACGACGATCAGCTCGTGCATGCGTGCCAGCACCAGCAGGCAGATGTCCTTCCACAGCAGCGGATGGGCATCGAGCAGGGCCAGGAAAGACTCGCCGGGGATCTCCACCAGCACGGTGGGCTGGTGCGCGTGGTAGTCGTAGACGAATTGCGTGTGCTCCAGCAGCCGCGCCAGGCCGACGATGTCGCCCGCGCTGTGCATGGACAGCACGAAGCGCGAGCCCGTGGCGTCCACGCCGCCCACTTCCACGCAGCCCGAAGCCACCACCAGCACCTCGCGCCGCTTGGGGTCGGCGGCGCGCACCTGCTGGTGGCGCTCGTAGCGGCCCAGGCGGGACAGCGCCGTCAGCTCATCGAGCACCTCGGGCGGCCAGTTGCGCAGCATGCGGCACAGGCCCAGGGCGCGGCGGATCAGCGCCGAAGGGTCGGCCACGGGAGCAGGCTTGGAGCGCATGGTTCTCTCACGATGTCGAAGGCCCCGGGTTAGTCCGGTGCCCATGTACCGCCATTTGTCAATGGCTTGACAGAGTGCATCCCCTGTCGCTCGGGATAGTAGCAAGCAAGCCACCGGGCAAAGCATCCGGGGCGCTACCAAGGAGACAAGTTCGTGAAGCACAAGCATTGGCTGGCCGCCGGCGGCATGGCGGCCCTGGGCACGTCCGCGTGGGCCCAGGGCAGCGTGGAGATGTTCGGCATCGTCGACGTCCACATCAACAGCGCAAGGTCGGGCGCCACGCGCCTGAGCCGGCTGGAGGACGGGGGCAGCGCGGCATCGCGCATCGGCTTTCGCGGCAGCGAGGACCTGGGCGGCGGCCTGCGTGCCCAGTTCATGCTGGAGGCCGGCGTGGCGCCGGACACGGGCCTGGGCACCATTCCCGGCCCGGGCCTGGCCTTCACGCGCCAGGCCTGGGTGGGGCTGAACAGCGGCTGGGGCGCCGTGGAGATGGGCCGCATGTACACGCCCATGTTCGGCGCGCTGTTCCGGGCCGATCCGCTGGGCATGAACGCGCTGTTTTCCTCGCTGAACCTGGTGTCGGCCACCGATGCCCAGGCCGGCCTGCGGCCGTTTGCGGCGCGGGCCAACAACCTGGTGCGCTACCGCACGCCGGCAGGCCAGCCCTGGCTGGCGGACCTGGCCTATTCCTTCGGCGAAGCGGCTTCGCCGAACAGCAGCAACGGCCGCCTCTACGGCGCCACGCTGGGCTGGAACCAGAAGCCCTGGTTCCTGGCCTACAGCTTCCAGAAGTCCGTGGAAGGCAGCGCCGCCGCACCCGTGGCCGCGCCCGCCACCAGCCAGTACCAGGCGTTGTCGGCCAGCTGGGAAGCCCTGAATGGGCTGCGCCTGACGGGCAACTACGTCATCAACCGCGTGGACCGTGCAGGCACACCCAAGGCGAAGCTGGCCCAGCTGGGCGCCGATTGGAGCGTGGATGCGCGCTCCAAGCTGCTGGTCTCGGTGGCGCGGCGCGAGGTGGGCGGCACGGACCGCGCCCAGAACACCTGGACGCTGGGCTACGACTACGCGCTGAGCAAGCGCACCGTGCTCTACGCACGCTGGCTGCAGCTGGGCAACGCGGCCAATGCATCGGCCGCCATTGCCAACGTGCCGGTGGCCGCCCACAGCGGCGACGGCGTGCGGTCCCTGGCGCTGGGTGTGCGCCACAACTTCTGAGGGACACCCATGACCGACAGCCATTGCTTTGACACCTCCCGGCTCGACGCGCTGTTCGCGCCGCGCTCCATCGCCGTGGTCGGCGCCTCGGACCAGGCCAGCAAGATCGGCGGCATTCCGCTGGACTACCTGCTGCGCTTCGGCTACGGCGGCGCGCTGTATGCGGTGAACCCGCGCGCCAGCCGCGTGCAGGGTCTGCCCGCGCACGAGCGGCTGGCCGCCATCGGCGCGCCGGTGGACCTGGCCATCGTCGCGGTGCCGCAGTCGCAGGTGGCCGGCGTGCTGGAGGATGCGGCCGCCGCGCGCGTGCAGTCCATGGTGCTGTTTTCCTCGGGCTATGCCGAGACCGGCTCCGACGGCACGGCCGCCCAGCAGGCGCTGGCGCGGCGCGCGCAGGAGGCGGGCATACGCCTCATCGGCCCGAACTGCCTGGGCTTCATGCGCCCCGGCCACCAGGTCTACGCCACGTTCTCGCCCGCGCCGGGCGGCGGCCTGGTGCGGCCCGGGCGCATCGGCATGGTCAGCCAGTCGGGCGCCTTCGGGGCCTATGCCTACAGCCTGGCGCGCGAGCGCGGGCTGGGCCTGTCGCTGTGGGCCACCACGGGCAACGAGGCCGATGTGCAGCTGGCCGATGGCCTGGCCTGGCTGGCCCAGGACCCCGAGACCGACGTGATCATGGCCTACATGGAGGGCTGCCGCGACGGCCCCCGGCTGCGCGCGGCCCTGGCCCTGGCGCAGGAGCGCGGCAAGCCCGTGGTCATGTGCAAGGTGGGCACCAGCGCCCTGGGCGCGGCCGCCGCCGCATCGCACACGGCCTCGCTGGCGGGCAACGATGCCGTCTATGACGCGGTGTTCCGCCGCTACGGCGTGCTGCGCGCGCATTCCATCACGGACTTCTTCGCGCTGGCGGCCAGTGCCTCCATCGCGCGGGCCCCCAACGGGCGGTCCATCGGACTGTTCACGGTCTCGGGCGGCGTGGGCGCCATGATGGCCGACGACGCCAGCGCAGCCGGCCTGGACGTGGCACCGCTGTCCGATGCGGCCCAGCGCCAGCTGCGCGAATGGGTGCCGTTTGCCGCGCCGCGCAACCCCGTGGACATCACGGGCCAGGTCACCAACGACATGACGCTGCTGGAGCGCAGCGCCCGCCTGATGCTGGCCGACCGACAGTTCGACAGCTGGCTGGGCTTCTTCGCGGCAGGCGGCCTGTCCGACGCCTTCTGGCCCGTGCTGCAAAGCCTGGTGCAGACGCTGCGCACCCACCATCCCGATACCCTGCTGGCCGTCAGCACGCTGTGCCCGCCCGAGCGCCGCGATGCGCTGGAGGCGCTGGGCTGCCTGGTGTTCGCCGACCCGGGCGCAGCCATACGCTGCATTGGCGCGCTGGCCCGCCTGCATGAAACACCGCAGGCGCTGCCCGCGATGGCCGATGCAGGCAGCGCACTGCACCTGCCGGCGGGCACGCTGTCGGAGCAGCGCAGCATGGCCCTGCTGGCCGAGGCCGGCGTGCCCGTGGTGCCGCACCGGCTGGTGCGCACGGCGGCCGAGGCAGCGCAGGCCGTGCAGGCCGCGCAGGAGATGGGCGGACGCATTGCCCTCAAGGTCTGCAGCGATGCCATCGCCCACAAGTCCGACGTGGGCGGCGTGGCACTGAACCTGGCGGATGCGGCCGGCGCCCAGGCCGCCTTCGACCGCATCCTGGCCAATGCGCGCCAGGCCCGGCCCGAGGCGCGCATCGACGGCGCGCTGGCCGCCCCCATGGTGCAGGGCGGCGTGGAGTGCATCGCCGGCGTGCACCGCGACCCGGTGTTCGGCCCAGTGCTGATGTTCGGGCTGGGCGGCATCCATGCCGAGATCCTGCGCGATGTCTCGCTGCGTCTGCTGCCCATCACGCGCGACGACGCGCTGGCCATGGTGCGCGAGCTGCGGGCCTTTGCCGTGCTGGACGGCGCGCGCGGCCGCCCCCGCGTGGACCTGGACAGCATTGCCGACACGCTGTGCGCCCTGGCCGGCTTTGCGCAGCGCGCAGGCGCCACGCTGGAAAGCGCCGAGATCAACCCCCTGATCGCCCGCCCGCGCGAGGACGGCGGCTGCGTGGCCGTCGATGCGCTGGTCATCGGCAGGGAGGCTGCATGAAAGCCAATGCCCATTCCATCTCCCACTCGGAGGCCACCATGAACACACCCCTGCTGCGCACCGCCGCGCTGACCTGCCTTGCCCTGGCCTGCAGCGCCGCGCTAGCCCAGGACGGCTATCCCGCCCGGCCCGTGCGCATCGTCGTGCAATACCAGGCCGGCGGCTCCACCGACACCGTGGCGCGCATCCTGGCCGAGGGCCTGGCCAAGCGCCTGGGCCAGCCCGTGGTGGTGGACAACCGCAGCGGCGCGGGCGGCATCATCGGCACCGAGCATGTGGCCAAGAGCGCGCCCGACGGCCACACCCTGCTGCTGACCGTGCCCGGGCCCATCACGGCCAACCTAGTGCTCTACAAGAAGCTGCCCTACGACCCGCGCACCGAGCTGCGCATGGTCTCGGACGTGGTCTCGCCCTCCATGGTGATGGCCGTCAACCCGGCCGTGCCGGCCAAGGACTTCAAGGGCCTGGTCGAGGCCGTGCGCCAGTCGCCGGGCAAGTACGCCATGGGTTCCTGGGGGGCGGGCACGCAGCCGCACCAGGTCCAGGTCTTCATGGACAAGGCCTACGGCCTGCAGTCGCTGCACGTGGCCTACAAGGGCGAGGGGCCCATGTCCATCGACCTGATCAGCGGCGTGATCCAGATGACGCTGGGCTCGGCCGCCACGCTCAAGCCCTTCATCGACGCCGGCAAGCTGCGCGCCCTGGCCGTGGCCGGACCGCGCCGCAGCAAGGCCCTGCCCGATGTGCCCACCTTTGCCGAGCAGGGCTACCGCGAGCCCGTGTATGCCATCACGGGATCGATCTCGCTGATGGCGCCCGCGCGCACGCCCGACGCCATCGTCGAACGCCTGGGCCGCGAGGTCGCCGCCGTGATGCGCGAGCCCCAGGTGCGCCAGCGTGTCGAGGCGCTGGGCCTGGAGGCCCAGGGCAACAGCCCGGCCGAGGCCAGCGCCGCCTACGCCGCCTTCTTGCCCGTGGCGCTGGACCTGGCGCGCTCCACGGGCGTGACCCTCGACTGACCCCCCTCCTGCCCTGAAGAAAACAATGGACATGAACCCGACCCCTCCCACCCTGCCCGAAGTCCGCCGCGCCCTGGCGCGCTCCATCGGCCTGACTGCCTTTGTCTACGGCTATCCGCTGATAGAGACCTACCGCACCTGCCGCCTGCAGACCGATGCCGGCGCCGCACGTGCTACCGGTTTGGGCCTGGACATGCGCGGCGACTTCGACACGCTGCACCACAGCCAGCGCCCCTCCACCCATGAGGACCGCGACGTGGTCACGCCCGCCAACGACCTGCTGTACTCGCTGGCCTGGATCCACCTGGCCGACGGCCCGCGCCTGCTGACCGTGCCCTCCAGCGCCGCGCATCCGGGCCGCTATTTCGTGCTGGCCCTGTACGACGCCTATACCGAGAATTTCGAGAACCTGGGCCCGCGCAACTGCGCGCCCGAAGGCGAGACCGTGGTCCTGGTCGGGCCGGGCGGCCAGGTGCCGGAACACCTGGCCGGCCACCGTCTGGTGCACTGCCCCAGCAACCTGGTCTGGCTGATCGGCCGCACCGTGGTGGGCGATGCGCCCGACTGGCCTGCAGCCCGCGCACTGCAGGCCGACATCCGGCTGGAGCCCGCGCCGGGCGTGCCGAAAGGAGGCCGCCCGGCCGCCGTCACGAACTGGGTCGGCCCGCCCGTGGACGCCATGGCGGCCGCCTTCGAGAACCAGGAGCCTGCGGCCGAGGTTGCGCCGCGCTTTTTCACCAACCTCTGCCATGCACTGGCCGAGGCGCCCGGACGCAAGGAGGACCAGGGGCTGCTGGCCTGGTTCGGCCAGGCCGGCCTGGTGGCCAGCGCCCACATGGCGTGGGAGCAGCTGGAGGAGCCCGTGCGCGAAGGCCTGACCGAGGGCTTTGCCGACGGCGTGTGCACCGTGGCCGCCATGGGGCGCAACCGCCGCCCCCGGCCCTGGACCATGACGCCGTCCACCGGCCGCTACGGCAGCGAGTACCTGGGCCGCGCACGCACCGCCTACCTGGGCCTGGGCGCGCTGGCCACCAGCGAGGCCATCTACGCCGCCGCCCACCACGACGCAGGCCTGCAGCCGCTGGACGGCAGCCAGCGCTATGTGCTGCGCTTCAATGCCGCCGACATGCCGCCGGCCGACGCCTTCTGGTCGGTCACCCTGTACGACGCCGACCGCTTTCTCTACGGCAACGAGATCGGCCGCCACTCCATCGGCGACCGCACGCCGGGACTGCTGCGCGAGGCCGACGGCAGCCTGCAGATCGACCTGGGCCATGCCCGGCCGGCACAGGGCGCCGCCAACTGGCTGCCCACGCCGCACGGGCGCTTCTACCTCATCCTGCGCATGTACCACCCGCAGGCAGGCGCGCACCAATGGCCTGTTCCGCCCCTGCAGCCCGTGGCCGCATGAGACACGCCATGGACCTGAGCACCCTGGCCGAGGAGGCCGTCATCCACACCTGCCCGCTGTACGAGATGCGCCGCATGCGTGCGGCCACCTCGCCCCGGCGCAATGCGGCCGGCGAGGCTGCGCCCGCACCGCTGCGCTGGTGCAACCAGTTCGTGCATGCGCGCCAGCTGCTGCGCGCCGGCACCAGCCGCGTGGTCACGCCCAACAACGACACGCTCTACACCAACGCCTGGCTGGACCTGGGCGCCGGGCCGCTGGTGATCGACGTGCCCGACACGGCGGGCCGCTACTACGTGCTGGGCCTGCTGGACTTCTTCACCAACCCCTTCGCCCACCTGGGCCAGCGCCTGACGGGCACGGCTGCGCGCTCCTTCCTGGTCACGCCGCCGGGCTGGCAGGGGGCGCTGCCGCCACCGTTCGATGCGCCCGGCGCACACATTGCCGCGCCCACGCCCTGGCTGTGGGTGATAGGCCGCATCCTGGTCGATGGCGAGCATGACCTGCCCGCCGTGCACGCGCTGCAGGACGGCTTTGCGGTGCGCCCGCTGGCCGACTGGCAGGCGGGCACGCCCTCGCAGGCCCGTGCCTTCGACCCGGACTGCGATCCCCAGGCCGCACCCAACGCCGTGCCCAACGCTGCGTACTACGCCGCCCAGGTCAATGCCGCGCTGCGCGACAACCCGCCACCAGAGGAACACACCGCACGGGTCGCGCGCTTTGCTGCCGTGGGCCTGGGCGCCGGGCTGGGCGCACCCGATGCGCAACAGCAAGCCGCACTGCAGCGCGCCCTGGACAGCGTGCTGCCCCGGCTGCGCGCGGCCAGCACGGGCCGGCGCCTGGACTCGGGCTGGGAACTCCCCGCCCTGGTCGAAGGCAGTTTTGGCGACGACTTCCAGGCCCGCGCCGAAATTGCGCTCAAGTACATCGGCATGCTGGAAAGCCGCGAGGCCATCTACCCGCTGGCCTGGCATGACGCCCAGGGCCGGCCCCTGCATGGCAGCCGCCGCTACCGGCTGCGCTTTACCCCAGGCGCGCTGCCGCCCGTGCAGGCCTTCTGGTCCCTGACCCTCTACGGCGCCCACGACTGCATGCTGGTGGACAACCCCATCGACCGCCATGCCATCGGCGACCGCACGCCGGGCCTGCGCCCCGACGCTGATGGCGATGGCGATGGCGATGGCGGGTTGACTATCCACATCAGCCACGCGCCGCCGGCCAGCGAAGACCACCGCGCCAACTGGCTGCCCGCGCCGCGCGAAGGCTTTTACCTGTGCCTGCGCGCCTACATGCCACGGCCCGAACTGCTGGACGGCCGCTACGCCCTGCCCCCCATCGAACCAGACCCGGAGACCCCATGAACGCCAGAGACGACGACAAGCCCTTCTTGCTGGTGGGCACCGGCAGCGAAACCGTGGCGCCGGGCCTGCACATACTGCGCGGCCAGGGCCAGTCCTTCGTGGCCGAGACCGACGCGGGCCTGGTGGTGATCGACGCCGGCCCCGGCGGCAAGGTCAGCCAGGACATGATCGCCAGCCTGCGCCAGCTCAGCGACGCGCCCGTGCATGCGCTGTGCTACAGCCACGGCCACATCGGCTACAACGCGGGCGTGCCCGCATGGCTGGAGCATGCGGCCGCGCGCGGAGAGCCTGTGCCGCGCCTGATCGCGCACCGCAACCTGCCGCGCCGCCAGGCACGCTACCGCGAGACCCGGGCGCTGCAGCACCGCATGGCCGAGATCCAGTTCAACCGCAGCGCGGGCTTTTTCGAGCACCGGCTGGACATGCACGAGCCCACCGAAACCTTCGACACGCGGCTGGAGATAGGCAGCGGGGACAGCCGCATCGAGCTGTTCTGGGCGCCGTCCGAGACCGACGACGCCATCGCGCTGTGGAGCCCCGGCCAGCGCGTGCTGTACGGCGGCGCGGCGCTGCTGGACTCCATCCCCAACATCGGCACGCCCTTTCGCACGCTGCGCGACACCGTGCGCTGGGCCGACACGCTGCAGGCCATGGCCGCGCTGCGCCCGCTCAAGGCCGTGCGCGAGTTCGGTCCCGTGATCGAGGGCGAGCAGGCCGTGCAGCAGGTGCTGCTGCACACCGCACAGGCGCTGCGCTGGCTGCGCGCCGAAGTCGTGCGCCTGATGAACGAGGGCCTGAACGAGCAGCAGGTGCTCGCGGCCATGGACTATCCGCAGGAGCTGTTCGGCGTGGAGTGGATGAAGCCCACCTATGGTGACCCCAGCTACATCGTGCGCGACATCTACCGTTCGGAAAACGGCTGGTGGGACCGCAACCCGACCACGCTGCACCCGGCCCCGCCCGAGGCTGCGGGCGCCGCCATTGCCGATGCCATCACCGACAAGCCCGGCCTGGTGGCCAGCGCCCAGGCGCTGGCGGACGCGGGCCAGTGGCAGCTGGCCCTGCATGTGATCGACGTGCTGGCCACCGCGGCCGGCGACGCGCCCGAGATCGGCCAGGCCCGCAGCCTCAAGGCCGCCTGGCTGCGCGAGCGTGCGCGCGAGGTGGACAGCTATGTCTCGCGCAACCTCTACCGCGTGGGGGCCGACATGATCGAGCAGGGCCGGCAGGCGCGCCTGGGGCTGCGCTGACGGGGCCGCGCACAGGCAAGGCGACTCAAGGCGACACAAGGAGACAAGTGCATGAAGACGATGAAGAAGCACGGCATGGCCCTGGCACTGCTGCTGGCCATGGCCTGCACGGGCCACGCCCAGCCGGCGCAGGATGCCGGCAACTACCCCGCCCGCCCCGTCACGCTGATCGTGCCTACGGCCGCCGCCGGCGGCACGGACACCATCGCGCGGGTGTTTGCCGAAGGCCTGACCAGGCTGCTCAGGCAGCCCTTCGTGGTGGACAACCGGCCCGGCGCCAACGGCCTGGTCGGCGTGGAGCAGGCCGCGCGCGGCGCGCCGGACGGCTACCGGCTGCTGTTCACCTACACGGCGTCCATGGCCGTGAACCCCAGCCTCTACCGCAAGGTTCCGTATGACCCGATCAAGGACTTTGCGCCCATTGCGCAGATCGGCCGCGCCGGCAATCTGCTGCTGGTCTCGCGCGATCTGCCCGTGCATTCGCTCAAGGAGTTCGTGGAGCATGTGCGCGCCCGGCCCGGCCAGCTCAGCTACTGTTCCTGGGGCCAGGGCTCGGGCGGGCACCTGACCATGGAATTCCTGCTCAAGCAGGCCGGCCTGCAGATGCAGCATGTGCCCTACAAGGGCAGCAGCCCCTGTGTGCAGGGCCTGCTGGGCGGGCAGGTGCAAGCGGCGTTTGCAGACACCTCTTCCACCGTGGAGCTGGTGCGTGCGGGCCGCGTGCGCGCCATTGCGCACAGCGGCGACAAGCGCATTCCCAGCCAGCCGGACCTGCCCAGCCTGACCGAGGCGGGCTACCCGTTCCACAACTATTCCTGGTACGGCGTCTTCGCGCCCGCCAAAACGCCGCAGCCCATCGTGGACAAGCTCAACGCCGCCATCAACCAGTTGCTGCAGGACCCGGCCACGGCCAAAAAGCTGGGCGAGCTCAACCTGACCGACCTGCCCCGGACCACGCCCGCGCAATTCGCCGACACGCTGCGCCAGGACCTGGCGGACTGGGGGCGGCTGGTGCGCGAGGTGGGTGTGCAGTTGGACTAGCAGCTCACTCGGCCACGATGCCCGTCCTGCGCACCACCTCGCCAAAGCGCTTGAGGCGGTCGGACATCATGGCCTCGAAGGCGGCGGGGCTCATTTCCTCGGGCGGGGTCACACCCCGGTCCTGCAGGCTGGACACCATGGCCGGCGCCGTGGCGGCCTGGCGCACGGCCTTGAAGAGGACCTGCACCACGGGCGCGGGCGTGCCGGCCGGCGCAGCCAGGCCGGTCCATGAGCTCATGTTCAGCTGCGGATAGCCCACCTCGGCCAGCGTGGGCACATCGGGCAGCTGCGCCACGCGCTGCTCGGAGGCCACGGCCAGGGCGCGCACCTTGCCTGCCTGGATGTGGGGCAGCATGGAGATGAGGTTGTCCAGGAACACCTGCACCTCGCCCGCCAGCACCGAGGTGACCAGCAGCGTGCCGCCCCGGTAGGGAACATGGGTGATGTCCAGGCCCGCATCGGCCTTGAACATCTCCATGTTGAGCTGGCCCATGCTGCCCGTGCCGCCGCTGCCGTAGTTGAGCTGGCCAGGGTGCTTTTTGGCATAGGCGATGAACTCCGCAAAGCTGCGGATGGGCAGGCTCGCGGGCACGACCAGCACATTGGGCAGGCGGCCCAGGATGGCGATGTTCTCGAAATCCTTGATGGGGTCGTAGCCCACCTTGGGCTGGGTCAGAGGATTGGCCAGGTGGCTGCTCTGCGAGGACACGACCAGGGTGTAGCCGTCCGGCTTGGCGCGCGCCACGGCCAGCGCGGCCACCGAGCCGCCCGCGCCGGGCCGGTTCTCCACGACGATGGGCACGCCCAGGATGCGTGCCATGGGCTCGGCGTACTGGCGTGCCATGGCATCCACCGAACCGCCCGGAGGGAACGGCACGATGAAGCTGATCTGGCGCGAGGGGTAGCCGGTGGCCTTGCCTTCGGCGGCCAGCGCCGCAAGCGGCGCCAGCATCCCCAGGCCCAGCCCCGCGCCAAGCACGCGGCGGCGGGAAGGGTGGCTGGCAGCCTGGCGGGCGATAGGGGTCATGCTCATGTCTCCTCCTTATGGAACTACCTCGGCTGCGCCCGGCCATCCGGGGCGCCCTGGGGGCGCCCTGGGCGTGCCCTGCTTACTCGGCCACGATATGGGCCTTGCGCACCACCTCGCCGAAGAGCTTCAGGCGCTCGGCCATCATCTTCTCGAACGCGGCAGGGCTCATCTCCTCGGGCGCGACCACGCCGCGCTCCTTGAGGCTGGCCACCATAGCAGGCGCGGTGGCGGCCTGGCGCACGGCCTTGTGCAGCGTCTGCACGATGGCGTCGGGCGTGCCCGCAGGCGCCGCGATGCCGGTCCAGGAGCTCATGTTGAGCTGGGGATAGCCGACCTCGGCCATGGTGGGCACGTCGGGCAGCATGGGCAGGCGCTGCTCCGAGGCCACGACCAGGGCTCGCACCTTGCCCGACTGCACATGGGGCAGCATGAAGACCAGGTTGTCGAGGATGAACTGCACCTCGTTGCCGATGGCCGCCGTGACCAGCGGCGAGCCGCCGCGGTAGGGAATGTGGGTGGCGAAGATGCCCGTGGCGGCCTTGAGCATTTCCACGTTGAGCTGGCCCATGCTGCCGATGCCGGCGCTGCCGTAGTTGACCTGGCCGGGACGCTTTTTCACGTACTCGATGAACTCCTGGAAGTTCTTCACGGGCAGGCTGGAATGCACCATCAGCGCATTGGGCTGGCGGCCCAGGATGGCGATGTTCTCGAAGTCCTTGATGGGGTCGTAGCCGATCTTGGGCTGGGTCAGCGGATTGGCCAGGTGGCTGCTTTGCGAGGACACGACCAGGGTGTAGCCGTCCGGCTTGGCGCGCGACACGTACTGCGTGGCGACCGAGCCACCCGCGCCGGGACGGTTCTCCACCACGATGGGCACGCCCAGGATGCGCGACAGGGGCTCGGCGTACTGGCGGCCCATGATGTCCACCGAGCCGCCGGGCGGAAACGGCACGACCAGCGTGATCGGGCGCGAGGGGTACTTGTCATCGGCGCGTGCGGCCAGCGGCGCCAGCGCGGACAGGCCCGCCAGGCCAAGGCCTGCGCCCAGCAGCTTGCGGCGGGTGGGGAAGGATGCATTCACGGACAGGTTTTTCATGGGTATCAGCGGAGTCAAGGATGGTCGAAGATGGCGAGGGCCACGGCCTGGGCGCGCGGCACGAAGGTGGCCAGCTCGCAGTACTCGCGCTCGGTATGGGGATGGCCGCCCACGGGGCCGGTGGCGCACAGCGTGGGCACGCCCACCGAGGCCGTGAGGCCGCTGTCGGCCGCGCCGCCCGTGAACTCGCCCTGCACGTCGAAGCCCAGCGACTGCGCGCCGCGACGGTACAGCTGCAGCAGCGCATCGGGCGTGGGCGCCATGGGCAGGGTGCGGCGCACGGCGGTGACGCGGCCCTGGGTGCGGGGCACGGATTCTTCCTCCACGATGGCGCGGATGCGCTCCATCAGCGCATCGGGATCGGTCTGGGCCGTGTAGCGCACATCGAGCTCGGCCTTGGCATGGGGCGCCACCATGTTCGGCACGATGCCGCCCTGCAGCACGCCCACATTGGTGGTCGTGCCCGTGGCGGGATCGGTCAGCGCATGCAGGGCCAGCAGCTTGCGCGCCATGGCTTCCAGCGCGCTGGCGCCGGCCGCGTGGTTGATGCCGGCGTGGGCGGCCACGCCCTGTACCTCGAACTCCACGGCCATCGATCCCTTGCGGCTGGTCACCAGGTTGCCGCTGACGCGGCCGGGCTCGGCATTGAAGACGGCGCGCGCACCGCGCACCGTGTCCATGATGGTCTGGCGCGTGGCGGGCGAGCCGATCTCCTCATCGCACGAGAAGAACAGCTTGAGCGGCGCGCCCAGGCCGCCGCAGCGCGCAAAGGCCTCGGCCACGAAGACGTTGAGCACCAGGCCCGACTTCATGTCGGCCACGCCGGGACCGTAGGCCCTGCCCTCTTCCACGCGGAAGGGGCGGCGCGCCACGGTGCCCGCCGGAAAGACCGTGTCCATATGGCCCATCAGATAGATGGGCGCGCCTTCGGCCGGGCCGTCCCCTTCGGGACCGGCGACATCGGCATGCAGCAGCACGCCGTAGCCGGGCACGTCCTCGAAACGCACGGCCACGCCGGCCGCCTCCAGCCGCTCGCGCAGTGCCTGGGCCACGGCCAGGATGCCGGCTTCGTCGCGGCTGCCGCTGTCGATATCGACAATCCTGTGCAACAGGTCTTGCATGGCCTGCTGCTGGCCGCCCAGCCAGTCCAGCAGTCTCGCGCGCTGCTGCACGCGGCTTTGTTCGAGGGTATCGTGCATGGTGGAATCTCCAGAGTGCATGCAGTGTTGCACGCGACCCCCTATTTTGCAACACACGTTGCATATACAAGAAAAACATGAAATCACCATTGCAAAAAGCCGCGCTGCTGCTGCCGCAGCGCCTGGCGCAGCAGGGCGCGGAACTGACGGCCAGCGAGCAGACGCTGGCCCAGACCCTGGGCAGCGACTATCCGCATGCGCTGCTGGAATCGGCCACCGCCCTGGCAGCGCGCACAGGCACCAGCGCCTCGACCGTGGTGCGCCTGTTCGCCAAGCTCGGCTATGCCAGCTATGCCGAGGCCCAGCGCGAGGCGCGCGGCGAGGTGACGGCGCTGCTGCAGACGGCTGCCCAGCGCGCGCCCGTGCTGCTGGGCGCGCAGCGCAGCCTGAGCGAGTGCGTGGACGATGCACTGCTGCACGACCAGCACAACATCCAGTCCACGCGCGAGGGGCTGGACATGGCGGCCTTCGAGGCCATGGCCCGGCAGCTCGCGCAGGACGAGGGCCGGGTGTTCGTGCTGGCCCAGCTCAACAGCTCGCCGGTCTCCGCCTGGCTGGCCCTGCACCTGAACATGTGCCGCCCCGGCGTGCAGCAGCTGGATGCAGGCGCCATCGCCCCGGCCGACCAGCTGCTGTGGGTAGGCCCCACCGACACGCTGCTGGCCTTCAGCGTGAGCCAGTATTCACGCGGCACCTACGAGGTGGCGCAGCGATTTTCGGAAGCCGGCGCCCGGGTGCTGGCCATCACCGACAGCCCCACGGCCCCCCTGGCCACCGTGGCCCACCACTGGCTGCAGGTGCGCACGGCCAATGCCTCGCCCTTTCACTCCTACACGGCCGCCTTCTACCTGTGCAATGCCCTGGTCTCGGCCGTGGCCCAGTTGCGCCATGCCGATGTGTCCGAGGCGCTGGCCCGGCGCGACGCGCTGTGGAGGGAGTTCAACCACCAGCTGATCAGGACGCCCGAGCCGCGCGGGCCGGCTCGCGCCGCGCGCAAGCCCACCGCGCGCAGGTCTTCTACATAGACCAGTAGTACTTGAAGCTCAGCGTGGCCTCGCGATCCACGCCGCGGAAGATGCCTGCGAAGTACTTGCGGTTGAACAGGTTGTTGATGTTCAGCGCGATGCGGTACTGCGGTGTCTCGTAGGCCAGCGCCAGGTCGGCCAGCGTGGCGGAGTCGTTGATGTTCAGCGTGCCGTCCGCCGCCACGTTGTAGGGAGAGCGACCCTTGTAGCGCAGGCCGCCGGCCACCATCAGGCCCGGCACCGCGCGCGGGCGGTAGTCCAGCCACAGGCTGGCCATGTGGCGTGTGGTCTGTATGGTCTGGCGGCCGATTTCGGCGGGCCGGTTGCTCTGCGTGGTGCGCGGGTCCAGGTAGGTGTAGCTGGCCAGCGCGTTCAGCTCGCGCGTGAGCGCGAAGCGGCCTTCCAGCTCCAGCCCCGTGGAGCGCACCTCGCCCGTCTGGATGCTGAAGCGCGGGTGGTCGGGGTCCAGCGTGGTGACGTTGGTCTGGCGCAGGTCGAAGACCGAGGCCGTGATCAGCGAGGTGCTTCCCGGAGGCTGGTACTTCACGCCCGCCTCGTACTGCTTGCCGCGCCGGGGCTCGAACGGATTGCCGTCGTACTGCAGGCCCGTGACCGGATCGAAGGAGGTCGCATAGCTCGCATAGGGCGCCCAGCCGCTGTCGAACAGGTAGAGCAGGCCCGCGCTGCCGGTGGTGGCGCTGTCGCTCATGCGCGGCTGGGTGCTGCTGTTCTGCGTGGTGCGCGCCTGGTCATGGCGCAGGCTGAGATTGGCCACCCAGCGGTCCCACTTGAACTGGTTGAGCGTGTAGATGCCGGTCTGGCGCAGGTCCGTGCGGCTGTCCTCCAGCTCTGGATAGGCGATGGACTGGCCATAGGCGGGGTCGAGCATGTCCAGGTCGGGCACATCCCAGCCAAAGCCCAGGCCGCCGCGCTCCCTGTACTTCACATGGTCCATGCCGAAGGCCAGCCGGTGCTGCAGCCCGCCCCAGCGCAGGTCCTTTTGCAGGCGGGTGTCCAACGCCAGCGTGCGGCCCTTGGTGCGCTGGGCCAGGCTGGCGCGCGAGACGCTTCGGCCGTCGGCCAGCACGTCCATGGCGTAGATATGGCGGTAATCGATGTCGATGGTGGAGTAGCGCAGGTTCTGCGTGAGCTGCCAGCCGCTGTCGGTCTGGTGCGAGAACTCGTAGCCCAGCGATCGCGTGTCGCGGTCGAAGCGGTCGAAGGACGGGTCGCCGGCGGTCAGGTGCGCAGGCAGGTCCTTGATCTGCGGGTAGGTGAACAGGCTGGGCCACCAGGACTTGGGCGTGCCGCGCTCGCGCGAGTAGCTGCCCAGCACGGTCAGGTGGGTGCGGCCGGAGAGGTTCCAGCGCAGCGAGGGCGCGATGGAGATGCGGTCATCGCGCGAGCCCACGGTGCGTCCGTCGCTGTCACGCGCCTTGAGGTTGAGCCGGTACAGCAGGTCGCCCGAGGCATCCAGCGCGCCGCCCAGATCGGCCGTGGCCTGGGCGCGCTGGTAGCGGCCATAGGACAGGCCCACGCTGTTCACATGGTCGGCCTCGGGTTTCTTGGAGACCACGTTGATCACGCCGCCCGGCCGCCCCTGGCCAAAGAGCACGGAGGCCGGGCCCTTGATGACCTCGATGCTGTCCAGCTCGTCGATCTCGTCGTTCCACGAACCATAGGTGCCGGCCGAGAACTGCCGCAGCCCGTCCTTGTAGTAGGAGCTGCCATCGCTGAAACCCCGGATGATGGCGCCCGTCATGCGCAGGTCCGCGCCCGTGACTTCGGTGGACACGCCGGCCGTGTACGACAGGGCCTGCTCGATGCTCTTGGGCGCCTGGTTCTGCAGCTGTTCCTGGGTGACGATGGAGATGGAGCGCGGCGTCTCGATCAGCGGCGTGTCCAGCTTGGTGCTGGCGCTCCTGCCGCTGCCCACGTAGCTGCCCGGCGCGGCCATGCGCTGCGAGGTCACGTTGACCGTGGACAGCGTGGTGCCCGCCGACGCCTGCGGCGCAGGCTCAGGCGCAGGCGCCTTTCGCAGCGTGAACGTGCCCTGCTCGGTGCTGTGCGCGGTCACGCCGGTGCCGGCCAACAGCCGGTCCATGGCCTCCTGCGGCGTGAAGCTGCCCCGGAGGGCCGGCGCCTGGCGGCCGCCCAGCACGGCTTCGTCGTACAGCACCTGGAACTGGGTCTGGCGGCCAAAGGCGCGCAGCGCGTTGATCAGCGGCTGGGCCGGCTGGTCAAAGGCCAGCCGCTGTCCGGATGACGGCATCGGTGAAGAGGCGGCCGGCTGCTGAAGCTGTTGCGCACGGGCGGACGGCGCGGCGCCCATGCCGGCCACGGCACCGGCCACCAGCCACGCCAGCAGGCGCGGACTGGCCTGCGGGCCGGCGCCCTGCTCCTTCATGTTCCTGCGTCGGGCATGTGTGCCCCTGCCTGCGAATTCCCTGCCTGCTGCTTCTTGCGCTCTCATTGCCACTCCGTTGCTGTGCCGTTGCACGGGCACGCGACGGGCAGGCCGCAGGCAGCCGTCGCGGGCGATCAGGAACCGCGCCGGACAAGCCATGCCAGCCCACCCGCGCATGCGCGTCAGGTGTTGCGGCCGTTGGCTGGGGCGTGAGGGACGAGCGCCTTCGGTGGTCCTTGGCTGGCAGCCGTGCGGGCCTGGAAAATCCACGCCCCTGCCCCTATAGAAGCCAAAACCGGTGCAAAGCTGGAACCTGGGGTTGGCCGTCAGTTTGAAACAAATTGTTTCCCAACCTTCGATTCATCCCCGCACGATCAGCCAACCTCCGCCGCTGCGCGGCTGCACGCGTACCGCAATCAAGGCCGGCAGCGCGCGCACAAAGCGCTCGGGCGCGGCCGTGGCCAGCAGGCCCGAGACACGCAGGCGGCCCAGCGACTCGTCGCCCAGCTCCACGGGCGCACCCAGATAGCGCGACAGCTCCTGCGCCACCTCCGCCAGCGGCGTGCCGCTGAAGCGCACCTGGCCCGTGCGCCAGTCGCCCACGCTGTCCGCATCGGCCACCACGGTGCTGTGCCGGCCGGCGCCGTCCACAGCCACGCCCGCGCCTGCCGCCAGCAGCAGGACATCGCCCCCGGCCCGGTCTCGCTCGGGCCGCAGTTGCACCTTGCCCTCCAGCACCTTCACCACCAGCCGCGGCGGCCCGGCGCGCACATTGAACGCGGTGCCCACCACCCGGACGCGGCTGGCGCCGGAGTCCACGGTGAAGGGCCTGTCCGGGCCGGGCGTGACCTCGAAGAAGGCCTCGCCCCGATCCAGCACCACCTCGCGGCGGCGCGGGTAGTAGCGCACCTGGAGTTCGCTGTCCACGTTGAGGGCCACGCGCGAGCCATCGGGCAGCTCGATGCTCTGCGTCTGCCCGGGCGCCGTGCGGGCCTGCAGCGTATAGCCTGGCGTGTGGTCCCAGCGGTACCAGCCACCCCAGGCCAGCAGCGAGACCACCGCCAGCACGGACAGGGCCGCCGCAGGGCGGCCGGGCCAGCGGGCAAGAACGCGCTGGCGCGGCGGCGCGGCCGCTGGTGCAGCGCAGACGGCAGGCGCGGCGGGCGGCACCGCTGCGCCGAACTCATCGGGAAACAATTCCCTGAGCTGTGGCGCGCCATGCCAGTGGCGCGACATGCCTTCGAAGATGCTGCGGTGCAGCGGGTGGGCGCCCAGCCACGCATCCAGCGCGCGCTCATCGGCGCCCGTCCAGTCCGGCTGCTGGCGGCGCACGAACCAGTCGGCCGCCCTGTCATGCAGCCCCACCAGCTCCTGCGGCGAAACGCCCGGGGGAAGTTCGTTGCTCATCGTGTGTTCTCTGCGGCGCCCGGCCGCTGCTCGTCTGCGCGCAGCAGGGCACGCATTTGCTCGGCGCTGGCGTAGCGTACGCGGATCTCGCAATAGGACAGTGCCCGGCTCAGGTGGCGCGAGACCATGCGCACGGTGATGTCCATGCGCTCGGCCGTCTGCTCCAGCGTCAGTTCCTGCACGCGGTGCAGCACGAAGGCCTGGCGCTGGCGCTCGGGCAGCTCGTTCAGGGCATCGCGCAGCCGGGCCAGGCGCTGGCGGCGCTCATCGTCCAGCGCATGGTCGGCTCCGTCGCGGGCCGGCAGGGCCTCGACCTCGTCGCGGCAATCCTCCACGGACACCAGCCGCACACCGGCCTGCTGCGGCGCCGTGCGGTGCGCGAAGGCCGCCACGCTGCGCACGACCTGATGCAGATAGGGCCGCTCTTCGTCCACGGGCAGGCGCTTGTCGGCCGACAGCATGCGCACGAAGACTTCCTGGGAGGCATCCTCGATATCGGCCGGGCTCTTGAAGTACCGCGCCAGCATGCGCTGCAGCGGCTTGCGCCAGCGGGTGTAGAGACTGCGGGAATGGCCACCGGGCTCTCCCGGGGCGTCGTCGCGCTTCATGGCAGGCATGGCACGGCGGACGTGGAAGTTGTCCGGTGGCGGGGAAATGGGGGCGGGATCTGGAGCACGGTGCAAACAGCTGAGCCGGCGATTGTATCGAGAACGATTCTCATCATCGTCTCGCCGCGGCCACAAAAAAGGGGCGCCGAAGCGCCCCCTTGATTGCCGTGCCCGCAAGGGCCGCACCGGTTCAGTGCTGCAGGATCTTGTTGAGGAATTCCTTGGTCCGGGGCTGGCGCGCTTCCGGGTTGCCGAAGAATTCGTCCTTGGAGCAGTCCTCCAGGATCTTGCCGCCCACGTCCATGAAGATCACGCGGCTGGCCACCTTGCGCGCAAAGCCCATTTCGTGGGTCACGCACATCATGGTCATGCCTTCGTTGGCCAGGCCGATCATCACGTCCAGCACTTCGCCGACCATTTCGGGGTCCAGCGCGGAGGTGGGTTCGTCGAACAGCATCACGATGGGGTCCATGGACAGCGCGCGCGCAATGGCCACGCGCTGCTGCTGGCCACCCGAAAGCTGGCCCGGGAACTTGTCCTTGTGCGCCGTCAGGCCCACGCGGTCCAGCATCTTGAGGCCGCGCTTCTTGGCGTCGTCCGGGCTGCGACCGAGCACCTTGATCTGGGCGATGGTCAGGTTCTCGGTCACCGACAGGTGCGGGAACAGCTCGAAGTGCTGGAACACCATGCCCACGCGGCTGCGCAGCTTGGGCAGGTTGGTCTTGGGATCGTGCACGGCCACGCCGTCCACGAAGATCTCGCCCTTCTGGAAGGGCTCCAGCGCGTTGATGGTCTTGATCAGCGTGGACTTGCCCGAGCCCGACGGGCCGCAGACCACCACGACCTCACCCTTCTGGATGTTGGTGGAGCAGTCGGTCAGCACTTGAAAGCTGCCGTACCACTTGGAAACGTTCTTGAGTTCAATCATTGCAATTCCTCAATGGGGTGCTGGCTCATCGAATGATGGCAATCTTTTTGTGCAGGCGCTTCACTGCCCAGGACAGCGAATAGCACAGCACGAAGTAGGTCACGCCAGCGGCCAGATAGGATTCGATGGGACGGCCGTAGTTCTTGCCGGCCACTTCGAAGCCCTTGAGCATGTCGTAGGCACCGATGGCATAGACCAGCGAGGTGTCCTGGAACAGGATGATGGTCTGCGTCAGCAGCACGGGCAGCATGTTGCGGAAGGCCTGGGGCAGCACCACGAGGCGCATGTTCTGCCCATAGGTCATGCCCATGGCCTGGCCCGCGAAGACCTGGCCGCGCGGAATGGACTGGATGCCCGCGCGCATGATCTCGCTGAAGTAGGCCGCCTCGAAGGCGATGAAGGTGATGATGGCCGAGACCTCGGCGCCGATGGGCCGACCGATGATCAGCGGCATCAGCAGGAAGAACCACAGGATCACCATCACCAGCGGCACGGAGCGCATGCCGTTGACGTAGAGCGTGGCGGGCACATCGAGCCATTTCTTGCCCGACAGGCGCATCAGCGCCAGCAGCGTGCCGAAGAGCACACCGCCGATGGTGGCGATGACGGTCAGCGTCAGGCTGAAGTACAGGCCCTTCAGCACGAAGTTGCTGAACAGGTCCCAGGTGAAGAACGACCAGTCGATTTGCAGGTTCATGTCAGTGTCCTCCGCCGCTGGCAGCGATCAGGCCCGGGACGCGCGAGCGCTTCTCGATGAAGGCCATGATGCGGTTGATGGCAAAGGCGGAGACCACGTACAGGCCGGTGACGGCCAGGTAGATCTCGATGCCGCGCGAAGTCTCTTCCTGCGCCTGCATGGCGAACATGGTCAGTTCGGCCACGGACACGGCAAACGCCACGGACGAGTTCTTGAACACGTTCATGGTCTCGCTGGTCAGCGGCGGAATGATGATGCGAAACGCCATGGGCAGCAGCACGTAGCGGTAGTACTGGAACGTGGTGAAACCCAGCGCCATGCCCGCGTACCGCTGGCCGCGAGGCAGCGCCTGGATGCCGGAACGCACCTGCTCGGCGATACGCGCCGAGGTGAAGAAGCCCAGCGCCAGCACCACGAGCACGAAGCCCGGCAGGGACTTCAGCGCGGGGAAGATGGACGGCACCACGTGGTACCACATGAAGATGTGGACCAGCAGCGGAATATTGCGGAACAGTTCGACCCAGGCATTGCCCAGCCGCACGATCCACGGCCGGTCGGGCAGCGTGCGCAGCGTGCCGATCAGCGAGCCGACGATCAATGCGATCAACAGCGACAGCAGCGACACGGAAATGGTCCAGCCCCAGGCCGACAGCATCCAGTCGAGGTAGGTGATGTCGCCGTTCTTGCCGAAGCAGCTTTGACCGACCTCTTGGGTAATGGTGTCCTGGCAGAACACCTGCCAATCCCAACTCATAGGAGCACCTCTTTATTCAGATTCTTGAAAAATGCACTACCGGCAAAAACGGCGCCGCAACAAAAAACGCCCCTTCCAACCGCATGGCAGAAGGGGCGGCATTCAGCTGGTGCTTACTTGACTTCGTACGACTCCATGGGCTTGTCGTTGGGGTTGGCCCATGCGTCCTTGGTGGCGTCGGACAGCGGCAGGCCGACCTTCACGTTGGCCGGGGGAATCGGCTGCATGAACCACTTGTCATAGAGCTTGGCCAGCGAGCCGTCGGCGATCTGGCGCTTGATGGAGTCGTCCACGGCCTTCTTGAAGGCGGGGTCGTCCTTGCGCAGCATGCAGGCGATGGGCTCGACCGACAGGGTTTCGCCGACGATCTTGTAGTCGGCAGGTGCCTTGGACTTGGAGATGTTGGCGGCCAGGATGGAGCCGTCCATGATGAAGGCGTCGGCACGGCCGGTTTCCAGCATCAGGAAGCTGTCGGCGTGGTCCTTGCCCATGACTTCCTTGAAGGTCAGGCCGTCGGCGCGCTTGTTTTTGCGCAGGGTCTGCACCGAGGTGGTGCCCGTCGTCGTGACGATGGTCTTGCCGTTCAGGTCCTTGATGCCGGTGATGCCGGAGTTGCCCTTGACGGCGATGCGCACTTCTTCCACATAGGTGGTCACGGCGAAGGCCACATCCTTTTGGCGGGCCTGGCTGTTGGTGGTGGAGCCGCACTCGATGTCCACGGTGCCATTGGTCACCAGGGGGATGCGGTTCTGCGAGGTGACGGGCTGGTACTTGATGTCCAGCTTGGCCAGGCCCAGCTGCTTCTGGATGTCGGCCAGCACGCGCTCGCCCATCTCGGTGTGGAAGCCCACGTACTTGCCATTGCCCAGCGTGTAGCCCAGGCCGGAGGATTCACGCACGCCCAGCGTCACGGCGCCGGAGGACTTGATCTTGGCCAGGGTGTCGCCAGCCTGCGCAAAAGCGCTGCCTGCAGCCAGGGCGGTCACGGCGATGGCCAACAAATGCTTCTTCATACGGGTCTCCTGAGATGAGAACGAAAACGGTCTTGAGAACGGTCGAGTCGCCTTGTGGGCTGGCTCGAACTATCAACGATGTGACACATATTGTGCAATCACGCACGGTGCTGGAGCACCGACACGTGCTAGGGCTTTCCAGCACGTCAGCCAGATTCAGGTAAGCAACTGCCGTGCCATGGCACGCGTTTTTTGCCCGATCCAGCGCGCCTGGGGGCCTGCACACGGCGTGGCTGCTGTGCGCGCACTCTAATGCCAGGCGTGGCAGCACAGCCAATGCCGTTTGCAGAAACCCTTATGCATGCCATGCATAATAGGTGTTTACCCTAGGCATAACCCATGCACCAAGTCGGTCTCTTGAAGGGCTTTGCCATGCACCAGCGTGCAGCAAAAAGGGGCTCGAGAGCCCCTTTGTCTTCATGAGTGCCGCCTGGCGTGTCAGCCGATGGTCTCGCCCTGCTCCAGCAGGAAGTTCCACAGCGCGCCGGCCACGCCCTGGGGCGCATCCTTGCTGGTGGGTTTTTCGCGGTAGGCGCGCACTTCCATGTCCATGCGGAAACCGTCGTCACCGGCAGGTGCGGCGCTGACCAGGCGGCCGGCCTCCAGCTCGTTGCGCACGGCGCTGAATGGCAAAAAGGCCACGCCATGGCCTTCCAGCGCCATGGCCTTGAGGCCTTCGGCCATGTCGGTCTCGTAGACGCGTTCCAGGTGCACGGCCTCGGCCGCTTCCTTGAGGATGAGTTCCGTCACGCGGCCCAGGTAGGCGCCCGGCGCATAGCCCAGGTAGGGCAGCGGCTGGCCCTGGCGGCCCGGCAGCTGGTGCAGCGGCAGGCCGTCGGCGTCGGGCCTGGCGTAGGGGGCGAGCACCTCATGGCCCAGGCTGACCATCTCGTAGCGCGCCGGGTCAAGCTGGAAGGGCTGGGACGGATGGAAGTAGGCGATCAGCAGGTCGCAGCCGCCCTCGACCAGGCGCATCACGGCGTCGTGCACGTTGAGCGCGAACAGCCGGCTGCGGAACGGCCCGAACTTGGCCTGCACGCTGGAGACCCAGTTCGGGAAGAAGGTGAAGGCCAGCGTGTGCGGCACGGCAAACCCCACCATGCCCTTGCCCGCGCTGACATGGGCCCGCAGCATGGTGCGCGTGCTCTGCAGCGACTGCAGCATCTCCAGCGCCTGGTCATACATGGTCTTGCCGGCCGGCGTGAGCCGGGTCGGGTAGGAGCTGCGGTCCACAAGGTCGGTGCCGGCCCAGGCCTCCAGTGCCTGGATGCGGCGCGAGAACGCAGGTTGCGTCACGTGCCGCAGTTGGGCGGAGCGGCTGAAACTGCGTGTTTCAGCCAGGCTGACGAAATCTTCTAGCCATTTGGTTTCCATGGGCCTCATTATCCGCTGTGATGGAAGGCACCCCCTGAGCGGCTACGCCGCTTCCCCCTCTCTCTCCGGGAGGGGGACGGCACCCTCGGTGCGGGGCGGCCCTTCCTCGGTGCCTCCACGCCGGGGCATGCCCGTATCAACGTCCCGCATGGGCCGCCACACTGAGGAAACCGCCATCTGATGCGGCGCTCGTATGCGCACATAATGGCGCTGCGCCGCATTTACCCAATGTGACATTTTTTCCTCACGGCCCCCGGCACACGACGCCGAGGAAGCTCAGTGACTGCATCTGCCCCGCCATGTGTAATTTTCTGACTCCCCGCGTCCATGTCATCCCCTCCCACCGAAAACGGCGCCGCTGAGACGCCTTCCCAGCCGGACGAGCCGCGTTCGCTGCGCATCGAGGACTGGCTCACCGTGGTCATCATGGCCCTGCTGGCCCTGATCACCTTCGCCAATGTGCTGGTGCGCTACTTCACCTCCTCGTCCTTCGCGTGGACCGAGGAAATCTCGGTCTTCCTGATGATCCTGCTGGCCATGGTCGCGGGCTCGGCGGCCGTGGCGCGCAACGCCCACATCCGCATCGAATACTTCGCCGAAGGCGGCAGCGCCCTGCGCAGGAAGCGCCTGGCGCGCTTCGGCACGCTGATGGTGGCCCTGCTGTTCGCGGTGATCGCCGCACTGAGCGTGCGCGTGGTCTGGGACGACTACCGTTTCGAGGAAACCTCGCCCGGCATCGGCGTGCCGCAGTGGTGGTATTCGATGTGGCTGCCCATCTGCTCGGCGCTGATCACGCTGCGCGCGCTGCAACTGTTCCTGCGCCAGGGGCGCCCCGGCGCCTTCGTGGACGAGGAGAAGGCGCCATGATCGCGACCCTGCTCTTCATCGCCTTCCTGGGCCTGATGCTCCTGGGCGTGCCCATCGGCGCGGCCCTGGGCCTGGCAGGTGCGGCCGCCATCGCGCTGGCCAGCCCCGACACGCAGTGGTTCGGCCTGCTGGCCGTGCCGCAGAACTTCTATGCCGGCCTGGGCAAGTACCCGCTGCTGGCGATTCCGATGTTCGTGCTCGTAGGCTCGATCTTCGACCGCTCGGGCGTGGCGCTGCGCCTGGTGAACTTCGCCGTGGCCATCGTGGGCCGCGGCCCCGGCATGCTGCCCCTGGTGGCGATTGCCGTGGCCATGTTCCTGGGCGGCATCTCGGGCTCGGGCCCGGCCAATGCCGCTGCCGTGGGCGGCGTGATGATCGCGGCCATGAGCCGCGCCGGCTATCCCGGCAGCTTCTCGGCCAGCGTGGTGGGCGCGGCTGCGGCCACCGACATCCTGATCCCGCCGTCCGTGGCCTTCATCATCTACTCGGTGCTGGTGCCCGGCGCCTCGGTGCCGGCGCTGTTTGCGGCCGGCATGATCCCCGGCATCCTGGCCGGCGTGGCGCTGATCGTTCCGGCCGTGTGGATGTCGCGCAGGCACAGGATGGGTGCGCTGGAATCGTCCATGCCGCGCCCGCCGTTCTGGCGCAGCCTGCGCGAGGCCTCCTGGGGCCTGGCCGCCCCGGTGCTGATCCTGGGCGGCATGCGCGCCGGCTGGTTCACCCCTACCGAGGCCGCCGTGGTGGCCGTGTTCTACGGCCTGTTCGTGGGCATGGTGATCCACCGCACCATCACGCTGCGCGACCTGTATCCCATCCTGCGCGAGGCCGGCGAGCTGTCGGCCGTGATCCTGCTGGTGGTGTCGCTGGCCGGCATCTTCGCGTTCTCGCTGTCCACGCTGGGCGTGATCGATCCGGTGGCCAAGGCCATCGTGGAATCGGGCCTGGGCGAGTACGGCGTGATGGCGCTGCTGATCCTGCTGCTGATCACCGTGGGCATGTTCCTGGACGGCATCTCCATCTTCCTGATCTTCGTGCCGCTGCTGCTGCCGATCATGCAGCACTACCACTGGGACCCGGTGTGGTTCGGCGTCATCCTCACGCTCAAGGTGGCGCTGGGCCAGTTCACGCCTCCGCTGGCCGTGAACCTGATGGTGTCCTGCCGCATCGCGGGCGTGCGCATGGAGTCCACCGTGCGCTGGGTCGGCCCCATGCTGCTGGCCATGTTCCTGGTGATGATCGCCGTGATCGCCTTCCCGCAGCTGGCTCTCTGGCTCCCAGCACGCCTGGGCTACTGATTTCCCAAAAATTCAACAAGGAGACCTTCGCAATGAAACTTCGCACTTTCCTCGCCAGCGGCCTGGCCGCAGCGGCGGCCCTGGCCCTTTCGTCCGCTCCCGCAGTGGCGCAGACTCCGGCCAAGTACAAGAGCGAGTACCGCATGTCGCTGGTGCTGGGCACGGCCTTTCCCTGGGGCAAGGGCGGCGAGATCTGGGCCAACAAGGTGCGCGAGCGCACCAACGGCCGCATCAACATCAAGCTCTACCCAGGCGTGTCCCTGATCCAGGGCGACCAGACGCGCGAATTCAGCGCGCTGCGCCAGGGCGTGATCGACATGGCCGTGGGCTCCACGCTGAACTGGTCGCCCCAGATCAAGGAGCTGAACCTGTTCGCCCTGCCCTTCCTGATGCCCGACTACGCGGCTGCCGACGCTCTCACGCATGGCGAGCCCGGCAAGCGCCTGTTCCAGCGCCTGGACAAGGCCGGCGTGGTGCCGCTGGCCTGGGGCGAGAACGGCTACCGCGAGATCAGCAACTCCAAGCACGCCATCAAGACCCCTGCCGACCTCAAGGGCCTGAAGATCCGCGTCGTGGGCTCGCCGCTGTTCCTGGACACCTTCACCGCGCTGGGCGCCAACCCCACGCAGATGAGCTGGGCCGATGCCCAGCCCGCCATGGCCAGCGGCGCCGTGGACGGCCAGGAAAACCCCGTCTCGGTCTACATGGCCGCCAAGCTGCAGTCCGTGGGCCAGAAGCATCTGACGCTGTGGGGCTACATCAACGATCCGCTGATCTTCGTGGTCAACAAGGACATCTGGGCCACCTGGACCAAGGAAGACCAGGACATCGTGCGTCAGGCCGCCGTGGACGCGGCCAAGGAGCAGGTCGTGATCGCGCGCAAGGGCATGATCGAGGCCGACAAGCCCCTGCTCAAGGACCTGGCCGCCAACGGCGTGACCGTGACCCAGCTCACGCCGGCCGAGCGCGAAGCCTTCGTCAAGGCCACGCGCCCCGTCTACGACAAGTGGAAGCAGCAGGTCGGCGCCGACCTGGTGGATGTGGCGGAGAAAGCCATTGCCGCGCGAACTCGTTAGAATGCTATCGGTTGATCGCACACTCCGGTAGAAGCAAAAGGCCCCGCTCTGCGGGGCCTTTTTTTCGCCATCCTGCTTCGCAAGGACGACCAGGACTTCAGCCCGCCCATCAAGGCATGCCTTGCTGCGAAGCCGGTCCAGCGAAATGGCACAGGCACAGCCCCTGCTGCCTATGGGGCAGGGGCACGGGCAGCGGCTCCCGCGTCCGTCGCGCCACCCAGCAACATATCTGCCCCCATCTCGCACAGCAGCTCCTCCAGTGCGCCCGAGGCGATCAGCGGCGAAGCCTCCAGCGAGGCAAAGCGCACCGTGCCCAGCACGGCCCGCGTGGCCACGTAAAGGCGCGCATAGGACAGCGAGGGGCCGCCCCAGCGCTGCAGGTGGGCGGCCATGCGCTCGGCGGTCTCGCGCATGGACAGGGCAATGCGCTCGTCACCATCCTGGCGCCAGGCAAAGCGCGCCAGCTTGCGCCGCGCAGGCGTACGGCCCGCAAAGCCCTCGACGATGCAGGCGACCACGCCGCGCGCCACGGCCTCGCGCGGCAGGCCCTGCTCCGACGCCTGCTCCAGCCAGGCCTCGATGGCCGCGACGGCCGCACGGCGCTGGCCATCGACCATGGCGCGCAAGACGGCCTGCTTGTCGGGGAAGTACTGGTAGAGCGTGCCGATGGAGACGCCTGCGCGATCGGCAATGCGATTGGTGGTGAGCGCGGCTTCGCCCTCCTTGACCAGAATCTGAGCTGCTGCCTGAAGAATGGCCTCCAGCGTGCGCTGCGCACGGGCCTGCACGGGCTGTCTTCTTCTCTGGGATTCAGTGGTAGCGGAGGTATGGGAGGGCATGCGGCAAAACCTGAGCACAAGGCGAGTTTTCTGCCCGGAGTTTAAGCACTACAGTGGCCGGCCATTGCAGCAAATCCCAAGGAATACACCATGAAGAAGCATCAGCACACCGGCGCGTGGGAAGCCCTGCCGTGAAGGGCGTGCAACTGCTGGCCCTGGCCGCCGCCCTGTTCGACACGGCGGCCGCGCTGGCCCACTTCGCCTGCATCGTCTGGGGGGGACGTGGGCTGCGGCTCATGGGTGCCGGCGAGCGCATGGCGCGCATGGCCGAGGCCGGGCACTGGTATCCGCCGCTGGTGTCGGCGGCCATCGGCGTGGTGCTGTCGCTGCTGGCGGGGTATGCGCTGGCAGGCGCGGGCCTGCTGGGTCCCCTGCCCTTCATGCGCCCGGTGCTGGCCGGGGCCGGCCTGGTGCTGGTGGCGCGGGCCGCGGCCTTTCCGTGGCTGAAACCGCGGTTCCCGAACAACAGCGACCGCTTCTGGCATGTGTCCTCGGCCCTCTGCCTGGTCATGGGGCTGCTGCACCTGGCAGCAGCTGCCGGGATGGCACAGGGCTGAATCCAGCCTCAGGCCGTGACCGGCGAGACCAGCGGGCGGCCTTCCAGGTGGCAGCGCATGTTGGCGATGAAGCGGTCCACCGAGGCCTGCACGGCTTCGGGCGACCAGCCGCCCACATGGGGCGTGAGCACCACGGCGTCCAGGTCCAGCAGTTCGGCCGGGGGCGCGGGTTCGCTTTCGTAGACATCCAGGCCCGCGCCGGCAAGGCGGCCTTCGCGCACGGCGGCGGCCAGGGCGGCGGTATCGACCACGCTGCCGCGCGCGATATTGACCAGGTGGCCCTGCGGGCCCAGTGCGTCCAGCACCTGGGCGTTGACGAGATGGCGCGTACCCGGGCCGCCCGGCGTGGCGACCAGCAGCACATCGGCCCATTGCGCCAGGGAAAGCAGGTCGCCGAAGTAGCGGTGGGGCAGCCCGCTGCGCGGGCTGCGGTTGTGGTAGCCGATTTCCATCTCGAAGCCCAGCGCGCGCTGGGCGATCTTGGCGCCGATGGCGCCCATGCCCAGGATGCCCAGGCGCTTGTGCGAGACATTGGGCGGCAGCGGCATGGCGGTGCGCCAGACGCCGTCGCGCGTGGCGCGGTCCAGGCGCACCAGGCCGCGCACGGAGGCGATCAGCAGGCCCATGGCATGGTCGGCCACGCAGTCGTCATTGGTGCCTGCGCCATTGCCCACGGCAATGCCGTTGGCCTGCGCATGGGCGACATCGATGTTCTCGTAGCCCGCGCCCAGCGCGCAGACCAGCCTGAGGGCGGGCATGCGCTGCATCTGCGCGGCCGACAGGCCGATGGAGCCTATGGTCAGCACGGCCTGTATGCGCGTGCCGTGCTCGGCGATGGCGGCCTCGCACTGGGCGGCGTCGGGCGCGTAGAGCAGGTCGAAGGAGGGAAAGGCCTGGGCCATCTGGCGCAGATGGGCCTCGGTATTGAAGTTGAGGACGAGCAGGGCAGGTTGCATGGCAGGAAGGCGGCGCCCGCCGCCACAGGGCGGGCCTTGGGGGAAAACCTCATTGTGCGCCGGCCGGCCGGGTCCAGCGCTACAGGTCCAGCACCAGCCGGGCGGATTTCGCGCGCGAGCAGCAGGGCAGAAACTGGTCGCAGGCGGCCTGCTCGTCCTCGGTCAGGTACATGTCGCGGTGCTCGGGCTCGCCCGAGAGCACACGCGTGAGGCAGGTGCCGCACACGCCCTGCTCGCACGAGGTCTGCACCTCCACGCCGATGCCGGCCAGCGCCTGGACCACGGTCTGCTCGGGCGCCACGCGCACCACCTGGCCGGTGCTGGCGATCTCGATCTCGAACCCGGCATCGCCCTCGCGCTGCACGGCCTCGCCTGCAAAGAATTCGTAGTGCAGGCGGTCCTCGCTCCAGCCCGATGCGCGAGCCATGCCCAGGGCCGCGTCCATGAAGCCGCGTGGGCCACAGACATACAGGTGCAGGCCCGCCTGCGGGGCGCCGAGGAGCTGCGCCATGTCGAGCGCGCCCTCGCCATCCACATGCAGGTGCACGCGGTCGGCCCAGGGCATGGACTGCAGCAGGGCCGTGAAGGCCATGCGCTCGCGCGAACGCGCGCAGTAGTGCAGTTCGAAGTCGGCACCCTCGCGCGCCAGCTGGCGCGCCATGGCCAGCACGGGCGTGATGCCTATGCCGCCGGCCAGCAGCAGATGCCGCGCAGGGCCGCCCGCATGCAGCGCGAAGTGGTTGCGCGGCGCGCCGATGGCGATCTGCTGGCCTTCCTGCACCTGTTCGTGCACGGCGGCCGAACCGCCGCGCGAGGCGGCTTCGCGCAGTACGCCGACCACGTAGCGACCCGTGTCCTGCGGGTCGTTGCACAGCGAGTACTGGCGCACCAGGCCGCCGGGCAGGTGCAGGTCGATGTGCGAGCCGGCCGTGAAGGCGGGCAGGCTTTCGCCGTCCAGCGGCACGAGTTCAAGGCTGCAGATGTCCTGCGCCTCGGCGCATTTGCGCGCGACGCGCACCTGGAGGATGGGGTTGGCTTGCATGGGAAAAAAAGCGGAAAGGGATGGGTTCGGAAAATCAGGCCGCCGCCAGCGCATGGGCGCTGGCCTCGCGCAGCCGGCTGATCACGCGGCGCGCGCGGTTGGGGCCGGCGTCCACGTGGATGTCGATGACGGGGCGCGCGCCAAAGCGCTGCTGGTTGCGGAACTGGGCCTCGATGACGACCTTGTCCTCCTCGAAGGTGGCGGCCGTCTGGTCGATCACCAGGCGCGTGGTGTCCTGCATGTCGGGATGCGGGTTGGTGGCAATGGTCCAGAAGTAGTGGGCCGAATGCTCGGTCTCCGGCGTCACGCCGTGAAAGCCCCGCATGTGAAAGCCTTCGCGCTGCGGGTCGTCCAGCTGCCCGCTGCCTGCGTCCATGGCGCCGGTCCAGATGCGCACATGCGAGGGGTGGAACTCCACCTCCTGCCAGCGGTCGATGCGGCCCGCGAACGGCCAGGCCGCCGCATAGGTGGGCGGCGGGTCGGAGTCGGGCATCCAGCGCAGCACGGTGACGCTGTCCCCGTCCTGGCGGACCTGCAGCTCCGCATTCATGTGGATGCCGGCATTGCCGCCAATGGTCTTGAGGTGCACATAGCCCAGGTGGCTGAGGTCCAGCAGGTTGTCGTGGATGAGCTGGTAGGGCGCGTCGTAGTGGTAGACATCGCCGCCGAAGCGGTATCGCGCATCGCCATGCACGGGATAGGCGGGCGGCTCCTGCGCGGGCACGGAATCGGGTGTGGCGCCCATCCAGATCCAGAGGATCTGGTCACGCTCGCGCAGCTCGAAGGACTTGACGCAGGCCTTGGGCGGTATGCGCTGCTGGCCCGGAATCTCCAGGCACTGGCCGGCGCGGTCGAACAGCAGGCCGTGGTAGCCGCAGCGCAGGCCGCGCGCCTCCACCGTGCCACAGGACAGCGGCAGTTCGCGGTGGCAGCAGCGGTCCTCCAGCGCGGCGACGCTGCCATCGGGCGTGAGAAACAGCACGACGGGCCGGCCCAGCAGGGTGCGTGCCAGTGGCGCGTCCTGCAGCTCCCAGGCAAAGCCGGCGACATACCACTGGTCCAGCGGGAAGGCAGGCGTGGAGGCAGGTGCAATGGTGGTGCATTCGGTCATGGGTTCTCCTTCTTGTCTGCAAGTCGCGCTCAATGCGCCGACAGCGTGCGGCCCGTGGCTGCGGGCCTGCCGGCTTCGGGCCCCTGCAGCCGGTGCAGCGACACGATGCAGGCCGCGAACACGAAGGCCAGGCCATAGCCCACATAGAGCTGGCTGGGCGACCACGCGGCGTCCAGCAGCGAGCCCGCGACCATGGGCGAGACGATGGCGCCGATGCGCCCTATGCCTATGCCCCAGCCCACGCCGGTCACACGCACCTCGCCGCCATAGACCATGGGCGCGATGGCATAGAGCCCGGCCACGCAGCCGTTGACGAAGACGCCGATCAGAAAAGCCAGCGCATACGACAGCAGCAGCGAGCCCGGATTGCTCACGATGAAGCACAGCAGCACGGCCGTGGCCAGCATGAAGCCGGCCAGCGCGCGGTGCACGGGATAGCGCGCCGCCAGCAGGCCCAGCAAGGTGGCGCCCAGGATGCCGCCCAGGCTCAGCAGCACCCCGCCGGTCACGCCCTGCTCGGGCGTGAGGCCCGAGGCGGCCAGCAGCTTGGGCGTCCAGCTCATCACGAAGTAAAAGCCGAACATCACCGCGAAGAACGACAGCCAGACCAGCAGCGTGGGCCGGCGCAGGCCCGGCGCGAACAGCTGCAGCGGGCCCCGCCTTGAGCGCTCCGCCGCCGATGGCGCGGCAGGCGGCAGCGCAGCCAATGCGGGCAGGCCCAGCCGCCCGACCAGGGCGTTGAGCCGCTGCAGCGCGCCGGCCGGGCGCCGCGCCAGCAGGAAGTCCATGGACTCGGGCAGTCGCCACCAGGCCAGGACCAGCACGCCCAGCGTCACGCAGCCGCCGAACAGGAAGACCGCGCGCCAGTCATGGCGCCCCAGCAGCCACACCGCGATGGAGCCGCCAATGCTGGCGCCCAGCGCGTAGCCCGTGGACTGCAGCGTGACGGCCAGGCTGCGCCAGCGCTGCGAGGCGTATTCGCTGGCGATCACGTTGCTGCAGGCCAGGATGCCGCCCACGCCCAGGCCCGTGAGCACGCGCAGCGCCGCCAGCTGCGTGGCGCTCTGGCTGAAGGCCGAGCCCAGCATGCCCACGCCCGAGAGGGCCAGGCAGGCCAGGATCAGCGGCCGGCGGCCCAGCCGGTCGGCCCAGGGCGCGATCAGCAGCGATCCGCCCGCCATGCCGAACAGGCCCGCACTGAGCAGAAAGCCCAGCTGGGCGCCGCTGAGCTGCCAGTGCGCCGACACGGCAGAGGCCGTGAACGCCATGACCAGGACGTCGAAGCCGTCGATCATGTTGAGCACCATGCACAGGGCTATGACCGACCACTGGAAGCGCGTCATGGGCCGCTGGTCGACGCTTGCACGCAGGTCGGCGCTCATGGCCGCAGCTCCCGCAACGGGCAGTTGGACGATGCGGCGGCGCAAGGCCGCTGCAGCCATGGAACAGGGGTAGAGGCAGTCATCGTGGGTCTCCTTGGGTTGAAGCTCTGTGGAAGCTTTCTTGTGTTCTCAGCACATCATTACGTATGCTGAATGTGATTCAGTTTACTGAATGAAAATCGGCGCCAGATACCGGGATTTCCCCGATCAGGCGGGGCCGCGCAGTCTCGGACGCGGAGGCGGCCGGGCCGCTGTCAGTCGGATGAGGAAGCGTCGAGGGCGTCGCGTGCGTCGTGCAACTGCACGAACTTGCGCAGCAGGCGCTTGAACTCGGCCTGCTCCTCGGGCTCCAGCGCGGCCAGCATGCGGTTGTGCAGTTCGTGCACATTCGGCACGAAGCCGCCCAGCATGGCCTCGCCCTCGGCCGTGAGCGTCAGGCGCCGCTGGCGCCGGGGCAGGATCTCGCGCAGCACCCAGCCCTTGGCCTCCAGTCGCGCCGCGATGTCGGCCGTGGTGGAGTTGTCCAGCGCCACCAGCCGCGCCAGCGTCACCTGGTCGATGCCCGGTTTTTCCTGCAGCATGCGCAGGATGGCGTACTGCACCGGCGTCACGTCCGGCCCCAGCACGTCGCGGAACAGCTGCGCCGCGATCTGCTGCGCGCGCCGGATCAGGTGGCCCGGCTGGTCGTAGAGGTCGATGGAAAGCGGATCGGAGGCGGAGTGGACCATCGGTGGCGGCAGGCCTTGCGGCCCTGGGGTTGAAGCCCGCCGAGATTACCCCATCCCCGGCGCCGGTCCTGGATGCGCGCCGGGCCATGGCCGGCCTCAGGCCACCGCGGCGGCAGGCTGGGCCGCTGCTGCGGCCACCGCCGCCGCCTGCTGTTCCTGCGCAATCCATTTGTCGATGACCTTGCGCGACTGCACGCCGCCCGCATCGATGTTGAGCTTGAGCAGCTTGCGGTCGGGGTGGGCACTGAGGTTGCGCTGCTGCAGCTCCAGCATCTGCAGGTCTTCGCTGAAGATCTTGTGCTGGCCCTCGCGTATGCGGTCGGTGACTTCGGCATCGCCCGGATTGAAGCGGCGCGCCATGCCCCAGAAGTACCACATGGACTCCTCGGTCTCCGGCGTGATGAAGTCCACCACCATGCTGTAGACCTTGTGCTCGTCGGGCGCGTCGTAGCCGCCGTGGCCTGCGTGGGCCACGCCGACCTCGATCAGCACATGGCTGGGCGGGGTGAAGCGGCAGACCTGCCAACGGTCCACGGGCACATCGTCGGCCAGGCCGTTGCTGCGCAGCGCCATCTTCCAGAACGGGGGGGCGGGGATGTCGTTCATGAAGCGGCTGGTGACGACCTCGACATCGGCGCCCTCGCCGCGCGTCTCGGTCTTGCAGGGCGTCTCGTCGATCTCGGCCTGGCCGATGGAGCTGGCGTGCACATAGGTCTCGTGCGTCAGGTCCATGAGGTTGTCGATCATCAGCCGGTAGTCGGCCTGGATGTGGAACATGCCGCCGCCATAGGCCCATTCGGGGTTGTCGTGCCAGGGCAGCTTCGGGATGAGCGCGGCATCGGCCAGCGCCTTGTCGCCGGGCCAGACCCAGATGAAGCCATGGCGCTCCTCGACGGGATAGCTGCGGATCTCGGGGAAGCCGCGCACGCGCTGGCCCGGCATGGCAATGGTCTTGCCGTCGCAGCCCATCTCCAGCCCGTGGTAGCCGCAGACCAGCTTGCCCTCGCAGACAAAGCCCAGCGACAGGGGCGCGCCGCGGTGCGGGCAGAAATCCTCCACGGCGGCAATGCCGTGCTGCGCGCGGTAGAACGCGATGCGCTCGCCGCAGATGCGACGGCCCAGCGGCTTGTCCTGGATCTCGTCGGACGTGGCGGCCACGTACCAGGTGTTCTTGGGGAATGTGCTCATGGGGGTCTCCTTTATGGGTGGGGTCCGCAGTCCTTGGCGCTGCGGTGGCTGGGGCACGGGCGACCGAGGCCGCCGGCGCACATCAAGCACACATCAAGCGCAGATCAGACTCGAATCAACTGCACGCCAGGAACCGCATGGCTGCCGGGCTCGCTCACGGCTTCGCGCAGGTTGCGGCGCGCAATGCGCGAGTGCTCTTTCATCAGCGCCTCGGCCCGGGCGCCCTCGCGCGCGGCAATGGCGTCCAGCACCTGGCGGTGCTGGTCCTGGGCCACCATCAGGCTGTGGCGCGCACGCGGGGATTCGGCCCGCGCCAGCACAAAGCCCGAAGGCGAGGCGAAGGGCATGCGCACCACGCGCTCCAGCTCGCGCTGCATGACGCTGCTGCCGGCCATGGAATGCAGCAGGTCGTGGAATTCGGAGTTCAGCGCCACATAGCGCGAGAAGGCCTCGTCGCCCCAGTCGGCCGTCTCCAGCACACGGTCGATGGCATCCAGGCAGCGCCCGGCCTGCGCCAGCAGCGGCTCGGCCACGCCGCGCTCGGCCGCCCAGCGCGCGGCCAGGCCTTCCAGCGTGCCGCGCAGTTCGATGGCATCGGCCACATCGGCCTCGGAGAACAGCCGCACGCGGTAGCCGCGCCCGCCGGCCATGGCTTCGAGCAGGCCTTCCTGCTCCAGCCGCATCAGCGCGGCGCGCACCGGCGTGCGCGAGATGCCCAGGCGCTGCACCACGGTCAGCTCGGCAATGCGCTCGCCTGCGGGCAGTTCGCCCGCAAGAATCATCTCGCGCAGTTGCAGCTGGGCCTTGATGACCTGGGAATGGCTTTCCGGTTCGGAGGCGGCGGGGGCAAGCTGAGGGCTCATGGGGCTTTGTCTGGATGGAATGGCGTGAATGTATACATCCAAGGCGATTCATGGTGCACTTTTCCGCAAAAACACGGGAAAACACCAATCAAATGTATACAACCAATCCCAGCAAAGACAGTGGCCCGCCTGTTTGTATACAGCACCATGGCATCATGGCCGGCTCCCTTTTTCCCCTGCCGCTGCAACCCAGGAGGTCACCCTTGCCGACGTTTTCCCGACACCCCGCCATGGCCGCCCACATCCTCAACCTGGCACGGGATGCCAGCGCCGATGCGCAGGCTCCGCAGGCCTATCCGATCAAGGACTTCTTCCGCAATCCGGAACGCGGCTTCTTCCGCCTGGCCGATGACGGAAGCATGCTGGGCTTCATGCAGCCCGTCAGCGTGGACGGCCATCCGGCGCGCATGAATATCCATGTGCAGGCGCTGGAGGGCAACACCCCTGTGGGCGAGCCGCGCCGCATCACGGCCGAGACCGAGCGCGACATCAGCAACTTCTTCTGGAAGGGCCCGGATGTAGTGCTCTACCAGAAGGACTTCGGCGGCGACGAGAACTTCCATGTGCTGGCAGTCAACGCGCGCAGCGGCGAAGCCACCGACCTGACGCCCTGGGAAGGCGTGCGCGCCAGCATCGAGGACGACCTGGAAGACGACCCCGACCATGTGCTGATCAGCCACAACCGGCGCGATGCCGAGGTCTTCGACGTGTACCGCGTGAACGTGCACACGGGCGCGGCGCAACTGGTGGCGCAGAACCCCGGCAACATCGTCGGCTGGCAGACCGACCATGCGGGCCGCGTGCGGGCCGCCGTGGCCAGCGACGGCCTGAACAGCGCCCTGCTCTACCGTGACGACGAGGCCGGCGAGTTCCAGCCCCTGATCACCACCGACTACCGCACCAGCGTCAGCCCGGCCTTCTTCACCTTCGACGACCAAAAGCTCTACGCCCTGTCCAACCGGGGCCGCGACAAGCTGGCCCTGGTGGTCATCGACCCGGCCCGGCCCGACGAGGAAGAGGAAATCTTCGTGCCCGAAGAAGTCGATCTGGGCGCGGCGGCCTATTCGCGCAAGCGCCGCGTGCTCACCCTGGCCGCCTACCAGACCGACAAGCCGCAGTACCGTTTCTTCGATGCCGAGACCGAAGCCCTGTACGGCCGGCTGGCTGCGCAGCTGCCCGGCTACGACTTCGCCATCCAGGGCGCCAACCGCGCCGAGGACAAGTTTATCGTCGCCGCCTTCAACGACCGCACGCCGGGCGCGCGCTACATCTACGATGCGGCCGCCGATGCGCTGACCAAGCTGGCCGACATCAACCCGGCCATTCCCGAGTCCGCCATGTCGCGCGTGCAGCCCGTCAGCTACACCAGCCGCGACGGCCTGACCATCCACGGCTACCTGACCTTGCCGGCCGGCCGAGAGCCCCGGAACCTGGCCTGCATCATCAACCCGCACGGCGGCCCCTGGGCCCGCGACGGCTGGGGCTACAACCCCGAGGTGCAGTTCCTCGCCAACCGAGGGTTCTGCGTGCTGCAGGTGAACTTCCGGGGCTCCACGGGCTATGGCCGCGCGTTCTGGGAAGCGGGATTCGGCCAATGGGGCCTGAAGATGCAGGACGACATCACCGATGGCGTGCACTGGCTGATCGACCAGGGCATTGCCGACCCTGCGCGCATCGGCATCTACGGCGGCAGCTATGGCGGCTATGCCACGCTGGCCGGCGTGGCCTTCACGCCCGACCTGTATGCGGCGGCCGTGGACTATGTGGGCGTGTCCAACCTGTTCACCTTCATGAAGACCATTCCGCCCTACTGGAAGCCGCTGCTGGACCAGATGCACGCCATGGTGGGCGATCCCGAGCGCGACAGGGAGCGCCTGGCCGCCACCTCGCCGGCCCTGCATGTGGACCGCATCAAGGCCCCGCTGTTCATCGCCCAGGGCGCGCGCGATCCGCGCGTGAACAAGGACGAGAGCGACCAGGTGGTGAAGGCGCTGCGCGAGCGCGGCGTCGAGGTGCAGTACATGGTCAAGGACAACGAGGGCCACGGCTTTCACAACGACGAGAACAAGTTCGAGTTCTACGAGGCCATGGAGCAGTTCCTGGTCACGCACCTCAAGCCCTGAAGCCGTCCAGGCACCCGGCCGCCCGGTCCCTCGGCCGCCCCGCGCTACAGCACGGCGGGCTCCCCGCTTTGCTGCAGCGCCCACATGTCCGCATAGCGCCCGCCCGCCGCGACCAGCTGGGCGTGGGTGCCGCGCTCGACGATGCGGCCCGCCTCCATGACCAGGATCTCGTGCGCATCGACCACGGTGGACAGGCGGTGGGCAATCACCAGCGCCGTCTTGTTGCGCGCGGCGCTTTGCAGCTCGGCCTGGATGGCGCGCTCGTTGGCCGAGTCCAGCGCCGACGTCGCCTCGTCGAAGATCAGGATGGGCGGGTCCTTGAGCAGGGTGCGCGCAATCGCCACCCGCTGCTTTTCGCCGCCCGACAGCTTCAGGCCGCGCTCGCCCACGCGCGTGGCATAGCCCTGGGGCGTGGCCTCGATGAAGTCGTGGATGCGCGCGGCGCGCGCGGCCGCCACCACCTGCTCGCGGCTGGCGCCAGGGCGGCCGTAGGCGATGTTGTATTCCACCGTGTCGTTGAACAGCACCGTGTCCTGCGGCACGATGCCCACGGCGCCGCGCACGCTGTCCTGGGTCAGCTCGCGCAGGTCGTGCCCGGCGATGCGCACATGGCCGGACTGCACGTCGTAGAAGCGGAAGATCAGCCGCGCCAGCGTGCTCTTGCCCGAGCCCGAAGGGCCGACCACGGCCACGGTCTTGCCGGCGGGAATGGTGAAGCTCACGTCCTTGAGGATGGGCCGCTCGGGGTCATAGGCGAAGTCCACATGCTCGAAGCGCAGCTCGGGCGGTGCGCCATGGGTCTGCAGCGGCTGGACGCCGGGCGCGTCGGCCACCTCGCGTTCCTTGTCCATGAGGGTGAACATGCGCTCCAGGTCGGTCAGGCTCTGCTTGATCTCGCGGTAGATCACGCCCAGAAAGCCCAGCGGGATGTAGAGCTGGATCATGAAGGCGTTGACCATGACCAGGTCGCCCAGCGACAGGCGGCCATCCACCACACCCTGCGTGGCCCGCCAGAGGATGGCGACCAGGGCCGTTGCGATGATCAGCTGCTGCCCGCAGTTGAGCAGGCTCAGCGTGCTCTGGCTCTTGAGGCGCACGCGGCGCAGCGCCTCCAGGTTCTCGTCGTAGCGCCGCGCCTCGAAGCCCTCGTTGCCGAAGTACTTGACGGTCTCGTAGTTCAGCAGCGAGTCGATGGCCTTGGTGTGCGCCGCCGACTCCTGGGCATTGGCCTCGCGTCGAAAGCGCGTGCGCCACTCGGTCACCGTGACCGTGAACGTGATGTAGAACACCAGCGCCGCCAGCGTGATGGCCGCGAACCAGATGTCGAAGCGCAGCGCCAGGATGCCCAGCACCAGCGCCATCTCGATGAAGGTGGGCAGGATGCTGTAGAGCGAATACGAGATCAGCGACTCGGTGCTGCGCACGCCGCGCTCGATGTCGCGCGTCATGCCGCCGGTCTGGCGCTCCAGGTGAAAGCGCAGGCTCAGCGCATGCAGGTGCTCGAAGGTGGACAGCGCAATCGCCCGCGAGGCGCCCTGCGTGGCCTTGGCAAAGACCAGGTCGCGCAGCTCGGTGAACAGCGAGCTGGAAAAGCGCAGCAGCCCGTAGGCCAGCAGCAGGGCCACGGGCACGACGAGCACCGCGCGGGCATCGCCGGCCTTCAGATCCAGCGCATCGACCAGGTGCTTGAGCAGCACCGGCACGCCCACGTTGGCGAGCTTGGCCCCGATCATGAAGCCCAGCGCCGCCAGCACGCGCCACTTGTATTGCCACAGGTAGGGCAGCAGGCGCCGCAGCGCGTTCCAGTCCCGCGACGGTGCCGGGGTTGGGACTAAGGGTAAATCCGTAGGGGAAGCGCTCTCGCGTCGCATGAAAGACAATTCTCGGTTGTTATATTGACCCGATTGTGCCCATGCCACCCCGCCCAGACCTCCCGCCCCATCCCTTGCCCGCAGACAAGGAGCTGGTTCTCAAGGTCATTCCCATGCCTGCCGATGTCAACGCCAATGGCGACATCTTCGGCGGCTGGGTTATGGCGCAGGTTGACTTGGCAGGTTCGGTGCTGCCCTCGCGCCTGGGCCAGAGCCGCATGGTCACCGTGGCCGTGAACGAGTTCATCTTCAAGCAGCCCGTGCGCGTGGGCGACATCCTGTCGTTCTACTCCAGCGTGCAGCGCGTGGGCCGCACCTCGGTCACGGTCGATGTCGAGGTCTATGCCGAGCGCTTTGCCGACCAGGGCCGCTTCGTCAAGGTGACCGAGGCCCTGCTGACCTACGTGGCCATCGACGGCCAGGGCAAGCCCCAGTCGCTGCCGGACAACGACCAGGTGCGTTCCTGGCGCGCAGCGGCCGAGCGCAATGCAGAACGCAAGCAGCAGCAGGCCGGCTGAACCCGCCCATCTGCAGCCATGAAAAAAGCGACCTTTGCAGGTCGCTTTTTCATTTCCGGCGCAGGGGTGGCTCAGGCCAGCGAGGGCGTGACGCGCGGCTGCAGCGAGGCGGCCGCGCTGGCCGCGGCCAGCGCAGCGGAGCTGCTGGCGGCGCTGTCGCTGGAGGCGGCCGACGAGGAAGACAGGCTGGAGGCGCTGGATGCCACAGCCGAACCCGACGAGGACGAGCGCGGCGAGGAACCGGCCTCGATCTGGCCCGTGAGCTCGCCGCCCTCTTCGATCACCACCTTGCCGTAGCGGATCTTGCCGCTGACCTTGCCCGTGCCGTAGATGACCAGCTTCTCGCGCACGGTCAGCGTGCCGTCGAACACGCCATGGATCTCGGCGATGTCGATTTCGGCCGTGCCGTGGAAGGCACCCTGCTCGGCGATCTGGATCACGCGCGAGTCCATGGTGGCTTCCACCGTGCCTTCGACGACCAGCGTGTCGCAGTCGGTGATCTCCACGCCCTTGAGCTTGATATTGGGGCCTACGGTGAGCTTGCTGCCCTGGGAGTCCTGCGCCACGGCCGATGCCTGGCGCTGGGCGGTCGACGGACTTGTCACGCTGGAGCTGGGCGTGACGGCACCGGAGGGGCTGCCGCCCGTACCGGTGGCGCCTATGCCGCTGCCCAGGGTGTTGCGGGAGGTGAAAGCATCGTTGTCGCGCTTGCCAAAGAACGGGTTCTGAACAGCCATGGGTGGGTCTCCTTCGGAAAAATCCGATGCTACGCACACGAACTGGCAACAAATGCCGGCATCTCGCAAGAAAAGTAACCAGATGGTTCTCCCGTTTCATGTGCTTGCAAGCCTTTCTCGATCACACACCGCGCATGCGCAGGTCGCGCAGCGGACATGCGCAAATCAATAGGTGCATCTACACTCATTTCCATTCCAGGCCACCTGCCCCACGCCCCATGACCTCCTCCACCCCAAGCGCCGCCAGTCCGGTCTGCACCTGCTTCATGGTGCGCAGCCTGTCGCGCAAGATCTCCCAGCTCTATGACGACACGCTCGCGCCCAGCGGCCTGCGCGGCACGCAGTTCAGCCTGCTGGTGCAGGCGCGCAATGCGCCCGACGGCCCGCCCACGGTCTCGGCCCTGGCCGAGCAGTTGCACACCGACCGCACGACGATGACGCGCAATCTGCGCACGCTGCAGCAGGCCGGCTTCATCGACCTGGTTCCCGGCGCGGATGCGCGCAGCCGCTGCGTGGTGGTCACGCCCGAAGGCCGCGCCCGCATCCGCGAGGCTGCCGCCCTGTGGCGCCAGGCCCAGCAGCGCGTGCGCGAGCTGTGCGGCAGCGAGCAGATCGGCGCGCTGGAAAGCCTGGTGCTGGGCATGCTGCCCGTGCTGGAAACCGCCACGCAGGAGAGCGCGGAATGAACGCCGCCCTGCCCTCCGCAGCCCCTGGCGCTGCGGCCAGCGGGTCCGCGCATCCGTTGGTCAGCGGCCCCATCGCCTCCACCCTGGTGCGCCTGGCCGTGCCCAACATGGTGGCGCTGAGCATGTCGGTGCTGGTCGCCGTGGCCGAGACCTACTACGTAGGGCAGCTGGGAACCGTATCGCTGGCGGCCATGGCCCTGGTGTTTCCGCTGGCCATGCTCACGCAGATGATGAGCAACGGTGCCATGGGCAGCGGCGTGTCCTCGGCCATCAGCCGCGCGCTGGGCGCGGGCGACGGCGCGCGCGCCTCGGCACTGGCCCTGCACGCCATCGTGATCGGCGCCATCGCAGGCCTGCTGTACTCGCTCATCTTCGTGCTGTGCGGCGCCACCTTCTACGGCTGGCTGGGCGGGCGCGGCGAGGTGCTGGCAGCGGCCACGGGCTTTGGCGCCGTGCTGTTCAGCGGCGCCATCCTGGTGTGGCTGTGCAATACGCTGGCCTCGGTGGTGCGGGGCACGGGCAATATGCGCATGCCGTCGGCCGTGATCTTTGCGGCCTCGCTGGTGCAGATCGTGGTGGGCGGCACGCTGGGGCTGGGCCTGGGGCCCATGCCGCGCTGGGGCATGCCGGGCGTGGCCGTGGGCAACATCGTGGCCATGGCACTGGCCGTCGCAGTCTTCCTGGCCTATCTGCAATGGGGCCAGCAGCGCCTGCAACTGGACTGGCGCAGGCCCCGCCTGGCCTGGCCCATGTTCCGCGACATCCTGCGCGTGGGGGCCCTCGCCTGCCTGTCCCCCGTGCAAACGGCGCTGGCCGCGCTGCTGCTGACAGGCATGGTCGCCCGCCTGGGCCCGCTGGCACTGGCCGGCTACGGCATTGGCCAGCGGCTGGAGTTCCTGCTGATCCCCATGGCCTTCGGCGTCGGCATGGCCGCCGTGCCCATGGTGGGCATGGCCATGGGCGCCGGCCAGGTGGCGCGCGCGCGCCGCGTGGCCTGGTCGGGCGGCGCCATGGCCGCTGCCCTGCTGGGCGTGCTGGGGCTGGTGGTCATGGTCTGGCCGCAGCTGTGGTCGGGCATTTTCACCGGCGACCCGGCCGTGCGCGCCTACGCCGACCTCTACCTGCGCACCGTGGGCCCGGCCTTCGGGCTGTTCGGCCTGGGACTGGTGCTGTACTTCGCCTCCCTGGGCGCAGGCCGCGTCTGGGCACCCGTGCTGGCCGGCACGGTGCGCCTGTTGATCGTGGTGGTGGGCGGCGGCTGGCTCATGTCCAGCGGCCTGGGCAGTGCCCAGTCGCTGTTCATCCTGGTCGCCGTGGCCATGGCCGCCTATGGCGCAGGCACGGCCTGGGCCGTGTGGCGCGCGCGCTGGGGGTGAAGAGACGCAAAAAAGAAGGCCCGCAGTCAGCGGGCCATGCATCAAGAAACGATGTACGCCGCCGTCCCCGTGGACAGCAAGCTGCCATCGGCCCCCAGGAATTCCATGCGCGTGTTGGCCACGCGCGAACCCAGCCGCAGCACCTCGGCGCGCAGGATGAATTCGCTGCCTATGCCGGGGCGCAGGTAGTCCACGCGCAGGTCGATGGTGCCCAGGCGCGAGAAGCGGTGCAGGCGCTGCAGCGGCGCATCGTCCATGTGCTTGGCGCCGATGGCCGCCATGACGGCCAGGCCGCCCATGGAGTCCAGACCGGCGCTGATCACGCCGCCGTGGATGCGCTGGTAGGCGGCGTGGCCTATGAGCTCGGGCCGCATGGTGATGCGGCCTTCAACCCGCTCGGGCAGCACTTCGGTGATGCGCAGCCCCAGCACCTGGTTGAAGGCGATCTGGCGCTCGAACACTTCGCGCAGCCCGGCGATGAACTCGGGCTCGAACTGCACGGGCGCCTCGGAGGCCCCGGAGGCCTTCGTGGATTTCAGCACTGGCTGAAGTCCGGCTTGCGCTTCTCCATGAACGCGGTGAACGCCTCCTTGGCAGCGGGGCCGCCCATCAGCTTGCCGAAGCTCGTTCCCTCCTCGGCCATGCGCTCGCGCACCAGGCCGGACTGGCCGGCCTTCATGAGGCGCTTGGTCTCGATCAGGGCCGACAGCGGCTTGGCGGCCAGCTTCCTGGCCTGGGCCTGGGCCAGCGCATTGCATTCGCTGGGCGGCACGACGCGGTTGACCAGGCCCACCTCCAGTGCGGCTTCGGCCAGGAAGGGCTCGCCCAGCAGCAGGGCCTCGGCCGCGCGGTGGTAGCCGAGCATCTGGGGCAGCAGCAGGCTGGAGGCCGCTTCGGGGCACAGGCCCAGGTTCACGAAGGGCAGCGAGAAGGCCGCGTTGTCGCCCGCATAGACCAGGTCGCAGTGCAGCAGCAAGGTGGTGCCGATGCCCACGGCCGGGCCGCAGACGGCGGCGATCACGGGCTTGGGAAAGGCGGCGATGTTGTGCAGGAAGCGCCAGACGGGGCGCTGCTCGCCCTCCGGCCTGGCGGCGCCGCCGGCCGACTGCTTGAGGAAGTCGGCAATGTCGTTGCCCGCGCTGAAGATGGCCATGTCGCCCTGGAAGACCACGCAGCGCACGGCGGCGTCTTCGCCGGCCTGGGCCAGCGCATCGGCCATGCTGGCGTACATGGCCTCGGTGATGGAGTTCTTCTTGTCGGCGCGGTTGAAGGTGATGGTGCAGACACCGGCTTCGGTGTGCACGAGGATGTCCTGGGTGGTTTCGCTCATGATGGTCTTGCCTTGCTTATTCCTTGAAATACACGATCTGGTGGCTGCTCGCCAGCATCACGCCGGCCTCGCTCCACAGCTGGGCGCTCTGGTCGAAGAAGCCGTTGCGAAATTCCTGGCCGCGCGCCTGGGCCAGCAGGTGGCCCGTGCCTGCGGCGGCCAGTTCCTCGCGCCCCGCATGGAAGTAGACGGTGATGGACACCGTGCCCGCCGGGGTGCGCTGTGCGCGGCGCAGCCACACGCGCGGGAAGAATACGTCAGCCAGGCCGGCCAGCGCGCAAAAATCCAGTGCGCGCGGCGGCTCGTCGCGCACCCACAGGCGAGTGAGGCTGTCGGTCTCGCGGCCATCCCAGGTCTGGGGAATGATGCCGTCGAGAAAGCGCATGTCGTAGCGGTTGAGCCATTCCACGCCGCCCAGCGGCGGCACGCGCGGCACGGCGGCGGGCGACGGCACCTCGGGCATGGCCAGGTCGGTGCCGCCCCAGGTGCTGCGCCGCACGGCCGTGACGGCCGTGGCCGTGGTGACGACCTGGGCATCGCCATCCTGGTCGGGCTGGGTGATGGTCAGCAGCCAGTGCTGGGTGGAGCGGTTGGTGCGAACGGGGCGGGCCTCGATGTCGAAGCGCCCCGCGCCCAGCGCGGCCGCGTAGTTGACGGTGATGGACAGCGGATCGCCCAGGCACAGCGGATGCTGCTGGATGGCCCGCACCAGCGCGGCGGCGGTGATGCCGCCGTATGGGCCCACCATGTTCCAGTAGTCCTGCGTGGTCTGGCCCTGGTAGTGGCCCACGGCGCCGGTGGGCGTGAGCGCCACGGCCTGGTCGAGAGGATGGATGTCTGTGCTCATGGCAAACGAGTGTGATGGCAAGCGGCGCCCGCGTCCGTCAAGCCGGCGACTCTGCGGGTGAGGGAAAGCGCGGGTGGGCCGCGGCGGCCGGCGCCTTGGTCCAGCCCGAGAACACGTCCACGGCCCGGCCCCAGAGCGCGTCGCGCATATCGGCGCGGAAGAAGCCGAAATGCCCTATGCGCCGCAACTGCAGGGCCTTGGGTTCGATGCGCTCGATGCGGCTGGGGGCATTGGCGTAGAGCGCGAACAGGTGCTCGGTGCCGCGCCAGGTCATGAGTTCGTCGTCGCTCATGGACAGCGCCATCACCGGAAAGCGCACGGCGGCGTAGCTGCGCGCGGCGGCCTCGCCCTCGGCACCCACGCTGTAGCGCGGGTTCAGGCACCAGCGGCGCCACTGCAGCATGACGCCGGCCGGCAGGTCGCCCACCTTGCGCAGGCGGCGGCCCGGAAAGTAGCCGCACAGGCGCGTGGCCACGGGCACCAGCACATGCCAGAAATAGGGAACCATGCGCTTGAGGCGGGGCGCATTGTCACGCCAGTAGCCGCTGCCGGCCGCAATGCTCAAAAGGCCGTCCACCAGCTGCGGGGAGCGCAGCAGGCCCGGCAGCTGGGCGCCCAGGCTGTGGCCGATCAGGAACAGCGGCTGGTCCGGCAGCTGCGCCTTGGCATGGGCGATGACCGCCTCGTAGTCGCGCGCCCAGTCGCACAGGTCGGCACGCACCTGGCGCAAAGCGCCTTGCAGGGAATCGCCATGGCCCCGGTAGTCAAAGCTGGTCACCCGATAGCCCTGGCCCGCAAGCCAGGTGGCAAAGGCCTCGTAGAAGGCTTGGCGCACCCCCATGGCCCCGCCGATGACCACGCTGGCGCGTGGCGGGCCAGCGGGCGTGTAGACGCGCAGCGCCAGCGTGGCGCCATCGCTGCTGAGTTGGTGTTGTTCCATGGCTGTCTCCTGGTCAGTGCCGTTTCTGTGCCGGCTCGCATGGATGGGAAAAAATGGAATGAGCGAAAAAGACAAAGCCCCGCGAACGGGGCCTTGAGCAACGGTCAGACCCGCTCGAAGATGCCGGCGGCGCCCTGGCCCATTCCGACGCACATCGTCACCATGCCGTAGCGCAATTGCTTGCGGCGCAGCGCATGCACCACGGTGGCAGAGCGGATGGCGCCCGTGGCACCCAGCGGGTGGCCCAGGGCGATGGCACCGCCCATGGGATTGACCTTGGCGGGGTCCAGCCCCAGCGTGTTGACCACGGCCAGTGACTGGGCGGCAAAGGCTTCGTTGAGCTCGAACCAGTCGATGTCGTCCTGCTTGAGGCCCGCATAGCGCAGCGCGGCCGGGATGGCTTCGATGGGGCCGATGCCCATGATGGCCGGCGGCACGCCCTTGCTGGCATAGCTCACGAAGCGCGCCAGCGGCGTGAGGCCGAAGCGCTGCACGGCTGCGCCGCTGGCCAGGATCAGCGCGCCTGCGCCATCGCTGGTCTGCGAGCTGTTGCCGGCCGTCACCGAGCCGCGCGCCGCGAACACGGTGCGCAGCTTGCCCAGGCCTTCCAGGCTGGTGTCGGGGCGTGCGCCCTCGTCCAGCTCCACGGTGCGCGTGCGCACCACGGGTTCGCCCTTGGCCAGGTCCAGGCCCCGGTCGGTGACCTCGATGGGCGTGATCTCGTCCTTGAACTCGCCGGCCTGCTGCGCGGCCAGGGCACGGCGGTGCGACTCCAGCGCAAAGGCGTCCTGCGCATCGCGCGAGACCTTCCACTGCTGGGCCACCTTCTCGGCCGTCAGGCCCATGCCATAGGCAATGCCCACGTCACCATCGCGCTCGAAGATGGACGGCGACAGCGAGGGCGCGTTGCCCATCATGGGCACCATGCTCATGCTCTCGACGCCGGCCGCGATCATCACGTCGGCCTCGCCCACGCGGATGCGGTCCGCCGCCATGGCCACGGCCGACAGGCCCGAGGCGCAGAAGCGGTTCACGGTGATGCCACCCACGCTGGTGGGCAGCCCCGCCAGCACGGCGCTGATGCGCGCCACGTTCAGGCCCTGCTGGGCCTCGGGGATGGCGCAGCCGCAGATGATGTCCTCGATGGCAGCCGGGTCCAGCCCCGGCACCTGGGCCAGCGCGGCCTTCAGCGTGGTCGCCAGCAGGTCGTCGGGACGGTAGTTGCGGAAAAAGCCCTTGTGCGACTTGCCGATGGGCGTGCGCGTGGCGGCGACGATGTAGGCGTCTTGGATTTGTTTCATGGAGATTGCTCCTCGATCTCAGTTATTCATCACCCCCGCAGCCCCCGAAAAGGGCGCGCCCCAGACAACTGGCGTGCTCCAGACCAGGGACAGCGAGCAAGGGCCGCCCCGCCGCGAGGCTGTCGTCCCCCTGGGGGGGAAGGCGCGAAGCGACTCAGGGGGGACATATCAATTCCGGACGGGCTTGCCGGTGTTCAGCATTCCGAGAATGCGTTCATGGGTCTTCGGATGGCCGATCAGGTGGCAGAACGCCTTGCGTTCGAGCTTCATCAGATAGGCCTCGTCCACCAGGGTGCCCGCATCCACGTCGCCGCCGCAGACCACGTTGGCGATCAGGCTGGCCACATGCTGGTCGAACTCGCTGATGAAGCCGCCGTCACGCATGTTGACCAGCGAGCCCTTGATGGTGGCCACGCCGCTGCGTCCCGCCACGGGGAAGCTGCGCGGCAGCGGCGCGCGCCAGCCGCCTGCGGCCATGGACTTGGCTTCGTTGATGGCGACGAAGAGCAGCTCGTCCTTGTGCGGCACGATGAGGTCGCTGTCCAGCAGGTAGCCCAGCTTGCGCGACTCGATGGCACTGGTGCCCACCTTGGCCATGGCCGCGGCCGTGAAGCCTTCGGTCAGGAAGGGCAGCAGGTCCTTGCCCGTGCTGGTGGCGGCGTTCTCTGCCGCGCGGCGCGCGATGTAGGTCAGGCCGCCCGCGCCGGGCACCAGGCCCACGCCGACTTCCACCAGGCCGATGTAGCTTTCCATGTGCGCCACGCGGCGCGCGCTGTAGACGGCCAGCTCGCAGCCGCCGCCCAGCGCCATGCCATGGATGGCCGCAACCACGGGCACCTGGGCGTAGCGGATGCGCAGCATCAGGTTTTGCAGCTCCTGCTCCACGCTTTCGATGGCGTCGGCGCCGCCGATCACGAAGGCCGGCATGGTGGCTTCCAGGTCGGCGCCCACGCTGAACGGCGCATCGCCCGACCAGATGACCATGCCCTGGAAGTCGGTCTCGGCCACGTCCACGGCCTCCATCAGCGCTTCCATGACTTCGGGGCTGATGGCGTGCATCTTGTTCTTGATGCTGGCGATCAGGATCTGGCCGTCCAGCGTCCAGGTGCGCAGCGCCTTGGATTCGGCGATCGTGGTGCCGGCCGTCTTCCAGTCGGGCAGGCTGTCTTCGCCCAGCAGCTTTTCGGGGAAGATCTGGCGCTCGTAGACGGGCAGCACGCGGCGGGGCACGAACTGGCCCTTGGCAGGGCTCCACGAGCCCTGCGCCGTGTGCACGCCGCCGGCCTCGGCCACCGGGCCTTCGAAGACCCACTTGGGCAGAGGTGCCTTGCTCAATGCCTTGCCGGCATCGATGTCCTCCTGGACCATCTTCGCCACTTCCAGCCAGCCGGCTTCCTGCCACAGCTCGAACGGGCCCTGCTTCATGCCGAAGCCCCAGCGCATGGCCTGGTCCACGTCGCGTGCGGACTCCGCAATGCTCTCCAGGTGGATGGCCGCGTAGTGGAAGCTGTTGCGCAGGATGGCCCACAGGAAGCGGCCCTGCGCCCCCTCGGCATTGCGCAGCAGCTTCAGGCGCTCGGCAGCAGGCTTCTTGAGCATGCGGCCATAGACCTCGTCGGCCTTGCCGCCTGCGGGCACATAGTCCTCGCTGTCCAGCTCGAACTGCAGGATGTCGCGGCCGACCTTCTTGTAGAAGCCCTTCTTCGCCTTCTGGCCCAGGTTGCCCAGCTCGATCAGCTTGGCCAGCACGGGCGGCGTGCCGAAGCTGCCGTAGAAGGGATCGGTCTCGGCGCTGAGGTTGTCCTGCAGCGTCTTGATCACATGGGCCATGGTGTCCAGGCCCACCACGTCGGCCGTGCGGAAGGTACCGCTGGATGCGCGGCCCAGCTTCTTGCCGGTGAGGTCATCGACCACGTCGAAGGTCAGGCCGAAGTTCTCGACCTCCTTCATGGTGGCCAGCATGCCGGCGATGCCGATGCGGTTGGCGATGAAGTTGGGCGTGTCCTTGGCGCGCACCACGCCCTTGCCCAGGCCGCTGGTGACGAAGGCTTCGAGCTGGTCCAGCACCACGGGCTGCGTGGTCGGCGTGGCGATCAGCTCCACCAGCGGCATGTAGCGCGGCGGGTTGAAGAAGTGGATGCCGCAAAAGCGCGGCTTGATCGCGTCGGGCAGCGCCTCGGACAGCTTGGTGATGGACAGGCCCGAGGTGTTGGACGCCACGATGGCGTGCTTGGCCACATGGGGCGCGATCTTGGTGTACAGGTCGAGCTTCCAGTCCATGCGCTCGGCAATGGCCTCGATGATCAGGTCGCAGCCCTTGAGCAGCTTGAGGTGCTCCTCGTAGTTGGCGGGCTGGATCAGGTCCGCGTCCTCGGCCACGCCGATGGGCGAAGGCTTGAGCTTCTTGAGGTTGGCGATGGCGCGCTCGGCGATGCCGCTTTTCGGGCCTTCCTTGGCAGGCAGGTCGAACAGCACCACGGGCACCTTGACATTGACCAGATGGGCCGCGATCTGCGCACCCATCACGCCAGCGCCGAGCACGGCGACTTTCTTCACATTGAATCGGGACATGGATGTTCCACAAGTGGGAGGGAGGTGGCCGCTGCGGCCGCCTTCCGGAATGGTTTACTGCACGCGCACCCAGGTCTGGGTGCGGCCAAAGGGGCCGATGGAGCCGCGCACCTCGAGCTTGGCGCCGCCCTCGATGGGCGTCAGGCGCAGGGTGTAGGTCTTGCCGTTTTCGGGGTCAAGGATCTTGCCGCCTTCCCAGACGTCCTTGCCCTCGGCCTTCTTGGCGCCGCGGATGATCTCCAGCCCCTTGAGCGGCTGGCCCTTGCGGTCGTCAGAACACTCGGTGCAGGTGGCGGCCGGATCGGCGCCCTTGCGCAGGATCTGCTCGATGCGGCCCGTGACCACGCCGTCGTTCTCGGCCACGCGGATCTCGGACTTGGCTTCGCCGCTCTTGTCGTCCACGCTCTTCCACAGGCCCACGGGCGTCATCTGCGCCTGCGCCGCGACGGCCGTGAGGCCCAGCACCATTGCTGCCAGTGCTTGATATGCCTTCATTTCAAACCCCTTTCGCCTAGAAAGGCGCACAGACCACGCTGATGCGCACAGCCCGTGCTCCCATGTTGGAGTGAAGCCGTTCAGGCCAGCGCTGCGTCCGTGTCCATCAGGGACTTGCTGCCCGCGCGGGCCGTGCGCATCAGCGTCGCGGTCTCGGGGAACAGCTTGGCGAAGTAGAAACGCGCGGTCTGCAGCTTGGCCTGGTAGAACGGGTCGGTGTTGCCCTTGGCGATTTCACGCAGCGCCACCTGGGCCATGCGGGCGAAGAAGTAGCCGAACACCAGGTGGCCCGCCACACGCAGGTAGTCCACAGAGGCGGCACCCACCTCGTCGGGGTTTTGCATGCCCTTGAAGCCGATCTCGGTGGTGAACTTGGTCATCTGGTCGCCCAGGTAGGCGATGGGATTGATGAACTCGGCCATCTTCTCGTTGACGCCCTCTTCCTCCACCAGTTGCGCCACCAGCTTGCCGAACTTCTTGAGCGATGCGCCCTGGTTGCCCAGCACCTTGCGGCCCAGCAGGTCCAGCGCCTGGATGCCGTTCGTGCCTTCATAGATCATGTTGATGCGCGCATCGCGCACGAACTGCTCCATGCCCCATTCGGTGATGAAGCCATGGCCGCCATAGACCTGCTGGCTCATGGTGGTGGCCGTCCAGCCGTTGTCGGTGATGAAGGCCTTGACGATGGGGGTCAGCAGCGCCACCAGCTCGGCGCTGTCCTTGCGCACCTTTTCGTCTGGGTGGTTGAACTCCTTGTCGATCAGGAAGGCGCAGTAGGTCACCAGCGCGCGGCCGCCTTCGGCATAGGCCTTGGCCGTCAGCAGCATGCGGCGCACGTCGGGGTGGACGATGATGGGGTCGGCCGGCTTGTCCTTGGCCTTGGTGCCCGACAGGCTGCGCATCTGCAGGCGGTCCTTGGCATAGGCCAGGGCATTCTGGTAGGCCACCTCGGTCAGGCCCAGCGACTGGTTGCCCACGCCCAGGCGGGCGGCATTCATCATCACGAACATGGCCTGCAGACCCTTGTTCGGCTGGCCCACCAGGGTGCCGATGGCGCCGTCGATATTGATCTGAGCCGTGGCATTGCCATGGATGCCCATCTTGTGCTCCAGCGCACCGCAGAAGATGGGGTTGCGCTCGCCCAGCGAGCCATCGGCCTTGACCACGAACTTGGGCACCACGAACAGGCTGATGCCCTTGGAGCCCGGGGGCGCATCGGGCAGGCGGGCCAGCACCAGGTGGACGATGTTGTCGGTGAAGTCGTGCTCGCCAGCGCTGATGAAGATCTTGTTGCCGGTGATTTTGTAGGTGCCCTCGGGCGCGCCGGCCACGGGCTCGGCCTTGGTGCGCAGCAGTCCCAGGTCGGTGCCGCAATGGGGCTCGGTCAGGCACATGGTGCCGGTCCACTCGCCGCTGGTCAGCTTGGGCAGGTACAGCTTCTTTTGCTCTTCCGTGCCATGCACATGCAGGGCCTCGTAGGCGCCGTGCGACAGCCCGGGGTACATGGTCCAGGCCTGGTTGGCGCTGTTGAGCATCTCGTACAGCGCCGAGTTCACCGCAAAGGGCAGGCCCTGGCCGCCATAGGCCGTGTCGCAGGACAGCGAAGGCCAGCCGCCTTCCACGTACTTCTGGTAGGCCTCCTTGAAGCCCTTGGGCGTGGTGACCTCGTGGGTTTCCTTGTTCAGCACGCAGCCCTCGGCATCGCCGCTGATGTTCAGCGGAAACGTCACATTGGCCGCGAACTTGCCCGCCTCTTCCAGCACGGCGTTGATGGTGTCGGCATCGACCTCGGCATGCGCCGTCATCTGCCGGTAGTCATCCGTGACCTTGAACACCTCGTGCATGAGGAATTGCATGTCGCGCAGGGGCGGGTTGTAGCTGGGCATTTGTCTTCTCCTGTGTTGGCGGGGTTTGCAGTGGATGCGGTGAAAACGGTGAAACTGAAAAATCAGGTCGGGCTGGCGTAGCGCGCCAGAATGCTCTCGAAGCCGTCGATGGCGCGCTGCATGGAGCCTTCGTTGCGCAGGAAGCGCGCCTCGTAATGCAGGGCCAGGATCAGGCCGTGGATCTCGAACAGCAGCTGGTTCTCGTCCAGGTCGGCACGCAGGTCGCCGCATTCGCGGCACTGCACGATGGTGCGGCGCATGGCTGCGTGCCAGGTCTGGACCGAAGCCGTCAGCGCATCGCGCACCGGCCCCGTGCGGTCGTCGAACTCCACGGCGCCGCTGATATAGATGCAGCCCGAGTCCAGCTCGATGGAGGTGCGCTTCATCCAGTTGTCGAACAGCGCCCGCAGACGCGCCACGCCGCGCGGTGCCTGAAGCGCCGGGAAGAACACTTCCTGCTCGAAACGGTCGTGGTATTCATGCACCACGGAAATCTGCAGCTCCTCGCGCGAGCCAAAATGCGCGAACACGCCCGACTTGCTCATGCCCGTCAGCTCGGCCAGAGCGCCGATAGACAGGCCCTCAAGGCCGATGTGCGTGGCCAGGTTGAGGGCAGCCTCCACAATGGTGGTCTTGGTCTGCTGACCCTTGTGCAGCGCGCGGCGCGGCGCGGGCGCAGCCGCTTCGTGCACGGAAGAGCCGGCCTTGGGATCGGCATTGGAGTTGGTCGGAGAGCGAGCGGTGCGGCGTGGGGCGGAAACGCTGGACATGCGAAATTCTTGTTAAAACGAACGTTCGTGCTATTTTGCATGGAAAGCTTGTCGCGGCGAAGACATGCGGGGGAAAACACCTAGCTTGTGGGCAGGCGCAAAAAAGCCGGCAGGTGCCGGCTTGGTTGGTTGTCACGCCTCAGAGCAAGTCATGCCTCCACGGCAAATACCTTGATGCCCTTGAAGCGCATGTGGCGTTCGGGAGGAAGGTCGGAATTGACCATGGCTTCGGTCACTTCCCAGACCCGACTGTCTTCGAAGTGGACAGAGAAACGGATGAAGCCCTTGGCCATGGAGGCCAGCACCACGCGCTCGCGGCCATCGCGCGACCGGATGGGCAGTCGAAAGCTGTCATCCTTGGCCAACACCTGCGCGCCTGCCCGCAGCTCGGCAGAGAAGGCCAGCGTGGCGCCTACCGGCACCGTCGCATCGGTAAAGTCGGGAGTATGTACAAAGTCCTCCTTGTCGGCCGCGATGCCGGTGATGACGATCTCCGGCATCGCGGGTTCGGGCACCGGCTCGGGCGGGGCCTCATAAGGCAGTTCGACCCAGGCCAGGCCCGTGAAGTTGCTGCGCGGGCGGCCCGGTGCGTCGTGGGTCTGCATGTTGTCAGGCGGCAGCGTGGTCGTGCGCTCGCTGGGCGACGTGGCCATGCCCACATACCAACCCCACAGGTCATATTCGTAATTCATGCGGCCCCCTGTTCGTAGTAGAACTCACGGTCGTTGTCGACGTCGGATAGCAGTCCCATGCCTTGGGTCCCGAGAAACAAGCCCTTACCAGGCTCCAGGGCAAAGATGGGGGTTGTCACATCGACTACCCCTGTTCGAGGGACGAATGCTGGGGGGAACAAGCGCCAGTTCGCCCCAGCGTCGTATGAGGCCACAAGGCGTAAGCGGCTCGCATTGGCGTTGTCCAGCGTCACGGCCCGCGCATAGATCACGCCGTCCAGCACGATTGCGCTCGTGATGCTCTGGACATCTTCTCCATCAAGCAGGGGCAGCAGTTGGACCTTCAGGTCGAAGTTGTGCCCATCTTCGGACGTTGCCGTCCACATCCGCTTCCCCACCGCACCAAACAGCACGAACTTTGTGCCGACCGCAATGCCCTGATTGAGCGCGGCCGATGCTGCTGATACCGTGTTGCGCAGCGCGTTGAACCCGGTGGAGCTGATGAACGAGGCCCCGGAGTCTGACACTGCAGCGTTGATCCAGGAGGGGCCTGCTCCAGACAATGCCAGATAAGCAGACCCGTTGAAAAGGAATTTATGCCATGGGTCTCCCGAAGGCATGGGCGTGTTCAGCCAGGTATCTGTCCCTGCGACGGACCTGTAGCAGTAGGAGAGGCCGGTCGACGTCTGCTGACCAAAAAAGAACCCACCGGCCCGGCTGATCGCGGCCACGGCTTGAGCGCCAGCGGGCGCCGTGAACGACACATCATTCGTGCTCGCGCGCAGGCCGTATTGCGGTCCATCGACATAGCTGACGACGATGGTGCCGTTGTGCTGTGCCAAGCCCTGGATCGTCCCGGTCGTCACAAACCTGGACGTGATGGTGCGCAGGTCCGGTGTCGTGTAGAGCGTCGTGGCAGTGGCGACGGCATACACGCGGCCGTTCCACACTGCTCGAGTTGGAACCCCTAACGAAAAATTCGGCAGGAAGCCCTGGTGCGCCTTGAACATGTTTTCCACGCGCACACTGGCTGCAGGCAGCTTGCGCTCCTCGCCGCTCCAGATGCGCCGGCGCATGAGCGCAGCCGGTTGGCCATACAAGGTATTGAACGAAAGCATCAGATCCACCCCAGGGTTGCGGTTTGTGTAAAGGTGCGGTCGGCGAAGCGCGAATCCAGCACCAAGTCGTCCTCGATACCGGAGAACTTGCCGCCGTTGCGGCGCAGCACGGGCGTCAGGGCGTTGGAGCGGTTGGTGACGCGCAACTGGTCCTGAGGCGCGGCGCCTGCAGGCATCAGGCACACGCACAGGGGATGCGTGACCAGATAGTGCATGCCGACGATGAGCTGGTGCGGCCCAGCTGAGGTCAGATCCTGCTGCGGCATCGACATGGGAGAGCCTGACAGCCGCCAGCCGGCAGGGTCCTGTGCGGGGTCAATGGCGCTGGCTGAGAGCCCCACTTGTACACGCCGATAGGTCAGCAGCGAGATAGGCGACCAGACTGCATCGCCCTGGGCATAGTTGCCCGGCTCCCAGCGCTGCGCCCCGGCGACCAAGGCGGCGTTCTGTGCGCTAGTGGCCGAAGCTGCGGCGGCAGCCTGGGCGGCGTTCTTATTGGCTTCAACTGTCTGCAGTGCCTGGACTAGTTCCGCAAGAAAGGTCTTCAGCCAACCGGCCAGACCCGCTGTCCAGCTTCTGAAGCCGGAAAGCCAATTCAGGTAGACATCAGTCTTGACGTCGAATACATCCTGCGGGTCGGTTCGTCGGTTGGGTATCGACACTCCTTCATCCGGTGGATCAGGTGGTTGCGTGAAGTTCATCGTCTTCCAGTCCTTCAATGGTTAGGTTGCAATCGGAGAAGCCATGGGCCACCAGTACCTGGTCGAAGCCCGTGATGTAGCCATACGTGGTGAGCACGCTGTAGCCTCGCGCACCTATCCATACGACCGGCCTGGCGCGGTACGCCAAGATTTCGTTGCGCACGCGCTCGTACTGCGTGCCGTGAACGAGTACCTGCAGCTTCAGGCGATCGCTGTATGCGCCGGGCTCGGCTACCCAGCCCCCCCAGTCGTCGCGCTTCTTGAGGCTCCAGTCGTCAAAACTGATGGAGGGTCGCCACTGTGTGTTGCCCAGCCACACGGCACGACCGATGACTGCCTCCGCACAGCGCGCCTTGGCCCCACGGTTGCTGATGCGAATCGTGATGGTGGCCTGGGTGTATGCCGGCAGACCCGTAAGGGAGAACTTGTGTTCGCGAGCGATGGGGGCGAAGAAATAGTTCCAGTGGGAGTTGCCCGACGGCTTGAGCATGAGTTGCGCGCCACTGTCGAATACGTCGCCATCGACGGGATCGCGCATCAGCACTTGGACCGTGTGAGCCTGAATACCCAGCAGCTCGATATCCGTCACGATGCAACCTGGCTTGATCTGCACCTCAATCAGGTCGTCAGCCTCCGTGTAGGAACCCAGACTTGCATCGAACATGCGCAAGCGGTTTTCCACACCGCGCCGTTGCCATTTCCCTTCGGACGTTGCTGGAGCATTGCCCGTATTGCCTGCGACCAGGGATCGCCAAATGAGTCCTGTGACGTCAATGATCTCGTCACCCAGGGCATACGTCTTGTTGACCATCCAGGGCGCCAGTTCACTGGGTGCAACGTTTGTTGTCATATTGGAAAGCGTGACGGCGATGGGAGGCAGAAAGCCCATGCCTTTCGTGAATGCGCCATTCGTGCTCATGCTGCGACCCTCCGCTTGATACCCAACGCATCGGCCTTGCGTGCCAAGCCCTCCATGCTGTGCAACAGCACAATTTGCTGACGGCCTATGTCAAAGATCAACTGATGCAATGCCTGGATCTGCCTGGATGTTTCACCGCCCCCCATTCCGGCGAACAGTTGCTGGGTTCTCTGTGCGCTGTAGATGCGCGATGGGCCGGTGAATTCCAGCTCAGGCCCCAATTCGCCGACCATGCGCACGCCTCCGGCGTGATCGCCACCTCGCGCGAATCGGGGGATTCCCATCTGGTCTAGAACAGCATTCACGTCGCCCAGCGCATAGCCTCCCAGATTCGCGATATCTTTTGCCGTCCCGCCAGCCGCCTTGATATCTCGCACCAAGCCTGCGACATCCCCAGTCCCCTCGTACCTGCGATAGGTCTCAGCGATGCGCTTTGCCCGATCAGCGCCTGAACCATCTCCACCGCCAGGGCCGAAGCCGCTTTCGCTCTTGCCGTCAGCCCCGTCCAGATCGCCTGCGCTGCCATGGCCTACACTCTCCTTGAGCAGTGCCGCGCGGAATTCCGCCCATGCGAGATCGGACGACAGCAGCCGCGTGTCGATGCCACGCGCTATGTCCAGCGCCTCCTTCTCGGTCTTGAGCAGCCGGTCCAACGCATCGACCTGGCTTTTTTCCTGCTCCAGAATCAATTCATCGGCAGACAGCTGCTCGCCCGCCGCGTCATGCAGCACTTCGAGCTTGTTGGCCAGGATCAACTGCGCGGCCTCATAGTCCAGGCGCGAGCGGAAGTTGCCCGAGGAAATACCGCCGCGCGCAGCCGAGACGGCCTCGCCGATGTCAGCCGATTCGGGCAGATAGCCCGTGCGCCGGTACGCAGCCAGTGCCTGGTCAATGACCTCGTTGGCTCTGGCCAAGGCCATGGCCTGGGTGCTCTCGATCTGGCCGCGCAGTTCGACGACATGCCCGCGCAAGGTGTCCATGAGGGCGCGCTCGGTATCCACGCGCTCCTGCGCGACATCGATGCGTGCCTGTATGGCCGAGCGCTCCGCATCGACGGAACGCTGCAGCAGGCTCCACGCCGCATCCGTATCGGCCTCGTTCTTCTTCTTCGCCTCCTGCGCTTGCTCCTCCTGCTTGCGCTTGGCTTCCTCGGCCTGTTTGGCCGAAGCCGCCGCAGCATCCTCGGATGTCTTGGTAACGGCCTTGAACGTGTCGTTGAGCTTGAGCAGCTCGGCAGCGGTCTCGGCCGAAGACTTGCCGGTGCCGCCGATATTGCCGATCAGCTTGTCCATACCGGCAGTGAAGTCGGCCAGCGACGTGCTGGTGTTCGCCAGGTTCTCGAGATCGGCCGCGAGTTTTCCGATATCGCCAGAACCTTCTTCCAGGGTGGTGCTGGCCCAGTCCTTGAAGGCGCCAGTCTTGGCCATGTCCTTGAGGCCTTGCGTGCCCTGGACCTTCGAGATGGCGTCCTTCAATACCTTGGCATTCGCCTCCTCGGAGTTGGCTGCCTTGAGCTTGTCCTCCACCAGCGTGCGGAACCGGGCCTGGGCGTCATCGGCGTCCAGGTCGATGTCCACGCCCAGGTCCTTGAGCTTGCTGCCCATCTCGCGCTTGGCGATGGTCTTGCGCTCATCCTCGCTGTAGAAGTTCTGGTAGAAGCTGCCCGCGTTGGCATTCAGCGCCTCGATGCCGCCCGAGGCCTTGATCAGGGACTCGAAGGCCAGGTCGGTCAGGTCGGCAAAGCCCGTGATCTTCTTGCCCAGTTCCTCGAAGGAGCGGCCGATCAGGTCAATGGTCTGGAAGGCTGCCTGCAGAGCCTCGACATTGGGTGCTTCGCCCAGCGAGTCCAGCGTGGTGCGCATCCAGCTGGGCAGGTCCGCCTTCTTGAGTTCGGACACCAGCAGGGAACCGGTCTGGCCCAGGAAGGCCTTGTAGGCCTCTTCCGGGTTGTTGCCCAGCGAGCGGTTCTCGAAGCCGGCCAGGATCATGCCGGTCGTCTTGTCGATGATCTTGGCGTAGCCGTAGGCGTCCTCGTCGGTGTACTTTCCGTTGGCGGCAAAGCCGCCCACCAAGTCGATGTCGCGCACTCCGCCCGTGGCGTACTTGCCCAGGGATCCGTAGACCAGGGCCAGTCCGTCCAGACTGGTCTTGAGCTGCTTTTCGATGCCATCGCTGTGGCGGCGTGTCAGATCGTCGTACCAGTCGCCTGCCGCGCGGCCAAACAGCTGCTCGGCCGCCTTGTCATTGCCAATGCCGGCCGTGCTGTAGGCCGCGCCGCCATGGTTGGCGCCGCGGGAGCCGAAGGCCTTGTCGAGCGCTCCACCGAGGAAGCTGCCGATCATCGAGCCGATGCCCGGAAGAATCCAGGTTCCCACCGCCTGACCCACAGCGGCTCCGTACTGTCCTTGGGACAGGCTGTACAGGCTTCCCAGGTAACCGGCAGCAGAGCCAATCCCTCCCTGGAAACCGGGAATGTCTTTCAGCCAGGTGTCGAACCGGCCCACGGTCTTGCCCAGGTCCTGCAGTGCTTCACCGGCCATGTTCCAGCCATTGGACATGAGCTTGAGTGCGGATTCATTCAGGTACTTCTGCGCCGAGGTGCCCCAGGTGGACCAGTCCGTCAATCCACCGCCCAGGCCCGTGCCCTGCGCATCACCAGCGCCCGCTGTTCCCGGAGCACCGCCTTGACCGAGGAAGTTGCCGACGAACCCCCTGAGCTGAGCGAAGACAGGCACGAGAAACGGCCGCGCAAACGCCTTGTACATCTCATCGGCCACAGAGGCCTTGAACGTCGCACTCAGGCTCTTGGTGAAGGTACGCCAGCCTTCGGTGCCGTTGGCCAGCATGTCCGTGAAGCCCTTGCGGAACATCTCGTCCATCTGGTCGACCGATTTCTGGGTCTCCTGCATGCGGACACGTTCGGCAACATTGGCCTTGGCTTGGTTGGCTGCGGCCGTGGCGTCGTCCTTGAGTTTCTGGGCGCCAGCCGCATCATCCGGATTCTTGGCCGAGATGTCTTCGAGCTTTTTCTTGAGCTCGATCGCGACCTGGTATTGCTCCAGCGCGATCTTGCGGTCGCGTTCCGACATGGCTGCCAGAGACTGCTCGAACTGCACCGCCTCACTGGCCGCCTTCACGCTTTTGGTGTACTCGTCCACCTTGCTGGCAGACTCGTTGTAGCCCTTGACCCGGGCGAGTTCGCGCGTGGCCTCGGCCTCTTTGCCAACGGCCTCGGCGACCTCCCTGGAGCAGCGGACACTCTCTTGCCCGGCCGCGTTGTCTTCCATCTCCGCGATGGTCTTCTCGACCTGCTCCTGGCGCAGTTGTCCCAACGCCTCACCGGTCAGGCCAATCGCGCGCGTTTCCTGCCGGGCGAGTTCCAGGTTCTTTTCGGCCAGTCCGGCCTTGGTCTGGTGCTCCTTGACGAGTTGCGCCACCTCCTGCTGCCTTTTCTGCAGTTCCTGATCGCGCTTGAGCTCCTCATCGTCCTGCTGCGTTCTGGCTGGCACGGCCGGTGGCGCGTAGCTGACGGTGCGGGGTACCGCAGGCGGCTCTTTCTTCTGCGCAGGCGCGTCAGTTTTCTTGCTTTGCTCCTGCGGCTGTGGCTGTCCCACCAGCGGCGGATTGATGAACCCGCGGCCGCCGCCTGCATTGCGCTGACCCTGTGCCGCCATCAATTCGCGCTGCACCTGCTGCAATTTTTCGACCAGGCGCTGGGCATCGTCATGGGCCGTGCGCACCCATACATTGCGCGATGTCGCTGCCCCCTTGGCCTGCAGCATCTCCAGTTCAGCCCTGGCGCGCGGAAGCTCCTTGGCCAGATAGGCTGCCTTTTCCGCATTCGACTGGAAGGCCGTGCTGATGTATTGCAAGCCCACCGCGCGCCCGGCGATGTTGCCCAGGCCGCTGCTGATCTGGCCCAGGAAGCCCGACCCGTTGTCACGCGCCCGCGACATGGACTCCGAAAAGGCGTTCATGTCGTTGGCCGCTGCATTCATGCCAAAGGAGATCATCTGGCTGATGCCGGAATCTCCCACGGCGGACTTGAGCTTGTCCCAGGCGTTGGCCATGCGTTGGGTGCCGGCATCCAGCCTGTCCGCCGCCTTGTCCGTCCCCTCTCCCAGGGAGCTTTGCAGCGCCTGCGAGAAACGGGGCAGAAAGTCCTGCGTCACGACCTCGCCGGTCTGCAGCATCTGGGAGAACCGCTCCTGTGTCACACCCAGGGCCTGAGCGCCGACCAGCGCCGCCTCCGGGATATGTCCCAGTTTCTCGCTGAAGTCCGACGCGCCTATCGTCCCCTTGCCCATCAGGTCGAGTACGGCTGCCAACGAGGCATTGCCCTGCTCCACGGAAAGGCCCATGGCCGCGTTGGCCGAGGCAATCCCCGTGAAGATGGCCTGCACCTGCGCGCCCTCCAGCGCCGTACCTCGCGCCTTGGTGGCGAAGTCGGCGTAGGCCTGGCCGGTGGCATTGAGCTGCAGGCCCAGCCGATCGGCCAGGGCCGTGACATAGGCCAGTTCCTGCGCGCCCTTGCCGCCGGTGGCAAGGTCCAGCCGTGTACGCAAATTCTCTGTCTGGGCACTGGCCGTGTAGAGCGCCTCTCCCACCTTGGCCGCCGAACCCGCCACTTCCAGCATGGCATTGGCGCGGCCTGCAATCTTGCCCATGGAAGTAGACAGGCTCTCGATATCGACGCTGGCACGCGCCGACACAAGCGCCGTGTCCGTTGAGGCACCTGCGAACTGCGACATGCCGGCATACGCCTGCTGCAGCTTGCCGTGGAGTTTGTCGAGCTCCTGGGAGAACTGGGCATTCTGCGCACGCAGCTCGCTCAGGCTGGGCGTCTGGGCGATGCCTATGCTTTTGACCGCTGTACTCATGCTGATCTCTGTTCGGTATGCTTGACCGCTTGTGTTTGTCTTGAAAGGCCGGAGCCGAGGCCCCTATGCCTCAGCCCCGGTTGAGCTGGCGCAGCGCCTGCGCCTCCAGTACCTGCAATTGCGCGAAGACCTCGCCGCGCTGCGCGGCGGGCACCGCGTAGCGGCGCATCACGATCTCGGCCCCGGCGTAGTCCAGCCCGTCCCAGTGCCACTGGCCCCAGGGCGTGGCCGTCCTACGCCATTGGGTGGAGCAGCCGAGGTACACGCTCCAGGCCATCGCATGCTCCGGCCACAGTTCGTAGTCCTCGGGGTGCTGCCGTTGCAGATCGCCGGGCACCATCCGGTCGGGGTCGATCCCCATCTGCGCGCACTGGGTGCGCAGCTCGTCGTCTACGAGATAGCGGTCTGCGCCGTCGAGGCCGAGGTGATGCCGGACAGCGCCACGGAGTTTTTTGTGGCGGCATCCCGCTGGTGCACGTTGAGTCCGTCGAACCAGGCCACGGCCATGGCCTGCTCCAGTCCCGGGTAGGCCTCCTCGGCCGCCAGGCGCTCGTCGCGGCTGTAGGGCACGGGTGTTCCTTCGTCGCCCAGCATCCCCTCCCAGCCCACAACCACTTCGTCGAGCAGTTCAGGGATGGTCATGCGCCGTACCTCCTGCGAGCCATCGGGCTGCGTGGCGGGCTTGCCGACGACGATGAGTTCATTGATCTCGTCGCGCCGCGCCTTGCCCAGGCGCTTGAACACGACGGCAAAGTGATGGGCTCCGAACCTGCCCTCATCGACGGGCAGGTACAGCGTTGCGGGAACGGAGATGGTGGGCTTGAGCCCGGAAATCTTGACGGCCATGGTGATCCTTGGATGTGTAGTTGTCAGGCAGGGAGGTGAGGCGTCAGATCTCGATGGACCATTCGTCGTTGCCCGCGTCGGAGGGAATGAACGACAGGGGGATCGTGATCATCTGCACGCCATCGCTGTCGCTGTAGGTCGGCTTGCCGATCTGGGCGCGCGCGCTCTTGAAACTGACGGTGTTGGTGGCGCCGGGGCCATGCTTGAGCGTGACGGGCACGATGGCGCTGGCGCGCGCCAGGCCGATCCAGTCCTTGGTGGCCACGCTGGTGTTCTCGAAGGTGACGCTGCCCGTGGACTTTCGGTCCGTGATTTCCACGGTGTCCACGTTCATCAGGTCGCGCTTGACCACCTGGTTGCCGCACTTGAAGCTGAAGGCGCTGCAGGCCACCGCCAGGCCGTCGAGGGTCAGTTGGGTGTTGGTCTTGTTGACGCCCAGGGGAGCGACGAAGTCGCTGTAGTCCACTGCCGGCAGGGCCTCATCCACGGCGGGGACGAAGGAGCCCGTGAACTCGAACTTCCACTTGGGAATGGCCTTGGCATCGGTGCTGAACTCCACCTCGCCGCGTGCGCCATGCATCTTGTAGAGGGTGCCGTCCACGTTGCCGTAGATGGTCACGCTCTGGATGCCGTCGGTCACGGGAGAGAAGACTGTCTTCACGCCAGTCTCGGTGCTGGCGCTGGCGGCACACGCACGCAACAGGTCGGTCACGCCGGGACGCTCGCCCGCTGCGGCCACACCCGCGAATTCCACGGAGAACGCCACCTTCTGGTATTCGGTGACCAGGGTGCTGCCGCTGGAGCCGAAGAAGGGACGGATGTTGTTGCGCTCGACCACGTCGCCCTCGATGGGGGTGAGGGTCACGTCGCTGACCAGCATGGCATTGGCCGCCAGCGGTACGACGGCCGTGCCGACAACGGTTTCAACCAGGGCCAGGAGGGCCATCTTGCGCATGATCTTTGCTGCCATTTGGAAAATCCTTTGAAGAGATGAGGAAAGGTTTCGCGGCCTTGGGCGCCGTTCTCCAGCGCCGCGGACCACAGGGGTTGCGGGAAAGTTGCGAGGTGTCCGGTCTAGGCCCGGTTCGGTGGTGTGCAGGTCACAGGTAGCTCCAGGTTCTGAGTTGCAGGACAACGGAGTGGCAACGCACTCCCGCGAAATCCACCGGCTCGGCACGCATGACCTGCACGCCATCGGTGCTGTCGTCGCTGCCTGCCAGGGGACCGGGCTGGCACACGCCACCCAGGGTCGGATCGGCTCGCACCAGGGCGCGGAACTGCTCGACCAGGTCGTCCAGCAGCAACTCGCTGGCCTGGGCGTCGGCGATGGCCAGGTAGCCATGCAGCGTCCATTGGTGCACGCTTACCGTGCGGGCCGTGCTGCTGCCGTGCTCGACCGTGCTGCTTCTGCGCAGCCACCAGCCGCGGACATGGGCCGTGCCTGCTGCAGGCGGCGTATACGTGAACAGGGCGGCCAGCTCGGCATCGCTGGCGGCATGGCGTTCGCGGTCCTGTACAACGCCGATCTGCGGCACCGAGGCCAGGACGGACACGATGGCGTTGCGATGCTGGGCCAGTGCATTCATGGGCGCAGCACCGGAAAGGCCGCTGCCACGCTCGCCGCAGCCTCGGCCACGATGGGCCGCAGATGAGCGGCAAAGAGCAGGAACAGTTGTGCGATGGCGTACATGGGTCACTCCGTTGGGGGACGCAGAAAAAGATGCGTCGTTGCGATGGAGTGACTGTGCCGAGGTAGGCAAAAATGAATAAGGCCTGCATATGCAGGCCCGGTTTCAGCGTCCACAGGCGCGCGCCTTCTCAGGCGCAGCGGACCTGGATGCCAGGCACATGTGCCTTGGCCCGGCACATCCCAACGGCCAGGCAAGCGCAAACGTCCTGCCGCTCGGGTAGGCACGGACGCACGAAAGAGGAGGACGAGAAAGGCCGAGAGAAGACGGAAACGCCCAGGTCGCCTCAGGCCTGCGGCAAAGTCTCTGGAGCGGTGCCGAGCGGCACGGCCCGGGGGCTAGAGTTCTCCGCCGTGCCAGAGAACCCGGCCGCAGATGCGCAGCCGGTTGGCCGCTTCGCCTTCCAGAACCTGGGGCGGATAAGCGGGGTTGTAGCTGACGATGCGCACACCGCCCGTGCTGAAGTCGCGCTCCAGCAGCTTGACGTAGTTCTCACCCTCCAGCTCGATCACATAAACACCATCCTGGGTCAGCGTATCGACCGAGGTGTTGACCAGCAGGATGTCGCCGTCGTTGATGCGGTCCGCCATGGATCTTCCACGGGCACGCACGATCTTGGCGTTGTGTCTGCCCAGCCCCTTGGACTGCAGCCAGGACGAACGGAAGGCGAAGCGGCCTATCACCTCGTCAGGGCCGTTGACGGCCCCATGCCCTGCGCTGACGTGCGCATCGAGCATCTCGATCTGCGTGAACTCGTCTTCGGCCGCCCCACCATGCCGAGCGACAGGCTTCGCCGCGCCCGTGCCGTTGAAATACTCCAGCGGCCGGCCCGCTCGCTGCGAGGCCCGCAGCAGTTGCCGTGCTGGCACTTCCCCGCGCTTGCGCCATGTCCGCACCGTTTCAGGCTGAACCTCCATGCCGGCCATCCAGTCGGGTCCCAAGGCTTCAGCCATGCGCGCCAGTACCTCATCAACGTTGGATGTAAGCGCATCAGTCACAGGTTTTGCAGGCATGGCGAATCTTGACAGTGGTTCGTTATGGACCAAGAATATGGTTCAAATTGAACCGTTTCCTTTTGAACCAAGAGCGTACAGCCAAAATGCATTCCGAACACCATCCGGCACCTGTCTTCCAGGGCTTTCGGCCTGCTGCCCTGCCCCCCACCATCGGCATACCCACGCCCGCAGCAGCTGCCATTGACCCGCGCCATGGCACTTGCAGTGATCTGCTCCCGCCCCTGCTGCAGGACTTCGAGCGCCTGATCGGACTGCAGCCCACGATGGCCTTGGTGCAGCGCTGGGGTGGGCTGCGCATCTACGTTCCCACGCCGGACAAGGTCACACCCGAGCATCCCTATGCGGCCACCATAGGCGTAAAAGCCTTGCTCCAGCTCGCCCGTGAGTATGGAGGCCTGCCCCACTTCCAGCTGCCCAGGGCAGCGCGCGCACTGCAGGCACTACGCAACCAGCGTATCGCCGCAGACTACGCCACGGACAAGACGGCCCGGCAACTGGCTGCCGAGCATGGGATTACGGAAGGCCAGGTGGGGCGCATCGTTGCGGCGCTGGGCGTGACAGCACCGGCCAGGCGACGGCGCAATCTTGCCGGCTGAGCACTGCCACCGCGAAGAAGCAAGGCCCTGGTCGCAAAAAAGCCACCGGCGCAAGCGGGTGGCTTTGCTGCAGAGCGGACCCTGGGGTCCGCTGGGCCGTGTTCAGACCATCAAGGCCAGGCTGGCTTCCAGATGCTCGGTCGGCAGGCGGCGGAAACCCGAGCGTGCGTAGCGCTGCAGGCGGCCCAGCGCAAACGACGTCAGCACGCTGGCGGCGACCTGGGCATCGACCGTCGGGGCGGAGGAGCCCAGCGCACCGGCGGCGGGGCGCAGGCACTGGCGCAGCGTGGATTCGATGCGGTCGAAGAACTGGTTCATGCGGGCCTGCAGACGCTCGTGCTCGAAGACGATGGCATCGCCCACCATGACGCGCACCATGCCGGGGTTGCGCTCGCCGAACTGCAGCACCAGCGAGATCACGCGGCTGGCCTGGCGCATGCCATCCACTGCGGGCCGCTCTTCCTCCGGCACATCCCGCCCGACGATCTGCTGCACCAGCGTGAAGACGGATTGCTCGATGAACTCGATCAGTCCTTCGAACATCTGGGCCTTGCTGGCGAAGTGGCGGTACAGGGCCGCCTCGCTGACGCCCAGGTGAGCGGCCAGCGCTGCCGTGGTGATGCGTTCTGCGCCGGGCTTTTCCAGCATGGCCGCAAGCGCCTGCAGGATCTGCTCGCGCCGCTCCCCGGGTTTGGGGCGTTTGCGCGCAGGCGTGGGGGCGGAAGCGGAGGCGGCTTCGTCGGAAACGACATCAGCGCCAGGAGCGGATAAAGGCGACAGGACTTCAGACTCGGACATAAGCAGATCAACTATTTGTAAGTAATTCTCTCACAGCCCTCGGCGGCAACTCCGCACAAAGCTGTCCCCATGAGCGCAACCGTCAGGATCGCGTCCCTGTTGGCTGCGCTGCTACTGTTTCCGAGAGCACGGCCGGCATTTGCAATGGAAGCTCCAAGCGTACCAGCAGGCCCTTGCCCTGCGCGCCAGCGCCAAAGGCCAGAGTGCCCTGGTGCAACAGGGCGATTTCATCGGCAATCGCCAATCCCAGCCCCGTTCCATCGCCGGACGCACCCTGGGCGCGGTAAAAGCGCTGCGTGATCTGCGAGCGCTCGGCCTCGGGCACGCCGGGGCCATCGTCCTCGATCTCCAGGAAGGCCCACCCTGGCGGCTCATCCGCAGACTGCCCCGCGCCATGGTACATGCCGCAGCGCAGCGTGACGCTGCCGCCGGGCGGCGTGTACTTGATGGCGTTGTCCACGAGATTGGACACCAGTTCGCGCAGCAGCCAGCTGTGGCCCCAGACACTGGCCGGAGCAACGTCAAGGCCGAAGTCCAGCCCCTTGGCGCTGGCCTGGTCGAAGAACATTTCCAGCATGCTTTCGCACAGGTCCTTGAGGTCCACCTGCTGCAGCGGCTGGACTTCGGCATTGCGGGCGTCGGCACGTGACAGCGCCAGCAGCTGGCGTGCCAGCTGCGAGGTACGCCGCGTGGCGTCGCGCAATTGCTCGATCTGCGTCACGCTGAGCACCACCTGGGCCTCGGTGCCCTTGCGCCTCGCTTCGGCCTGGGCAGCCTGCGCGCTCAGCGCCCAGGCCTCGACCTGGGCCTGCAAGGCCGCCAGAGGCGTGCGCAATTGATGGGCGGCATCGGCCACAAAGCGCCGCTGGCCTTCGGCCTGGGCGTTGACCAGTGCAAACAATCGGTTGAGCGAGCGCACCAGCGGGCGGACCTCGGCCGGCGAGCTGTGCTCCGAGATGGGACTGAGGTCGCGCGGCGAGCGCCGCTCCACAGCCTGGGTCAGGGTCAGCAGCGGCCGGAAGGCCCGGCTGACCGACCAGTAGATGGCAATGCCAGCGCCCGCGATCAGCAGAACGCTGGGCAGCAGCACATGCAGCAGCAACTGGCGCACCCATTGCTGGCGTACGTCGCCACCGTCGGCCAGCACGAGCACCATTTCACCGGCGCCATAGGTTTCGGCGCGCATGACGGCCACGCGGTAGGTCAGGCCGTCATGCTCCTGGCTGTGGAACTCGGCCAGCGGCGTGGAAGGCACATCGAAGCGGATCCAGGTGTCGCCGGCAACGACATGGCCCTGCAGGTCGCCCACGGCATATCCGACGTCGTTGCCGCGCTGGCGCAAGACTTCCTCGATGGCGGGCGTCAGCGCGACCAGCGGCGGCGTTCCCTCGGCAATCGACGGTGCCAGCACGGAGTCGGCCAGCGCGGGCAGCAGGCGCAAAAGGCGCTGGTCATGCTGGGTGGAGGCCTCGTCTGCCGAGCGGTAGCCGAACCAGCCGCCCATCAGCGCCAGCAGCGTCAGCGGCACCACCAGCAGCACCAGCAGGCGAAGTCGCAGATTGGCTGTCATGGGCGGTCAGCGCCTGGGGCCATGCGCCATGTCCGCATCAGGCAACGGTATGCGAGAGTTCCAGCCGATAGCCGAAGCCCCGGATGGAGCGCAGGGCCACGCCGTGCGGCTCCAGCTTGCTGCGCAGGCGAGAGACATAGACCTCGACCGCATTGGGCGTGATCTCTCGGTCCCAGCCCGTGAGCGCCTGCAGCAGCTTGTCCTTGCTGGCGGGCTTGGGCGCGTGGATCAGCAGGTATTCCAGCACGGTCCATTCGCGCGGGCCCAGGTCGATGGGCAGCAGCTTTCCCTCGCTCTCATCGTCTTGCGCAGGCTGGCGCGCGCCGGCGCGGCGGCCTGCCGTGTCCAGCTCGATGGGCCCGAAGCTGAGGACGGCCGATGTGGCTGCCTGTGATCGGCGCAGCAACGCGCGCAGCCGGGCCAGCAGTTCAGGAAGCTCGAAGGGCTTGACCATGTAGTCGTCTGCGCCCTGGTCCAGGCCCTGCACGCGGTCCTGCAGCGCATCGCGCGCCGTCAGAATCAGCACGGGCATGGCCGAGCTCTCCACCGCGCTGCTGCGCAGGCGGCGTGTGAGCTCCAGCCCGTCGATACCGGGCAGGCCGATGTCGATCACGGCCAGGTCGAAGGCTTCCTGGGCCAGCACCTCCAGGGCGCGCTCGGCACTGCCGACCCAGTCCACGGCATACCCCGCATCGGACAGCCCCAGCTTGATGCCGCTGGCCACCATCACATCGTCTTCCACAAGAAGCAAACGCATATCAAACCTAAAAAACAAAAGCCGCCCAAAGGCGGCTTGCAGCAGACCGGCCCAGGCCGTCAGACCACGCCCGGGCCATGCGCGATGGTAACGCGAACCGCAAAGTCCGCGCCATCGGGCCTCAATGGCTGCGGATCATGGTGCCGTAGGCCTGGTCGGTCAGGATTTCCAGCAGCATGGCATGCGGCACGCGGCCATCGATGATGTGCACGGCGTTGACGCCGGCCTTGGCGGCATCCAGCGCGCCGCTGATCTTGGGCAGCATGCCACCCGAGATGGTGCCGTCGGCGAACAGGGCGTCGATCTCGCGCGCCGTGAGGTCGGTCAGCAGGCTGCCTGCCTTGTCCAAAACGCCGGGGGTGTTGGTCAGCAGCACCAGCTTTTCGGCCTGCAGCACGGTGGCCAGCTTGCTGGCGACCACGTCGGCGTTGATGTTGTAGCTCTCGTTTTCCTCGCCAAAGCCGATGGGGCTGATCACGGGGATGAAGGCGTCATCCTGCAGCGCGCGCACCACGCTGGGGTCGATGGAGACGATGTCGCCCACCTGGCCCACGTCGTACTCGATGTTCGGATCCTTGTTGTCGACCATCTTGAGCTTGCGTGCGCGGATCAGGCCACCATCGCGCCCTGTCAGGCCCACAGCCTTGCCACCGGCCTGGTGGATCAGGCCCACGATGTCCTGCTGCACCTCGCCGGCCAGCACCCATTCCACGACTTCCATGGTCTCCGCGTCGGTCACGCGCATGCCCTGGATGAACTCGCCCTTCTTGCCCAGGCGGTTCAGGGCCGTCTCGATCTGCGGCCCGCCGCCATGCACCACCACCGGATTCATGCCCACCAACTTCAGCAGCACCACGTCTTCCGCGAAGTCGGCCTGCAGGGCCGGATCGGTCATGGCGTTGCCGCCATACTTGATGACCATGGTCTTGCCATGGAACTTGCGGATGTAGGGCAGGGCCTGGGCGAGGATTTCGGCCTTGTCGCGGGGGGCAATCGAGAGGATATCGTTCATGGTGCTAGCCCGGGGGCGTGGAAGTAGTCAACAACAAGGCGGGCATTGTGCCGCAACTGCGCCGCAGTGTTGCATGCCCGGATGACGGAACGCCCATGGCGCCCGGTCATCATCCATTGTTCTGCATCCAGCCCGGCAGCTTGAAGCGCACGATGGCCAGATAGGCCACCACGTAGCTGACCACGAACAGCAGGCAAAAACCCACCAGAACGGGCGTATTGCTCCAGAACAGCAATGCCGGCACCACGGTCAGCAGCGTGAAGGCCCACAGATAGGGGGAGGTCCGGTTATTGCGGCGAAGCATGCGCCGGGCCAGATCATCGTCGAACACACCGCGCACCATGCGCCGATAGATAAGCTGGTGGAAATGCAGCGCATCCGCCATGCCCGGCGACATGCCGCGCATCAGCTTGCGGTAAATGGAAAACACCGTCTCCCAGACCGGATAGATCAGCAGCAGCATGGGAAACCATGGAGAGACTGCGGAATTGCGCTGCACCAGGGCGATGCTGGCCAGGGCAATCGCCAGGCCCCAGACATAGGCTCCGCCATCGCCGGCAAACATCATGCCGCGCGGGTAGTTCCAGACCAGGAAGCCGCAGGTGGCGGCGGCCAGCGTCACCAGCATGGCGGCCAGCGTGCGGTCGCCCACCTGCAAGGCCACATGGGCCAGCGCCAGGCAGATGATGGTGGCCACCATGCCCGCCAGCCCGTTGTAGCCGTCGATGATATTGAAGGCATGGGGTAGGCCCGTCAGCGCCAGCACCGCAAGGCCCATGCCCAGCCAGGGCATGGCAGGACCCAGCGCCTGTTCCAGCCAGGGCCAGCCGAGCCGAGGCACGGTGAGGCCGCACAGCAAAACAGCCAGCACGGCGCTCAGCAGGGTCAGCACCAGCCGGTAGCGCACGCTCAGGCGCTGCGAGACATCCTCGATGACGCCGCCGACCACGGCCGGCAGCATGGCAGCCAGGCATACGACGACCCACAGCTGCATGCGCAGCGACGAAGGATCTCCGCGCATGCTCAGCCAGGTGCCGACTCCCCAGGAGACAGCCAGCCCGAGGTACATGGGCACGCCCCCCAGCCGGGGCACCTCGCCCATGTGGAAACGCTGAGGCTTGTCGTATCCGTAGGAGGACGTTGCGGACCGCCGGGCCCAGCGCAGCAGCAGCGCACAGCCGATGAAGGAGACCATGAAGGCCAGTACCGACATCCAGATCACGATGGTTCTCCACGCAGGCTGCGCAGCGAGGGCGCTGCCTGCGGCAGGGCCCTGGCCTTGCGGTAGGCCGGCCGGCTCCACAGCCGCAGCAAACTGGCCACGTGCCATGCGCCGTGGCGCAGGCTGCGCCGACTCGCCCTCTGGCCCGCATGGACCACAGGCAAACCGCCGCGCCTGAGTTCTCCGCCCAGCACCCGCAGGCGAAGGCACAGATCCACATCCTCACAATACATATAGAAACCTTCGTCAAACCCACGCAGCCGCAGCCAACTGTCCCGGCCCAGCACCAGGCAGGCCGCATTCACCCATTCCACATGCCGCTCCACGCGCCCGCGCAGCTTGCGCCGCAGCAAATTCCACAGCGATGGCAGCTCCCGTTCGAAATCCTGCAGCGCGCCGTCTTCACCGATCTGGGGGGGATAGGCCAGGGCCAGTCCCGGGCGGGCCACCAGCGCCAGAAGGTCTTGCAACGGCTCCTCCTGCTCGCTCCAGAACACATCGGGATTGATCACGCAGACAAACGGCTCCCGTGCGCTCGCCAGCGCCCGGTTGTGGTTGCAGCCGAACCCCAGAGGCTGCGCATTGCGCCGGATCTCCAGAGCAAAGGGCCAGCCGGCCACGGGCGCCTGGGGCTCCGCCTCGGGAATGTTGAGCGTCAACACCACACGGGACACCGGAGCAAGGCGCGCCGAAGCCAGGCACTCAAGCAGCCTCTGGATATGAGCGCCATGTCCGTGGCTCACCACCGACACGACCAACGATGAACCCATCAATGCCGCCCTTCAGATCTTCAAATTCCCGCACGGGAATCACGCGCCGCAGAAACGGCGGCACAGAGTATTCCGCCGACGGCCTTCGTCAAGCGTCAGCGGCCATGCCGTAATGCAAAAAAATGCAACAGCCGCGCAATATGTCATTACCCGGCCATGCCATGCAGTCACTGCAGTGGCCGGCATTATGATGCGCGACAATCTGCCGCCCGGACTTCCGGGATTTTTTGCGCCCTGACGTGGGCGCAGCTTGCTGCCCGCTGCGGACTGGCCAAGGCCGTCTGGCGTGAATGAATATGGCCGCGGCACCTGCTCCCAGCGGAGAGATTGCCCGGCACCCCTTTTCCTATGACCACACCCATTCCCGATCCCCACGTCTACCTGCGCACTGTCGATCTGAACGAGCGCACGTCGCTGTCCGTGCTGGCCGGCCATGTCCGGGCCCAGGCGCACATACTGGATCTGGGTTGCGGCAGCGGTGCACTTGGAGCCTTTCTCGCCGAGCACAAGCAATGCGTCTGCGACGGCGTCACCCTGAGCCAGGAAGAGGCACGCCATGCAGCGCCCTTCTACCGCCATGTCCATGTGGCCGACCTGGAAGACTGCGACCTGGACCAGCTCTTCGGCGAAGCAAGCTATGACTACATCGTCTGCGCCGACGTGCTGGAGCACCTTCGCCAGCCCGAGCGCATCCTGGCTGCATGCCGCAAGCGGCTGACGCCCGAAGGCCGTCTGCTGATCTCCGTGCCCAATGCAGGCTACAGCGGCCTGGTGGCAGAACTGCTGCATGGCGAATTCCGCTACCGCGAAGAAGGCCTGCTGGACCGCACCCACCTGCGTTTTTTCACGCGGCGCTCGCTGTCGCGCTTTCTGGCCGAGCAAGGCTGGCAGGTGGACGACATCGACACCATCGAACGGGCGCTCCCCGAATCCGAATTCCGCGTCGCCTACGACAGCCTGCCCCCTGCCGTTGCCCGCCACCTGCTGGCCACGCCCGATGCACTGGCCTACCAGTTCATCGCCAGTGCCGCCCCGGTGGCCCAGGCACAGGCCATCGAGCCGCCGGTGAACTATCCACAGGCACATGCCCTATTCACGGCACAGCTCTACATGGCACGCGCTGGCCGCTATGACGAAGAAAGCAAGCTCTCCACCACGGGCATCATTGGCCAGGCACGCCAGACACTGCGCTTTGCGCTGCCCGACCACAACACTTCACTGAGCCATCTGCGTCTGGACCTGGCCGACCGGCCGGGCTTCATACACCTGCATCGGCTGGCCTTGCTCGATGCGCAAGGCGCCGTCGTCTGGCAATGGCTGCCCGAGGATTCGGACGCTGCCCTGCTGGGGGAACGCCCGCATCATCAGCTCGTTTGGAATGGACTTCATCCGGCAGGCGCCTTCTCGCTGATGCTGCTTCTGACCGGCGATGACCCCTGGTTCGAACTGCCCATTCCCGCAGAAACCCTGGCTGCACTGCGTGGCGCCTCGCTGGAGATCGAGATGGGATGGCCCATGTCGGCCGACTATCTGGCGCTGGCGGGCGCCGTGCAGCCGCTTGAACGGCAGATCGCGCAGGAGCGCAGCCGGGCCAATGATCTGCAGGATCAACTGCACACCCAGCAACTGGTGCATGAACAGCAACATGCGGAAACCCTTAGCCGGCTCGCCAATGAGCTTCAAGGACTGAATGTTGAGATTCAGCACAAGAGTGACTCCATCAAGGGCCTTTCGCATCGAAATGCTCTGCTAGAAGAGAGCCACGCGGCACAAAGCAAGGAACGCGCCATCTGGCAGCAGGAGGCCACCCGCGTGCAGCGGGACTTCGCGCGCCTGGAGCAGCACCTGCGCGATATAGAGAACTCCACCGTCTTCCGGGCCACGCGCCCTCTCGTCCACGCCAAGATGCGCATTGACCGCCTGCTGGGCCGCACGCCCGTGCCTGCCCCTGTCCTCCACACACCCGTGCCCCAGCCGATGCCGCAGCAGCCCGTCGATGTGATCGTGCCCGTGTACCGCGGCCTGGACGACACGCGCAACTGCATCGAATCCGTTCTGGCCAGCCCCTGCCGCACGCACTGGCAACTCGTGGTCATCAACGATGCCAGCCCGGAGCCCGAAGTCACGGCTTGGCTGCGCGAGAAGGCTGCGCAGGAGCCCCGCATCACTTTGCTGGAGAACGAGGAGAACCTCGGCTTCGTCGGCACCGTCAACCGCGGCATGGCGCTGAACACCGCCCATGACGTGCTGCTGCTCAACAGCGACACCGTGGTTGCCAATGACTGGCTGGACCGCATCCGCCAGGCTGCCTACGGAGATGCACGCATCGCCTCCGTCACTCCGTTTTCCAACAACGCCACCATCTGCAGCTACCCGCGCTTTTGCGAGGGCAACGACCTGCCGCCCGGCATGGATACGGCCGCCATCGACGCACTGTGCGCGCGCACCAATCCCGGCCAGGTGGTGGACGTGCCGACCGGCGTGGGCTTTTGCATGTACATCCGCCGCGACAGCCTGAACGCCGTCGGCCTGTTCGACACCGAGCACTTCGGCAAGGGCTATGGCGAGGAAAACGACTTCTGCCAGCGTGCCGCAGCCGCTGGCTGGCGCAACCTGCATCTGCTGGACACCTTCGTGCTGCACACAGGCGGCGTGAGCTTCGGAGAAAGCAAGAGCCCGCGTGAACGTGCCGCCATGGAAACCCTGCGCAGGCTGCATCCGCGCTACGAAGCCGATGTCATGGCCTTCGTCCAGGCCGACCCTGCGCGCACGGCACGCCTGGCGCTGGATGTGGCACGCCTGCAGGCCGAGGCAGCGCAGCAGCCCGTGGTGCTGGCCGTGCTCCACGATCGGGCGGGCGGCACCGTGCGCCATGTCCGCGAACTGGCGCAGTTCCTGCAAGGCAAGGCACTGTTCCTCATGCTGTCCCCAGCCGCAGGTGGAGTCGTGGTCCTGCGCCGTGCCGAAGAGAAGGAAGCCTTCGAGCTCGCCTTCCGCATCAACGACCAGATGGAGGAGCTGGTGCAGGCCCTGCGCCAGCTGGGCGTAGTGCACGTGCACTACCAGCATCTACTGGGCCACAGCGAAGCCATCCTGGACCTGCCCGCACGCCTGGGAACGGCCCATGACTTCACGGCCCATGATTTCTACACCTACTGCAAGAACATTTCGCTGACCGGCATAGACAACCGCTACATCGTGCCGCCCCGCGCGGGCGAATGCGGCTGCTGCGAACCAACGGACACAGCCCCCTATGCCGGCACCGTGGCCCAGTGGCGCCACCGCAATGCGCTGCTGCTGAACAACGCGCGCCATGTGCTGGCCCCCAGCCAGGACACGGCCAGCCGGATCGCCGGCTTCGTGCCCGGCGCGCGTGTTCAGGCGGTTGCCCACACCGACCTGCCGGCACAGCTGCCGGCTCCAGCGGCACGCACATTGCCGGCCCCGGCCCCACTCAAGATCGTCGTGCTGGGAGCCATGAGTGCCATCAAGGGGGCCGACGTGCTTGAAGCCGTGGCCATCGAAGCCGCCAAACGCGGAGCTCCTGTGGAATTCCATCTGCTCGGCTATGGCTACCGCAGCCTGCAGACCCAGCCACGCGCACGCCTGACGGTGCATGGTGGCTACAAGGAAGAGGAACTGCCTGCGCTGCTGGATTGGCTACAGCCCGACCTGGCCTGGTTCCCCGCCCAATGGCCGGAGACCTACAGCTACACCCTGAGCGCCTGCCTGGCCGCCGGGCTGCCGATCGTCGCGCCCGACATAGGGGCCTTTCCCGAAAGGCTGGCGGGCCGCGACTGGTCCTGGGTCATGCCCTGGGACGCCAGCACCGCCCAATGGCTGGACTTCTTCGTCAAGGTGCGCCAGGAGCAATTCATCCCCCAGCAGGCCCCGGATGTTCAACCCGCCGGCGGCACTACCCAGGCGCTGCCTGGGCAGGATTTCTATTCCCGCAGCTACCTGCAAGGCCTGCAGCCCCCGGAACAAGCCCTGCTCCAGCCTCTTCCCCCTGCCTTTCTGTCCACCCACCACGTGCAGCACAAGGCACATGTGGCAAGTTCCCTGGCGCTTACGACCCTCATGAGGCTGCGTTCAATGCCCCTCTTGCGCGGCTTGGCAAGGCGCATCCCCGCGCATTGGCAACGGCGCGTTAAAAACTGGCTGCAGGCCTGAGCCTGACCGGGACAAGCGACAACCAAGTGGGGCTTGCCCTGGGCTACGACCCAATCCACCGATCCAGCCCTGGACCTTGCCAGTTGCCGTGAGGCAAGGTCCAGATCGCGCACAGGTTGACAACGCTGCTCCGGCCATGTATCCCATTCGCCAGTCACTCTACATAACCGTTCATCAGATAGCAGCATTGCTGAGTGCCATGGTGCTCTGCTGCTTTTCATGGCCGGCGGCTGCGGCCGATGCTTTGCTCCACGATCAGGGGGTACTGGAAGAGGTCCATTTCGACGCAGCCAAACAGCAATTGATCGCCAAAGGCTGGAGCGGGTCAGCGCGCAGCCAGGCCTTTCCCACCCAGGCCTCGATCTTCCTGGACGAGCGTCTGGTCTACCAAGGCCGGCTCAACGCATTGTCCTATCCCAGACCAGACGTCGTGGCGGCCACAGGCAACCCGGGCTGGGCCAACTCAGGATTCCACATCCGCGCCCCACTCGACCTGGACATGGCTTCCGGCACCTACGCCGTGCGCATGAAAATCATGACCACGGATGGACAGCACTTTGATCTGTCGGTTCTGGACAAGGCCCGGCAGATCACGCTGCACCAGCCCGCCCGTGCCAGCTCGCCATCCAGAGCCGGCGCACTTGTGGCCTTCGCGCTGCCGGCGCTGGTCCTGCTGCTGTCCCTGTCTGGCTGGCAATCCAGGCTGCGCATTGACGCAAGGGCCTTTGGCGCAACGACCGCAGCGGCCTTCATCATTCTGGTAGCAGGCGGTTGGACCGGCTCCTCCGTCTCCCTGCTATTTCAGAATGACGAACTTGTCATACATGATGAGAAATCCTGGATTGGCTCCCCCCAGATCATTCGCAGCGACGAATGGCAGGTCATCACCGCAATGGCCATCAGCCAATACCAGGCCGCCGCACCCGGTCTCCTGCTGAAGCGCTTCGAGAACACCAGCACGGCTTTCTCCAGCGCCGGCCACAACATGAACACCGTGGGCATGAGCGGTGTGCCTGTCTCCAATCTTTCTGCGCTCGCCAAGCCAGCCACCTGGGGCTTTTTTGCCCTTGACTTGCGAAGGGCCCTCGCGTGGTACTGGTGGTTCCCTTACTTTGCCGGATTCGCGGCCTGCCTGTGGGCCCTGGTACGCATCGCACAGCTGCGCTGGCAGCCAGCAGCCGTTCTGGCACTCAGCGTGAGTGCATCACCCATGTCCTTGGGGTGGTCGGGTTGGCCTGTTTACATCCTGTTTTTCGCACTGCTCGCCTTCGGCATGTTCCTGACCGCCTGGACGCAGCAGTCCATACGGCAGGTGCTGCCCCGAGCCCTGGTGGCAGGCTGGGCGCTGGCTGGCTTTGCACTCACCCTGTATCCGGCCTGGCTTGTGGTAGTTGCCAGCTTGCTGGGGCCGCTGGCCATTGCCTGGCTGTACATGCGCCGCATGGACTGGCGCTGGAACTGGCATCAGGCATTCCTCGCGGCGGTCATGGCGATTGTGACGGCCCTCCTGCTCTACACATGGTGGCTTCATGCTGCAGACGCCGTTTCGTCGATTGCCGCCACCGTCTACCCGGGCAAGCGCATGGAGACCGGGGGATACATGGACCCCTGGTACCTGGCCCGGGGACTTTTCGGCCCGGACCAGATGTTCCACATCACCGACATGCTAGTCCCCAGCGATGCCGGCTCCTACATCTTCCTGGCCATTCCGCTGGCCTTGCTGTTCGCCTGGCAGCAAGCGCAGGGCATGCGGCAGCGCACGCCACTGCCACTGGATCTCATGGGAGTCATATGCCTGGTTTTCATCTGCTGGACGCTGTACTTTTCATACCATGGCGTGCCTCTCTGGCTGGCTCAGGCGACACAATGGGCCAAGGTCCCGGTCTACCGCACGGATATCGGCCTGCTGCTGGCACAGACCTGGCTGCTGGCCACAGTGCTCGGCAAGCAGTGGCCTGCCCAGCCCGGGATCCTGGAGTCCAGCCAGCCCCTGACAGCAAGGCCGTGGCAGTTGCCGACACTGGCGGCAATGGGTGCCGCAGCCTGCGCCTGGTTGGCAGCCTTCACCTATTCCACGCTGCCTGTGGCGATCTCCGAGACCATCAGTCCCGGCGTAGCCGCCATCACGGCCGCTGCCTTCGCCATCCTGGCCCTGCTGTTGGCAAACCGGCAATTCGTTGCAGCGATGGCCATCTACATGGTTTGGATGCTGGGCACGGCTCTGCCCTTCAACCCGCTGCTGCAGGCGCCTGCGCATGTGGAGCCTGGACAGGTCTTGAGACAGCTGGACATCGATGCCACCTCAGGCCAGGCCCGCTGGGTAGTGCTGGACGATCATCGCCAGGCCATGGCACTGGCGGCATCCGGTCTCAGGATCAGCTCCGGCATCTTCTACCACCCACCTCTGGCTTTCTGGGAGAAGCTGGACCCCGGAAAGAAATACTTCGGCACCTACAACCGCTATCAGCACCTAACCATAGAAGGAGCCGAACTGCAAGGCACGGATTTCGAGCTGATCCTTCATAGCCTGGACCATGTGCTGCTACGAGTGAACACACGCAGCTTCGATTTCTCGAAGATTGCCGCGACCCATATCGCGGCGCCGCGGCGTCATGAACAAGGTCTGAATCAGAATCCGCACCTGCGGCGCCTGAAGTCCGAGGGCAACTGGAGCTTCTACCGGACGGTCGATTGACACAGAGACCCGGAGCCGCAGCCCCTTGCGGCTAGCGTTTTCCCAGCAGCAATAGGATCTCGTTGTTGCGCAGCCAATCTTCGGGATAGCGGCCCTGCAATGCCTCTGGGATGGGCATGTCCACATGGCGCCGCTCCTCGCGCAGCACATCGAAACCGGCCTGCCGGGCAATATCGATCAGTTCATCGGCGGTCAGCCGGTTCAGCGCCTGATACTCCTTGAACACAAAGCGCTTGTAGCCATCCACACCGAAGTCCGCAAAGCCGAAATCCACTTCGGCGGCATCCAGAGGGCCCTCGTGCTTTTCTATGATGCTCCACAGCTCCTCTTCCGAGGCTATCAGATGGTGCCAGGGCACATCGTCATAGCGGCGCAGATGCGAGCCCCAGGGCGAATGGAAAAGGGGCTCGATCTGCAGGAAGAACACGCCACCCGGCCGCAGGCAGGCATGCAGGTCTGCCAGGATAGGCAGTACCTTGTCCCGCTGCACATGCTCGAAAGTCGACCAGCTCAGCAAGCCATCGTAGCTGGCATGCCGGCCAGCCAATGGCGAGTTCGGTTCGATGGTCTCGAAGCTCAGCGCCGCGGGAATGCGCGACATGCCCAGTTGCTCCCGCGCGATGCGAGGCAGCTTGGAATACTCCTGGCGGATATCGATGCCATGGATGGAGGTGGCGCCATGGCGCAGCACCAGCGCCAGATCAGTAATGCCATCACCGCAGCCGAAGTTAAGCAAGCGGACCCTGGACAGGTCCAGCGACCGCCCCAGCCAATCATGGGCCAGATCGGCCGCATAGTTGAAATGCGCACGGAACCATTCATCCGTGATCTTGCTGGCATCCCATGCCGCCAGCCCGAACAACCGCTCCTGCAACCGCAGCATCCAACTCATGCAATCGTCCTCTTTGTTTTCTCAATAGCCCCGATACCGCTCACCGCCGCTGCAACACATAGGCATCCTGGTGGTTCCAGAAATGCACGAGCGAGCGGTGGCGCAGCGCATCGCTGCCCCAGGTCTCGGCGATGCGGTCCAGCACGAAACGCTCGGAGGTGAACGCCGTGCCGTACTCATTGGCATCGATGGCATTCGACTCGCTGGAAGGAGCGAAGAAAAATCCATCATCATCCAGCTTCACGCTATCGAAATTCGCCGCCTTGACGCCATGGGTACTGAATACCAGCAAACCGCCCGGCGCCACTGCATCGCGCAATACCTGCAGCCAGCGAGTCCAGGTCGAACGCGGCAGATGGCTGAACAGCGAAAGCACAAACACCAGTTCGTACTGCCGGGGCCAGCATACCTGCTCCGGCACGCTGGCCGATGCAAAGCCCTTCACACCAAAGGTCCGCTGCGAAAAATCCACGGCATCGGCCACGATGTCCGAGACCGTCACACGCTCCGCCCCCAGCGCCTTGACCAAGTGCCGTGTGAAGCGGCCATGGCCGCTGGCAAACTCCAGCACGCTGGCAGTGCGCAGCAAAGGCCTGTCCACGGCCTCCAGCAGCAGCATGAGCTCGGACAGAGTGCGCCAGCCATCGGCGAAATAGTCGCGCAGTGGATTCACACTGGACGGATGGCCTCGGAAGAAACCAAAAATGTCGTCCTTGGGCGAAATCCTGCAATCCAGACCCATGATGTTCGAGAACGAGCCCACAAGGCCATGGGTTTCGATCAAGGCGTGAGCCTGCAACAGGCTGTCGTCTCTTTCACGAGCCCTGACCAGCACCTGGGCGGCACCTGCGCGGTCTCCCTGCTCCAAAAGTTGCTGCGCTTCCTGCAGCAGTCGCTGGCCTTCACTCGGGGGATTCGAAGAATTGTCGGATGTCATGGGGTGTGGATTATGGAGCCAACGACAGGCAGCCGTGTATCCCGCCGTACGGACTCAGCTCCAGTGGTGGGGCAGCCGCACTAGGCCCGGCAAGGGCTTGGGGAAGATGAAGCGCAGGTGCAGGAACTGGAACCACTCGTCGTAGACGGCCAGACCCGTCTCATCGAACAGGAAGGCGCTGATCACATAGTCTCCGCTGTGCAGCGGCAGTTCCGGGAAGGTCAGAACGGTCTGCCAAGTCCCGTCCGGCAGTTGGCGCGGGACGGCCCCATCCTCGTGTGTGGCCAGGGAAGTGATCCCCACCCCCTTCGACTGCTCGATCATGAAGCCGATATGGGGCCGCTCGTTCCCCCGGCCGCGCGCCGTGATAGTAACGACCAGATCCTGGCTTTGCAAAAGACCAGGCTGATCGCCCACAGGCTCGGCAAGGTCCTTCACATCCACGGAAAGAATGCAGGCCGAGCCGCTGTCCGCAGCAGCCACACGCCCTGCCGGCACATCACAGACAGGCGCAGCCTGAGCCGACTGCGCTGTCTCGCTCTCGGCTGCGCAGTCCCCGCCGCCGGCCAGGGCCTGCTGCTCGCGCTCCTGGCGCTCTCGCGTATGCAGGTCATAGGCCGCCAACACCTGCTCGGTATCGCCGAACTGCGCCACCTGCCCCCCGCGCAGCCACAGCGCGGCATCGCACAGATGGCGGATGTGGTAGGGACTGTGCGAGCAGAACAAAATCGTGCAGCCGCTGTTGCGGAACGCCATGATGCGCTCTATGCACTTCTTCTGGAAATGCTGGTCGCCCACAGCCAGCGCCTCATCGATGATCAGTACATCAGGCTGCACGGCTGTCACCAGCGCAAACGCTAGGCGCACGGTCATTCCTGAGGAATAGGTTTTGACCGGGCGCTCCATTGCTTCGCCCAGTTCGGCGAAGGCCGCGATCTCGGGTTCGAGTTCACGCATGCGCTCAGGGTTGATGCCGATGAGGCTGCCACCGAAATACAGGTTGTCCCGTCCACTGAAATCGGGATGGAATCCCGCACCCAGCTCCAGGATGGCCGTCACCCGGCCCACGCGTTCTATCTGTCCGCAACTGGGTTGCAAGGTCCCCGCCAACAGCTTGAGCAGCGAACTCTTGCCAGCACCGTTGTCGCCGATCACGCCAATGCACTGGCCTCGGTGCAGTTCGAAAGAGACATCGCGCAACGCCCAGTGGCTGCGGTGCGTGGCCGCGCCCGTCAGCAGCGCCTTGAAGCGCGCGCGTGGCGACGGATACAGCTTGTACTCCTTACCCAGGCCCTGCACACGCAGGACCAGGTCGCCGGGCAGCTCCACATGCTTGGCATTCATAGCCAGTCCACCAGTTGATCGCGGCTGCGCCGCACCAGACCATTGAGCAGCACGGCCAGCACCAGTACCCAGGCCCCGATCGCCACCCATACTGCGGCTTGGGGCCACAGCCCTTGCAGCAGCACATTCTGGTAGCCCAGCACCAGCGCGGTCATGGGATTGGCCCAGAGCACCCAACGCCAGCGCTCGGGAAACAGGGCCAGCGGAAACAGGATGGGCGACAGATAAATGCCCACCGACAGCAAAAAGGTCACGAGCTGGCCCACGTCGCGCAATGCCGCCGTCAGGATGGCCAGCGCATAGGCAAGCAGCGCACACAGCAGCAACTGGCCCAACAGCAAGGGCACCAAGGCCAGCAGCGACGAATTCAAACCATGCTGCGGTAAGTAGGCCAGGGCCACCAGCAGCAGCAGCGGACCGAAGATCACGCTGCTGGCCAGCACGGCACGCAGGGGAAAGAGCACCGGTGGCAGCGGATTCTTCTGCAGGATGCCACCGGCCTCCACCAGACTGTTCATGCCCCGTGCCGTGGCATCGCAGAAAGCCATCCAAGGCAAGGCCCCCACCACCAGGAAAGCACCCACGGCATGCGTAGGCGCGTTGTCGCCCAGGCGCATGGAAAAGACCACGTCGAACACGAGGTAGTAGGCGGCCACTGTCAGCAATGGCTGTAGATAAGGCCAGAGCACGCCTGCAGCAGTGCCCGCATGGCGTGCGGCCACCTCGCGCCGGGTCATCACCCATAGCAGCCCACGGGCCCGCCACAGCGCCACGCATTCATCGACTAAAAAGCGCATCAATCCCTGCGATTCTTGAACATGGTGAAACCCCAGGACCTGGGCAGTACAAAGGCCCCGCCCGCACGCATGTGCGGGGCGGGGCCTGTCATTTCAGCAAGCCACACAACAGGCCGTGCCAGCCCAGGAGCCAGTCAAAGCAAGCTGTGGAGTGTACTTAAATCAGGGCTTGGCCGTTGTACTCGCCGATGCGGGCTTGCCCGCAGCATCCAGCTGCTTCTGAAACTCAGCCGCATAGGCTTCGACCGCAGCCTTGTCAATCTTGGCGTCCTTCTGGATCTTTTGCACCATCTCCTGGCGCGCATCGCGCTGTGCCGAGCTGCGCACTTCGCGCAGTAGGGCCGGACGGACTTCCTCGAAGAGTTTGGTCCCAGCGGCACGGTGCTCTTCCAGCTGGATGATATGGAAACCGAACTGGGTAGCCACCACATCGCTAAGCTCACCCTTCTTCTTCAGGCCGAAGGCTGCGGTCTCGAAGGCCGGGACCATCTTCCCCTTACCGAAGAAGCCCAGGTCCCCACCCTTGGCCGCGTTGCTCTTATCGGCCGACTCCTGCTCTGCCAGCTTGGCGAAATCAGCGCCATCGCGCAGTTGCTTGAGCAACTGTTCTGCCTTGGCCTTGGCCGCGTCGTCCTGGCCCGACACCAGGATATGTCGCACGCGAACCTGCTCTTCTGCCTTGAAGCGTTCGGGCTGGGCCGCGTAGATGTTGCGAGCCAGGCGCTCGGCATCCTGCTCCGAGGGCGCATGCTTGCGATCGAATTCGGCCAGCATGGCATCGGACAAAACCTTGTCGCGCATGATCTGAATGGCAGCCTTCACTTCCGGCCGGTCGCCCAGGCCATCCTTGACAGCCTGCTCCGCCATTACGCGGCGCACATGGAGGTTGCCGGCGATCTGCTCTACAGACTGGGGCTTGGAGTAGAGCTCGGCACGAACATGTTCAGGCACGCGCAGTATGCCGTCTGCCTTGATGTCATCGGCTGTTACGGCCACACCATCCCCCTGGACCAGGGGCGCGGCATGTGCCGCCAACATAAACGGGCTGGTCAACACGACCAGAGACACACAGGTCAGATGACGAAATCGGCGAATGGAGTTACTCATGGTCACACTACATCAAAAATAAAAAAGGCGGGAGTTGCCTCCCGCCTTTTTGTGATCACTTACGCGTGATGAAGTTTCCCGCTAATTAGGGAACATTGCGCGTGAAGCGGTGGGGCCAAGTGATACCGTAGGTACCAACGGTGCCGGCAGCAGCTTGGGGGTTCGTCAGCTTGATGAACGAGCTACCCAGGATGGGCAGGCCAGCAGTGCCGTTGGCCGTGGAGACCACAGCCCAGCCGTTTTCGTACGGGCCTTCATCCACGTTCTGACGGGCAACCGCAGCGCCCAGCACCGAGGTGTTGGCGTCCTTGAAGGTCAGCACGCTGACTTCGCCGCAGAAACGGACGACAGCAGCTTCACCGGGGGTGCTAGGCGAGAACACGGGCTCTTCAGCACCAGGTTCCGGAGTGTTTTCCTCACGGTCCCAGAACTGCTGACCATCAGCCTTCACGCAGATGTTGCCGGCGGTGTCCACCGAAGTGTTGGCACCGTGGAACCAGTTGGTAGCGCCAGGCACAGCGGGAGAAACGATTTGCTTGGCGAACACGCGGTAAGCGTTAGCGTTCGTGGCAGCTTCGTAGTTGGCAGCAACTTGGTAGCGACGTGTGGGCATGGAGAACACCCAGTCAGTCTTGGCCGACACCACGGTGTCCATAGCGTACTGGTTGGTCACCGACGTCACGGCGATGGCCGAAGTCAGGTTGTCAGCCTGCACAGCAGGAACCACAGGGGTAGACGTGCCAGCGCTCACCGTGTAAGGGGTGGACATGTCGGGCAAGTCATAGTTGCGAGCAACAACCGTAGCCGTAGAGGGCTTAGGCGAGTAAGTGCTCGCAGTCGCATCATAGATGAAACCAGCAGCCAGCAGCGGATCGGACGTGTAGTTAGCAATGTTACCGGTGGCAATGACCGAGTTCGCTTGAGGGAAGTGCACGAAGTTGCCGCGGCCATTCACGCCAGCAGGGGTCTTGGCAGCAACAGCGGTGGCAGCACCAGCGAACGTGGTGGTTTGGGCCACGTTCATGATGTACCAGTCACCCATCAGGCCACCGGTAGGCGTATCAAAGCCAGCGGCACGAGCTTCTTGCTCCACCGTGTTGGTGCTGCCTGCGGGCACAACCGAGAAGTCACGCACAGCGATGGAGTTCAGGAGCTTGCGTGCATCCGAGCCGTCCACGGCGCAAGGAGCATTGCCCTTGACGTGCTTGATGGCGTTGTACAGGTCCTTGGTCCCGCTGGCAGTCGCCGGGATGTCAGCCATGTTGAAGATTTCCAGATAGCCTTCGCGGGTCTGGTTGGCCTTCTCACCGGTGCTGAGCCTGCTGTTCAGGCGCTGGGTGTTGAAAGGCGTAGCTGCGCCCTTGGCGATGGCGGGGGCCGTGCAGGTGCCGTCGTTGGTCACCAGTTGGGCCACGCCACTGGCGCCTTCGGACACGGCGCCGGTCCACACGTCGCCAGGCGACAGGAACAGCTGGAAGTCCAGAATATCGTCGGAGTTGCTAGCGCCGCGGAAACGCACCTTCACGGCCTTGCCGTTCTTGGTGTCGGTGTTGACCACGTGGAACACGGTCGTGTTGCCAGCTTGAGCATTGAAGTAAGGCACCAGCAGCATGTGACCCATGTTGGAGGGGTCGACTTGCAGTTCGGTAGCGTCGGTAGCCGTCAGGTTAGCACCGGTACCAGGGATCACGGCAGCCGAAGCGGCGCCAGCGAAGCCCAGGCCACCAACCATGGCGGCAATGCTCAGGGCCAGAACATTTTTCTTCATAAAACTATCTCCAGTAAAGAAAAGAAAGGGGCGTTGTTCATCTAAAGCCGCCACCACGAAAGATCGCCGAGGAATCGTAGCACAGCTTATTCGTCCACCTGCATCGCTTTCCAAGGGACTGCCAAGCATTTTTGAAAAAAAACAACACCCTGCCTGGTTCTGATGCAGGGTGCCGAGTGTACACCTGGACACAGCATGGGGAACTTGGCCAGACGCCAGGAACACAGGGCCTTACTGCGGCATCAGCCACCACTGGCCTTCGTCCTTGATCCAGATCTCCTTGATGATCAGGGGAACCGGTGTGTCCTTCATCAGCGGAATATGGGTCACAAAGTTCTTGCGAACTTCGCAACGCTCCGGCAAGCACTCGATCGTCACCACCTCGCCGCCCTTGAGCACCGGCACGGCTCCATAGGACAGGCGGTACTTCTCGCGGTCGTTGATGGCACGGTAGCCCGGTGAAGTCAGGGCATAGGCCTTGTCCACATCGCCCGACAGGCGTGCCTTCCAGTAGTCGGCAGAACGCTGGGTCACGGCCGCCTCGGGAGCCTGCGCGCCTCCCATGCTGGCGCAACCCGCAAGCACCCCAGCAGCGAACAAAACCGCACAAGCGCCACGCAATCTTACATGTATTGGTTGTTTCATCTTACTTTTTTCCGTTGGTTGCATCTCAAGGCCTTGAAGCGTCCAGGTCTCAAGGCTTGGTTGACTGACGCGCGGGAGCGTCTGCAAGTTCCCCCGAAGGGGCAGGCGCTGACGACGAAGGAGACTTCAATAATGGAGTGAGCGCCTGCATGTAGTCGCGCAATCCTTCCGTGACCTCGCGCACGTCCACATCGGTGCGCACCACGCGGGGCGTGATGATGACGATCAGTTCGGTACGTGCGCCAGAGTTGTTAGTGGAACCAAATAGATTTCCGATCACTGGCATGTCGTACAGGTAAGGAATACCGGCTCGTCCAGAACTGGAGTTCTCCTGGATCAACCCCCCCATGACAATGGACTCACCCGACCGCACAGCCAAGCGACTTGCTATTTGACGTTGCAAGAATGAGCGCTGGCCAGTGACCTTGTCCTCTGCTCCCACGTCTGTCACCGACTGATTGACCGTCATGGTGACAAGATTTCCAGCATTGACCGATGGTGTGACCTGAAGGTTGACACCCGTATCTTTGAAAGCATAGTTGCTGATGGGAGTACCCGATGTTCCTACGACCGTAGTACCTGACTGGTAGGGCTGCTGTGTACCCACGGAAATCGCGGCTTGGTGATTGTCAAGCACCATCAGAGTGGGGCTGGCAACCACTTTGACCTGGGTCTTACCTGCCAAGGCTGTGAGAACAGCCTTGATATTTCCCAGGGAATTCTTGAGGGTGTAGTTGAAGCCCTGCCCCAGGAGAACGCTGCCAAGCCCACTATCCGTCATTGACGAAGCGCCAGGCCCAGCATTAGTTCCTCCTGCTTCAAGCACCCCCCCGTTGCCCGAGTATCCCTTGTTGCCCACATCGCCACTAAAAGCCCATTGAAGGCCATACCGCAGCGTATCGTTGAGTGTGACCTCTACTATGCTCGCTTCGATCAGCACCTGTGTCGGCGGCAAATCCAGCTTCTTCAGCGCAGCCTCAATGCGCTCGAACTCAGCAGGAGTTCCCCAGACCAGAACCGAATTATTGAGTTCATCGGCCATGACGCGGATACCGCCCACATTGGCCACCGTGGAGCCCGTGCCCTGCGTCTGTCCCGTGACCCCAGTCTGTCCAAAGCCCGTGCCGCCCATGCGAAGGCCGGTGCCCGTGCTGCTGCCGAACCCACTGCTGCCGAACCCACTGCTGCCGAATCCGCTGCTACCGAAGCCACTGTTGCCAAAGCCACTGTTGCCGAAGCCACTGCTGCCGAAGCCGCTGTTGCCGAAGCTGCTGGTCCCAGTGGTCGAGGTACCCAGGCCCGGCGCGACACCGCTGTTGGTTGAACCCGTACCGGCTCCTCCCCCAAAGATACCGGCAAGCACCCCGGCCAGGTGTTTGGCATTGCCGTTGCGCACATGGTAGATGTTGAGCTGGGGAAGCGCGCCGCCGGTCCCCGGCTGGTCCAGTTTGGCGATCCAGCGCCGCGCCTCCTCCAGGTATGCGGCGCGCGGCGTGATGACCAGAATGCTGTTAAGCCGCTCTATGGGCATGATGCGCAGCGCGCCAAACATCGGGTTGCCTTCGCCCAGCCCCGCCGCCGCGGCCGCGTTGGCAGCCGCGCCCTGTGCAGGCCGGCCCGCCACCGAGCCAATGGCTGGGCCTCCTGCACCGGCAGCTGCGGCCGCCGCCCCACCGCTCATAACCTGCAGTGCGGTGTTCACCTCCTGTATGGACACATACTTGAGCGGGAACACGCCCACCGACATGCCCTCGAGCAGGTTCACGTCAAACGTGCGCACCATCTCCAGCCAGCCCTCGGCCTGGGCACGCGAGCCGTTCATGACCAGCATGTTGCGTACCGTGTCCACACGCACGATGGCATCCCCCGGCACCATGGGCCGCAGGATGGCTGCCATCTCGTTGGCCCCTATGTAGTCCAGCGGAATGATGATGGCGCCATAGCCCGGAGCCAGCGGCGCCGAAGCCGAGGCCTGGCGCACCGGAGCGCCCAGGCTCTTGAGCGCGTCGACTCGACCCACATGGTAGGTACCGCGCGCATCACGGGCCATGGCCAGCCCATTGGCCTGCAGGGCTGCTTCCAGCAGGTACAGCGCCTGGTCCCCGGAGATGTTCTTTTGCGTCTGCAGCGTCACGTTTCCGGCAATGGGGGGATGCAACACATAGTCCAGCCCCAGGATGTCGCCCATCACGGTACGTACCACCTGGGCCAGGGGCGCATCTTCGAAGCTGAGCTTGACCTGGGCCGTCTTGAGTACTGGCGCCGGCTTGGCATCTCCCAGCAGCTTGCCCGTGCCTTTCAGGATGCGGGGCTCGCTGCCGGCGTCCTTGCCCTCGTCGTCCTTATTGCTGCCATCGTCGCCACTGAAGATATAGCTTTCCTGCGGCCCAGTGGAACTGAAATGGCTGACGAAGTTGCTCCTTGGTTGCTGGGCGCACGCAAGCAGCAGTTGGCACACGGCCAGTGCCAAGGCGGTTTGAAGGGGTCTGTTATGCAATTTCATGGTGTTCGTGACCAGTCTTTCATTTCTCGGCGGGTGATGGCTCAGCGTCCGCCAAAGGAAGGCTCGGGATCGGCCTGAGCAGGCGCTCCTGCACCGCCAGGCGATGGCGCCTGCGAAGGCGGGGCGGGTGGTGCCGAAGCCTGCGCCTGGGCCGCTGCCTCACGCAGGGATGCAGGCACTCGCATGCCGGGCGGGATGGTAGGGCCTTTGTCCATGGAAGCCTTCACCAATTGCAACGTACGTGTCTGCCCGCCGCGTGCCAGTACAGCGCTGCGACCCTGCACGCTTTGCAGCTTCCATCCGGACAGGACCTGGTTGAGCAGCAGGCGCTGCTCCTTGCCATCGAGGGAGAAAATGATCCCCGCCACATCCCCCTCGAAGGTACCCGTCAGGCGCGCCTGTTTCCAGACATCCGGGGGCTCTGGAGGCTTTTTCTCTGGTGGCGGAGGAGGTGGCGGAGGAGGAGGTGGTGGCCTGCGGCTGATGGCGAAAAGGGGCCGCTCCTGCATTTCCAACAGCAATTGCTCATCACGACGAGCGTGGTCAACCACCGGCAACGGTGCGGGTACCAGTGCCTGGATGTCGGCCTTTATGGGCTCGGGAGGTATCCAGACGGTATCTTTAAGTTGCATTTGGGGCGTCAGCCAGGTCCACGCGAGCCCCCCCCCTAACAACACCATGGGCACGGCAAGTCCTGCGGTCCAAAGAATGCGCTGGTTCACGGCTTGCTCCGAAGAATGCTGAAGGTAAATTGCGCACTGATCTTGGGCAGGACCTTGGGATTGTTGTTGACCAGATTGCCCACCAGGTTCAGTTGCAACTCGTCAAGCCACACCGTGGGAGATACTTCAGACAGTGACAATATGGCCAGTTGAATGGCTGGCCAATTGCCTTCGGCTGTCATGGCGACGGTGATTCGCTCATAGGGGCCCAGGCTCTGCCCCTGTTCCTCAGACTCCGACGCAGGGCGCATCTGGCTGCTGACTACTGCCAGGCCCGACTTGTCCAGTACCGCACGCAGCCTCTGCTGCAGTGCATTGCCGGTCTGCGTGCTGTCCTGTTCGGCAGGGTAGATATAGGCGGCTTTTGCTTCGGCGATCTGCTCCAGGCCCTGCTGGATTTCATCGACCTGTTCCTGCAAGCCAACCAGGCGTGCATATCGTGGCTCCATGGTGTCCAGTTGTTCCTGCGCCCAGGTGTGCTTGGCATGGACCCAGGACCCCAACATCACAGGAGGCACAACCAGCAAGGCAGCAATCCCCGCGAGCAGCAGCCATTGGCGAGGCGTCAGTTTGCGTGAGCCCGTCATTGCGGCTCCTTCGTCTTGGCATTGGTACCAGCGACAGTGCCGGTTTCAGTTTTCGATCCGTTCACAGGCTTTGCACCAACTGCGGCATCTGTCCTGCTCCCACTCAAAGATTCAGGCTTAGCCGCCGGCTTTGCATCTGCAGCAGTGACAGCTTCAGTTTTCGTTCCGCTCACAGGCTTTGTACCAACGGCGGCATCCGTTTGACTCCCACTGGAAGATTCAGGCTTGGTTGCCGGCTTTGGCTTTGCGCCTACTGCCTCAGCTTGCACACCCGTGCCGCCTTCCTCCTCCGAACCGTCCGCCGGCTTGTCTTCTTCACGCACGTATTGACCCAAAACCTTGGGGTCGATATCGGCCTCCAGCGCGAAGCTTTCCTTACTGGATCCGGGAACGCGCGTGACGGCCGTTGGCAGGCGCACCTCCAGGAATCCCGGAACCTTGGCCAGCATGGCGGCGGTATTGGACGCGTTGCCGGTGAGGCCCTGGATGGTAAGCTTGCTCCCTCGAAGGACGATGCGCTGCGTGGCGGCATCATCGGGCAAGGCCTCCGTCAAGGCTGCCAGTACGCGCAGATGATCCGGCTGCTGCTGCAGGCGCTCCTGCAGCTTGCCCAGTTCCTGCCCTTCCTCCACCAGAAGCTGGCGCTTGGCCACGGTGTCCTTGGACGCCTCGGCCAGCCTGGAAAACTGCTGGCGGGCGTCCAGCGCACGTTGCTGCAGTTGCAGCGTTGGCGTGACAGCCAACGCCACCGCCAGAAGCAGCACACATCCCAGCCCCACCAGAATCCAGTTACGCCGCCGCACCTCGGCGTGACGCCGTCGCGACTCCCCAAAGTTGGGCAATATGACCGTGGTGGTGCTGGCGGGAGCCCAGACCTCCGGAGTGCTGCCGGCAGGCAGCAGCATGGACTGCTGGCGCAGGACCTGCTCGACCTGGCTGCGCGACGCAATGACTATTTCGATTCGCAGGCGCCCCGGCGGCTGTGGGCCAGGGCTTTCCGCGTAGGCCCACAAGGTGTCCTGTGGCGCAAAAGGCGTCATGGTATGCACATCCAGCTCAATGGCACCGCGCAACGACGCCGGAGCCATGACAGGCAATACAACCACGCGTTGCAGCACTTGTTCGGGGTCCAGCAATACGGCCTTATAAGCTGTTTTTTCCAGCGCCTCCCGGGCCGAATCGATCCACTCGATATGAGTCCCGCGCACCTTGGCCCCCACAGGCCCTGAGGCATTTACCCACACGCCCACCAACGATGTGGGAGCCAGCCTGCGCAACCAAGCCGATTGGGAGAGCTTGCGCAAGGCATCTCCCAGCTCAGCCGAAAGTCCGCGCAAATCCAGCCCGAACAGCTTCGCATCGGATGTCATCAACGCCATAGATCCCCATCCCTGATGAACAAATTCGTTTTCACTTTTGCTGAATCCTTCTTGATCCACATCCGCCAAGGACGCGCCGCAACGCGCGCGCATTCCAGGGTTTCGATGCACCTATATCCGTCCGGCCCACGCCTGGGCCGCTGAAAGCACTGTCCATGGCAGCGCTGTCTTGCCAACGCCGCCGGCGATCTCCACGTCGCGCATCACCATGGCGGCACCCTGGCCTTCAAAAACGACCCTGGCAGTCAATCGATAGCGTGTGCTGGAAATGCCCCCTTGACCCGCGCCAACTCCCTCGAGAAGTTGTCTCAGCGCGGGCGGCGCAGCCTTGGCGTTGACTCCCACCCGGCCGTCAACATCCGCCACCACAAAAGGCTTGATCTGCGCATAGATGCCGTAGCTCACGCCGGGCACCTGCAAAAGATCTTCAGGGGCTTCCCAGGCGACCCCTCCTCCAAAGGCTGCGCTGCGCGCTGCCTGCCGCGCCTCCATCAAGGCTTGCGCGAGCGCCTCACCCGAGCCTATACCCAGGCGGGAGAAGACTGCGGCCATCAGCACGGGAGATGCTGCGTTGATGTCCACCAATCCGCTCCATGGCACGATTTCGACCTCTATTATCTGATGCGCCCCAGGCAAGCTCACGACCTGGTATTGCGCAAAATCGGCAGGGTTGATCGCCATTCTCTGTAAAACTTGGTAGATAGCAGCTTCGCCCATGGCTCGCCCCAGGGCCATGTCGCGTGTCACCCCCCCCACCTTGGCCTCCTCGCGCACCACCCCGCCCAAGCTGGATGCAAAAATGGCGAGCGCCGCCACGATCCAGAGGACCAAGACCAACGCCATCCCCCGGGCTTGCGGATGCTTGCGCATCTGAGGATCCTGCACCACTAACGCCCCCCGCCAAATGTCGGTCCACCACCGCCCACACTCGGGTTCGTTGCAGAAGGCGTCAGAAAGGAAACCACCATTAGAGGCCAAGCGCCCGTGGAGGTCTGCAACTGAATCTGCACTGCCGAGGGCAGCTCCTTTTCGTCCTCCCAAAGGGGAGTCCACCTGGACGCGCCCAATTTGGCGTTTTGGTAGCTCAATGAAAAGGCCGAGACGGCACGTTCGACTACGTAGGACTGGCTCTGGCCCCAATCAGGCTCCATGTTCGCGCCCCTCCAGGCCGTGAATCGCAACACCAACGCATCCCCCTCAAGGGCCAGCTGGAAATGTGTTCGTCCCCCCAGCCCGAACCGGGCAGGCATGATCCCCAGCCATTGCATGCCGTTGGGTCCCGCCTGAAAGAAGAATGGGCTCTGTCCCTGCATGCGCTGCCCACCCCGGCGCCGCTCCGCAGAGACCTGACCTAGCACCGTACGCAAAAAACCGATGGACACACGCTGGTGGTCCATGCGGTCCAGTCGCGCATCGACACGCTCCTGCGTCTGCGAGACTGTGGACATGGCCGACGCCAGCCCCAGCATAAGCAGGGACAGGAGCGCCATGACCACCAGCAACTCCACCAGGGTGAAGCCACGTTGCCCGGAGGACGACAAGCCACGCAGCTTCATCGAGTCACCTCACCTGGCTGCAAGGGCCGCTGGGGGCGCAGGGTCTCGAAGACCCAGTTGCGATCTTCTGTCGAAATAATGATGCGCAAGGCATGCAACTGCACGGCGGTCTCCGGCAGACCGCCCACTGCGAAAGGAGCCGATGTCACTTGCCAGGCGTAGATGCCATCCTGCCCCGAAGCCTGGGTGCCACCAGGATCGACCATGGCAAAGGCGTCCATCAGCGAATCGGCCAGCAGGGCCACGCCCTGGTTCTGTTCCAGCTTGGCGACGCCCCGCGCGGAACCACCCACCGCCCGATAGATGAGCGCCAGCGAGATCGCCATGATGGACAGCGCCACCAGCAACTCCAGCAAGGTCATGCCCCGCACCCGGGTGCGGGCTCCAGCGCGCCGACGCACTACAGGGCCTCTTTGGTGACTTGGCCGGACAGCCAGTCCACACGCAGACGCACGCCGCTGCCGCTTTGCGCGCGGGCGAGCGAAATGCTGCCGCCCGTGGCACCGCCCTCGGGCAGGAAGACGATGGTCTGGCTGCCGTCGGGCAGGGCCATGCCGGCTGCCGTGGTAAGTTGCACCGTCAGGCTGTCGGGCAGCTTGGCCGTGGCCTGTCCGGCGATACCGTACTGCCTGCTATTCGTATTGACAGCGAATGCCACGGGCATGCCCTGCAACGTGGCCTGCTGGCGCGCCTTGCGCAGCAGGGCCGTCACGTCCTGCACCGTCTGCCGATAGTCCACGGCATCGCGCAGCTTGCCCATGGCAGGCGGCACGATGCCGATGATCGCGGCAAGGATGCCGAAGACCACCAGCAACTCGATCAGCGTGAAACCATGGGCGCGCTTCAAGACTCATTCCCGGCACGGAGGCAGCGTTGCACTGAGGCGTCAGACCAGCAACTTACTTGGTGTTGCGGATATCGGAAGCTTCACCTTCTCCGCCGGGTGTGCCATCGGAGCCCAGCGAGAGGATCTCGAGGTCGCCATTGGCAGCCGGATAGGTGTAGCGGTAAGGATTGTTCCAGGGATCATTCGGCACGCCACCCTTCAGGTAAGGGCCTGCCCAGCCGGCGACGCCAGCGGGCTGCTTGACCAGCGCGTCCAGGCCCTGCTGCGAGGTGGGATAGCGGCCCACGTCGAGCTTGTACAGCTCCAGCGCCTTTTCGATGTCGGCAATCTGCACGCCGGCCGTCTTGGTCTTGGCTCCGCCCAACTGGTTCAGCACCTTGGGGCCGACCAGGCCGGCCAGCAGGGTCAGGATGGCCAGCACGACCAGCAGTTCGATCAGCGTGAAGCCACGCTTGCGGGCGCGGGAGGACAGTTGCTTTTGCATGCGCATCATCTTCTACATACCTTTCAGACAATTCAGATTCATCAGACGGCCAGATCGTTGACGGACAGGATTCCGAGCAGGATCGACACGATGATGGAGGCGATAAGGATACCGAGGACCAGGATCAGCGCCGGCTCCAGCATGGTCAGGAGGCGTTTGATCGCGTTTTCGACCTCGCGGTTCAATATGTTGGACAGCTCCAGCATCATGTCGCCCAGGCGGCCGGTTTCCTCGCCCACCCGCACCAGATTCAGGGCCAGGGGCTCGAATTCTCCGGTTTTCTGGGCAGCATGGGCCATGCGATGGCCTTCCTTGACCATGGGACCCATTTTTTCCAGGCGCTCGCGGATGGCGACGTTGGAGACCGTGTCGCTGGCAATGCGCAGTGCGGTCAGCAGCGTGACGCCGTTGCCCAGCAGCGTGCCCAGCGATCGGCTGAACAAGGTGAGCTGGTACTTGCGCACCACGCCACCCAGGCCCGGCAGGCCCAGCAGCCACGATTGCCAGGTCTGGCGACCCTTGGGGCTCTTGGCCCAGCGGGAAAAGGCCCAGCCCAGCGCGCCCAGCACGATGAACACCGCCCAGCCGTAGCTGCGAAACGCATGGCCCAACCCCATCACGAACTGCGTGGGAAGGGGCAGCGCGTCGCCCATGTCGTTGAAGAGTTGCTCGAACTGCGGGACCACGAAGCCCAGCATGGCCACCAGGGACAGCACGGCCACGCCCAGCAGGATGGCCGGATAGATGGTGGCCGAGACCACGCTGTCGCGCAGGGCACGCTGGCGCGCCATGTGTTCCACCAGCCGGTTGAGCACGCCCGACATCTGGCCGCTGGCCTCGCCCGAGCGCACCATGTTGATATAGAAGTCGCCGAACAGGTCATGGTGCTTGCCCAGCGCCTGGCTCAGCGGCATGCCGGCCTTGACGCTGTCGAGCACGGACTGGAGCATGGCCTGCATCTGCACCTTGTGGCTCATCTCCACCAGGACCTTGAGCGCATTGTCCAGCGACAGGCCGGCACGCATCATGATGGCCAGTTCCGTGGTCATGCCCTGGATGTCGTCGGCCTTGATGCGGCCTTTCTTGAGCGCACGCGCCGCCAGCGGCACATTGCCCAGGCTTGCGGCTTCCTCGACCTTGATGGGCGACAGGCGGCTCTTGCGCAGGTGCACCACCACCTCGGCCACGGCCGCAGCGGAAAAAGTGCCCTTGACCATCTGACCGCGGCTGTCCACGGCCTCCCAGCTGTAATCAGGCATCGCTCTGGTCCTGGGTCACGCGCAGCACTTCGTCGAGCGTGGTGACGCCCGAAGCCACCTTGCGCAGGCCGTCGTCATAGAGGCTCAGCATGCCGCTCTTTGCGGCCATGGCATGCAGGGCGTTGGCATCCTGGCCTTCGATGATGGCGCGGCGCAGCGGCTCGTCGATGACCATGAGTTCGTGGATGCCGGTACGCCCCTTGTAGCCCGTGCCGCGGCAGTGCTCGCAGCCGACGGCGCGGTAGATGGGCGAGCCCTCGCGCAGAAAGCGCTTGAGGCCGCTGCCCTCGATGGCGGCCGTCGGCAGTGTGTCGGGCTGCTTGCAGCGCGAGCACAGCGTGCGCACCAGCCGCTGGGCAAGCACGCCGTTGACCGAGGAGGTGATCAGGTAGCTCTCCACCCCCATGTCACGCATGCGGGTGACGGCGCCTGCGGCGGTGTTGGTGTGCAGCGTGGACAGCACCAGGTGACCTGTCAGGGCGGACTGCACGGCGATCTGCGCGGTTTCTCCGTCACGCATTTCGCCGATCATGATGATGTCCGGGTCCTGGCGCAGGATGGAGCGCAGGGCGTTGGCGAAGGTCAGGTCGATCTGGGGATGGACCTGGATCTGGTTGATGCCGTCGAGCTGGTATTCGACCGGGTCCTCGACGGTGATGATCTTGTTGGAAACCGCGTCGATCTTGGACAGGGCTGCATACAGCGTGGTGGTCTTGCCAGAGCCCGTGGGGCCCGTGACCAGCACAATGCCGTGCGGCTTGGCCAGCAGCGTGTTGAATTTCTCGAGCGTGTCCGCCTCGAAGCCCATGCTTTCCAGGCGCAGCCTCACGCTGGCGCGGTCCAGCACCCGCATGACGATGCTCTCGCCATGCACCGTGGGCGCGGTGGAGACGCGCAGGTCCAGTTCGCGGCCCTTGGCGCGGGTCTTGATGCGGCCGTCCTGCGGCAGGCGGCGCTCGGCAATGTCCAGATGGGCCAGCAGCTTGACGCGCGAGCCGACGGCGGCGCTCAGGCGCGGCGGCACGAGTTCGGCCGCGTGGATCACGCCGTCCATGCGGTAGCGCACCTGCAGGCCGGCTTCAAAGGGCTCGAGGTGGATGTCGGAGGCGTGCAGCTCGATGGCGCGGGAAATGATGCCTGTGACCAAGCGGATGACGGGCGCCTCGCTGGCCAGGTCCTTCAGATGTTCGACGAAGTCGCCACCCGTGGCGTCCGATTCCCAGTCCTGGCCTTCTTCCCCTTCGGGTTCCTGGCCTGCTTCGGACAGTGCCTTGCGGATGTCGGCCTCCAGCGCCAGCACGGGCTTGATCTGCAGCCCCGTGGCCAAGCGCAGCGCCTTGGTGATGAAGGGGTCCTGCGGCACGGACATGGCCACTTCGAGCACGCCGTCCTGCAGCGAAATCGGGCAGACGCACTGCGCATCCAGAAAACTGGCCAGCAGGCCAGGCACGTCGGGCAGCAGGTCGGGAAACTCTTCCGCACGCAGCCAGCGCATCTGCAGCTGCTCGGCCAGCGCCTGGGCCACGTCGGTTTCCGCCACCACACCCAGCTGTACCAGCACCTGGCCCAGGTAGCCGCCCAACTCCTGCTGCGCCTGCAGGGCGTTTTGCAGATCGCGCTCGTTCAGCTTGCCGGCGGAAAGGAGGCGTTCGCCCAGCCGCCCCTTGATCGGGGCTTCGACAGCGGCAATCGGTTCCATGAGGTGATTGGTGGAAGACATTGCCGCGGATTATCCACTGTCGCCGCATCCCCCGCCAAAGGCATAGCATGCGACACCCAGGGGCGCCGCCTTCCCGTCATCAACTGTTACGCGCGCAATCGTGCGGCGCGATGCTGCGCTGCACGATGAAAAGTGGCCTCAGGCGGTTTCAGGCGTTGTCAGGTGGTTCAAGGCGGCTTCAAGCCGCCTTCACCGCCTCCGCGGGCAGGCCGCTGGCATCGCCCCAACGGCGCTGGGCCATGACCAGCAGCCCCTCGAAGATGAGGTTGTCCACCAGTTCGAAAGGCCGCGTCATGCTGGGCACCATCTTCCAGCCTGCGCCGCCGGCCATGACGCAGGCAGGCTCCATGCTGCAGTGCATGTAGAGATGCTGGTACATGCGCTCCACGGCACCGGCGATGGCGTAGGTGCCGCCGCTGGTCAGGGCGTCGCTGGTGTTGGTGGGAAATGGCGTGACCGCGCCCGTGGGCACATGCAGGCCGGCCGTGCCGCTTTCCAGGGCGCGCAGCATGATGCCGTGGCCCGGAAGAATCAGCCCGCCCATGAAGTGGCCATGCTGGTCCAGCGCGTCCACGGTGACGGCCGTGCCGACCATGACCACGATCAGGGGCCGCTCGGGGCCGCGCTGCAGGATGTGCTGGCGCGCACCGATCATGGCCACCCAGCGGTCCGCACCCAGGCGCGACGGAAAATCGTAGCCATTGGTGACGCCGGCCTCGGCTGCGCTGGGCACGGCCCACTGCGGCTCGAAATCCCAGCCCAGCATCATGTCGATCTGGTCGTGCACGCGCCGTCGCGCCGTGTCGCCAGCCACCACGCAGCCCAGCATGCGCGTGGGCGTGGGCAGGTCGCTCCACGGCCCTTCGGCCAGGTGCTCGATGTGCTCAAGGAACTCGGCGCCGTGCGCCAGCAGGGCAGCGCCAGGCCGATGCGCGTCGTACATCGCCCATTTCAAGCGGGTGTTGCCGATGTCTATGGCCAAAAAAGTCATGGGCGGGATTATCGGAGTTTTCCGGAGGATAGCGTCAGCCATGGACGACAACTGAGTGAGGACGTGAACGCAAGAATGGCGCAAATGTCAAAAATCCGGGAGCGCTCCTGCCCGGCAGCGCGCGCTGCCACTGTTAGGCGTTACATTGGCCTTTCCGTTTTTCCACCCACCAACAGGAGTCACCCATGGGACTTTTCAGTTTCATCAAGGAAGCCGGCGAAAAGCTGTTCGGCGGCAGCGCCGCACAGGCAGCCGAGCCTGCGCAAGACCTGAATGCCAAGGCGGCCAAGGCCATCGAGACCTATATCGGCACGCAGAACCTGGGCGTCAGTGACGTGAAGGTGCAGTTCGACGGCTCGCAGGGCAAGGTCACGGTGCTGGGCACGGCACCTACCCAGGCGGCCAAGGAAAAGGTGACGCTGTGCTGCGGCAACGTCTCCAGCGTGCAGTCCGTGGACAACCAGATGACGGTGACCAACCCCGAGCCCGAAGCCCAGTACCACGACGTGGTGCGCGGCGACACGCTGTCGGCCATTGCCAAGAAGTTCTATGGCGATGCCAACAAGTACCCGGTGATCTTCGAGGCCAACAAGCCCATGCTGAGCCACCCCGACAAGATCTACCCCGGCCAGAAGCTGCGCATTCCGGCAATCTAAGCCCCCCTGAGCGGCGTCGCCGCTTCCCCCTGAGGGGGACGACACCCTCGCGGCGGGGCGGCCCTTGCTCGGTGTCTCTGACCTGGCTCATGCCAGTTCTGGATGCCGCGAATTAGACCTACCCCGCTCCGAGAAAGGCCGCAATAGCGGCCTTTCTCAAGGAAAGATTCAGTATTTACCGCTCAACAGCGCACCGAACCCCGGAACGGCTGTCGGCAAGCCCAGGCGCTTGAGCATCATGAACGTCGTGGCCACCGAGGAAGACAGTACCGGCAGGCCCACGCGGTCCTCGATGGGCTGCACCGAGGCCAGCGAGGGCATCTGCACGCAGGCCGAGGCGATGACCGCGTCGGCATTGGCCGTGTTCAGGCGCCGCGTGATCTCGATGGGTGCGCGCGCATCCTGGGCGCCCACCTGCAGGTTGTCGGCAATCTCCAGCGAGATGCTGTCCACCACTTCGATGCCTTCGTTCTCTATGTAGTCGATGACCAGCTGCGTCAGCGGCTTCATATAAGGCGCCAGCAGCGCCACCTTCTTCGCGCCGATGGCGTGCAGGCCATCGACCAGGGCGCCGGCGCTGGTGACCACAGGCGCGGGGCCGCCGTTGTCCACGGTGCGCTGGTGCAGGCGCGTCTCGGAGACACGGTGGTAGCCGCGCCCCATGCTCATGATGGCCACCAGGCAGGCATAGCCGAGCACATCGACACGCGCATCCGACAGTTCCAGCGCGCAGCGGTCGCTGTCGCCGTCCATGGCAGCCAGCTCCTCCTTGGTCACATGCTTCATGCGCATGCGGCTGGAGTGAAAGGTGAAACGCTCGGGCGCCAGGGCCTCGCGGGCCCGCAGGATGGCGGGGATCTCGGTCTCCATCGTGGTGTTGGAGCTGGGCACGATCTGCCCGATACGGAAATGGGTTTTGGCTGTCATGTCAATCCATCGTGATGTGGTTGGCCTTGATGACCTTGCCCCAGTGGTCCGTCTCGCGCTGGACCAGGGCGGCCAGCGCCTGCGGGCCGAGGAATCGCGGCTCCACGCCCTGCAGGGCCGCGCGCTTTTGCACGTCAGGCGACTCCAAGGAGGTCTTGAGCGCGTCCGACAGCCTGGCGATGGCGTCGGGCGGCGTGCCCGCAGGTGCGAACAGGCCGACCCAGGCTTCCAGCTCGAAGCCCGGCAGGCCCGCTTCGGCCGTGGTGGGCACATCGGGCAGCATGGGATGGCGCGTCTTGCTGGTCACGGCCAGGGCCCTGAGCTTGCCCGTCTGCACATGGCCTAGCACCGAAGGCGGCGTGGTGATGAACATCTGCACCTGGCCGCCCAGCACGTCCTGGATGGCGGGGCCGGAGCCCTTGTAGGGCACGTGGGTGATCTGGGTCTGGGTCACCTGGGCGAACACGGCCGTGCCCACATGGGACAGCGAGCCATTGCCCTGCGACGCGTAATTGACCTTGCCCGGGTTCTTGCGCAGATAGGCAATGAACTCCTGCAGATTGTTCGCCGGCACCGAAGGATGGACGGCGATCACATTGGTGGCGGCCACGATCAGTCCCACGGGCACCAGCTCGGACTGGGCCCAGGGCAGCTTGGGAAACAGCGCCGGATTGCCCACGTGGTAGGCCGAATACGAAGCCAGCAGCGTGTAGCCGTCCTTGGGTGCCCTGGCCACCATCTGGTAGGCAATGTTGCCGCTGGCCCCGCCCCGGTTGTCCACCACGACCGACTGCCCCAGCAGGCGCGACATCGGATCGGACGCCAGGCGTGCCGCCGTGTCCACCACGCCTCCGGGCGGATTGGGGACCACGAGGGTGATGGACTTGGCTGGAAAGGCCTGGGCCTGGACGGTTCCTGCGCCCAGCAGGGCGGCCGCTGCCAGGCCGGCGGCCTGCAGCACAATGCGTCGATTCATGCTTGTCTCCATGTTCTCTTTGTACCGGCGCATTCTTGCGGGCCTGCTCGCGGTCGAACAGCCGTATCTCGTTGATCCATCCTTCGTCTCTGGTGGAGGATGCGAATGATCAACCTGCACCGATTCGATCTGCTGACGCTGCGCCTGTATGTGGCCGTGGTCGATGCCGGCAGCCTGACGGCGGGCTCGCGCACGCTGGGGCTGTCACTGGCAGCCGCCAGCAAGCGCGTGGCCGAGCTGGAGCAGCACTGCGGCGTGACCCTGCTGGTGCGCAGCAAGCGCGGCGTCACGCCCACGCCCGCCGGCCAGAGCATGTACCACCATGCCGTGGACGTGGTGGCCCGGCTGGAACATCTGGCCCTGGCCATGGACGACTTTCGCAGCGGCGCCACGGGCCAGTTGCGCCTGTGGGCCAACAACTCGGCGTTCGCAGGCTTTCTGCCCCGGCTGCTGGCCGACTTCATGGCGGCCCACCCGGGTGTCTCGGTGGACCTGGAAGACGCGCTGAGCGAGGAGTCCGTGCGCGCCGTGCTCAGCGGCGTGGCCGAGCTGGCCATCATCGGGGAGAACACGCCCCTGGAAGGGCTGAGCACCCAGGTCTGCGATGTGGACGAGCTGGTGCTGGTCATGCCGCGCGGCCATGCGCTGGACACGGACGACGACTCCCCCGTGCCCCTGGCCACCGTGCTGGACCACGACTTCGTGAGCCTGGCCCGCTCCACCTCGCTGATGCGGCGCATTGCGGCCGAGGCCGAATCCATCAACCGGCCCGTGCGGATCCGCATCCAGGTGCGCAGCTTCGATGCCATGTGCCACATGGTCTCGGTGGGCCTGGGCCTGGCCATCCTGCCGCGCGCGGCCACCGCGCCGCACCTGGCCGCGCGGGCACTGCGGCTGCGCCCGCTGGGGGCGCTCAACACCCGGCGCCGGCTGCTGCTGGCCATGCGCTCGCAGGCCACGCTGTCAGGACCGGCCCAGGCCCTGGTGGACATGGTGGCCGCCCGGGCGGCGGCGCTGGGGTTCGCGCAGCCGCAGCGCTGAGCGACGACAGGCTGGCGCCGGCTTACTGGCGCCAGGGCAGGCCGCGCAGGCGCCAGCCGCCGACATGGCCGCGCTGGCCGCTGGCGTCCACATCGCCCTCAAAGCCTTCGAGGATGTTGTAGGCCTCGATGCCCAGTTGCGCTGCGCGTTGGGCAGCGGCCACCGAGCGCACGCCGCTGCGGCACAGCAGGACCACCTTGCCGCCTTCAGGCACGGCGGCGCGCAGCTGGCTGTCGAAATCGGGGTTCATGGCCATGGACGGCCACTGCTTCCAGGCCACGGCCACGGCGCCGGGTACGCGGCCCACCCACTCGCGCTCGGCATCGGTGCGCACGTCCACCAGCGCGGCTTCGCCGGATTGCAGCCATTGCCAGGCAAGTTCGGGAGGAATGTCGCCGGCATAGCCCTGTGCGGGCTGGACGGTCAGGGGAATGGCTGCGGGAACGGGAGCGTTTGCGGACATGGATGGGCTTTCTTGATAGGACGCGGTTGTGTGCCCGGCAAGAATAACCGTCCAGCCCGACTGGCGCCGCCTCGCCGGTGCCCGAGTCGCCTATTCCCAGGGCGGCAGAAGCCTGTCGCGCAGCACCTGGCGCTGCGCCTCCCAGCCCGGCATCACGCTGGCCACCGTGGCCCAGAAGCGCGGGCTGTGGTCCATGTGGCGCAGGTGGGACAGCTCGTGCACGACCACGTAGTCGATGACCTCGGGCGTGTGCTGCATGAGCCGCCAGTTCAGGCGGATGGCCCCTGCGTTGTTGGCGCTGCCCCAGCGCGTGCGCGCGCTGGTCAGGCGCAGGCTGGTCCATTGCACGCCCAGCAGCGGCGCATGGCGCTGCAGGCTGGCCGTGAACCAGGAGCGGGCCTCGCGCAGCATCCAGGCCTGCACGCAGGCGCGCACCTCGGCAGCCGATGCGTCTGGCGCCAGCGGCAGGTGCAGGGAATGGCTGCCGTCGGCCGCCTGTTCGCGGTGGACCTGGCGGGTGCGCAGCGGCTGGGCTTCGCCACCGGTGAGAAGCAGTGCCAGGGGACGCCCCAGATAGTCGATCTCGCCGCCGTGCTCCCACCGGATGCGTGCCGACTCCTGGGCCCGCTGGCGCTGCCCGGCCTCCTGGAGCTTGCGCAGTATCCAGCCCGACTTCGCATCCAGTGCCTGCCCGATGGCCGTCATGCTCACCCATGCGGGCGCGCTGACCACCAGCCCCTGCGCGCCGATGGTGAAGCCTATGGTGCGCCGGCGCGACCGCTGCAACCGAAAGTGCAGCACCTGCCCCTGGAGAACCGCCTGCTGGTTGGCTTGCGGATGAACGAAGGAACTGTGCACGGAGCCGGTGGGCGGGGTGGGTGCAGGTGCAGGTGCAGGTGCAGGTGCAGGCAAAGCCTGCGGCGCTTCGGGTTGAGCGGATCGCTCACGGCGCGGCCTCAGCCCGCCGTCCTGTCTTTCCACGGCGGGCGGCACCAACCAGTCCCAGGAACGCTGTGCCGTGTCCGCCATGCCGACTCCTGCCTCAGGCGCGGTAGGCCTCGGGGTCGAGGCGCTGCATCTCGGATTCGATCCAGTTTTCGACTTCCACCATCAGCTCCTCGTGCTTGCGGCCCACGGAAGGGATGGGCTTGCCGATGGAGACATCGACCACGCCCGGGGTCTTGATGAAGGCCTTGCGCGGCCAGCACTTGGCCGAGGTGACGGCAATGGGCACCACGGGCACGCCGGTCATGATGGCCAGGCGCGTGGCGCCGGTCTTGTACTCGCCGCGTTCGCCGCGCGGGATGCGCGTGCCTTCGGGAAACATGATCACCCAGGTGCCCTGGCCCAGCAGGCGCTTGCCCTGCTCGACCACCTTGTGGAATGCGCGCGAGCCGTGCTTGCGGTCGATATGGATCATGTCCATGCTGCCGATGGACCAGCCGAAGAAGGGCACCATGAGCAGTTCCTTCTTGAACACATAGGCCAGCGGGCGCGGCATGATCGCCGGCATGAGGAAGGTCTCGTAGGTGGACTGGTGCTTGACCAGCAGCACCACGCCCTGCTTGGGATCGGTGGGCAGGTTCTCCATGCCCTGCACGCGGTGGCGCACGCCCATGATCACGCGGGCGCTGTCCACCGACAGCTTGAGCCAGGCGCGCGCCACGGCATAGACGCGGCGCGGCCCGCCGCCCAGCCAGCGCGTGAGCAGCACGGCCAGGGTGTAGGGGATCACGGTGATGCCCATCCAGAGCATGTGGAGGGTGGAGCGGATCAGGGACATGGCGGCAGTGTGGTGCAGAAAGCGGCGCAGCGGCCGGGCGGCTGGCCCGGGCCTTGCGCCCTCAGGAATCGGAATTCACAAAGATAGCATTGTGCGCAGGACGGCAGGCCGGCGGCGCATGGGCAAAGCGCCATTCGGACGTTCAGGCGTTCAGGGAGCGGGTGCGGCATCTGCCGGAACCAGCGCATCGGCCAGCGCGGCCAGGCTGGCATGGCGCTGGGTGCCGGGCGGCAGTCCAGGCGGCAGCGCCCCATCCAGAGACACTCCGGCGCTGGCCCCCGTGCAGACCAGGTGCAGGCGCGCGCCCATGGCGGCTCCGGCCTGCAGGTGGGCCACGCAGGAACCTATGACCCACAGCTGCTGCCCCTCGACGCCGAAGCGCTCGGCAATCTGCTCGAACAGCGCCGTGCCGGGCTTGCGGCAATGGCATTCCTCGTCCGGGGCATGGGGGCAGTAGAAAACCGCATCGACGCGCGCGCCTGCCGCCGCCATTTCGCGGTGCATGCGCGCGTGCACGGCATTGAGCTCGGTCACGTCGAACAGGCCCCGGCCCAGGCCTGGCTGGTTGGTGGCGACCACCACATGCCAGCCCGCCCGGTTCAGGCGCGCCACGGCTTCCAGCGCACCGCGCTGGGCCTTCCAGGCCTCGGCCGAGCCGATGAACCCCTCTTCACCGATCTGGTTGAGGGTTCCGTCACGGTCCAGGATCGCAATTTTCATGGTCGGGTCCCAAGAATGTCAGAACTCAATTGCGCGCGTCCCAAGACGAGGGACACCGAGGAAGGGCCTAGGCCGGCCGCGCCGCCCCGCACCGAGGGTGTCGTCCCCCTCCCTTGCGAAGCAAGTAGAGAGGCGCCGTGCCACGGGGGGAAGGCGCGAAGCGCCTCAGGGGGTGCTCCATTTACGCCAGTCGCGAAAGGTCCGCCACGCGATTCATGGCTTCGTGCAACGTGGCCAGCAGGCCCAGGCGGTTTGCCTTGAGCGCCGGGTCTTCGGCGTTGACCATCACATGCTCGAAGAAGGCATCGACCGGGGCGCGCAGCGCGGCCAGGGTCTGCAGGCTGGCCGTGTAGTCGCCGGCAGCAAACTGCTGCTGCGCCTTGGGCGCCACCGATTGCAGGGCTGCGTACAGGTCCTTCTCGGCCACCTCGGCCAGCACGGCCGCGTTGACCTGGGCCTGCACCGCCTGGTCGGCCTTCTTGAGGATGTTGCCCACGCGCTTGTTGGCGGCGGCCAGGGCCGGTGCCTCGGGCAGCTCGCCGAAGGCGCGCACGGCCTCCAGGCGCTTTTGCACGTCGGACAGGCGCTGCGGGCGCAGGGCCAGCACGGAGTCCACTTCCTGGGCCGAGAAACCCTGCTCGCGCAGGTTGCCGGCCAGGCGGTCGTAGATGAAATCGGCCAGTTGGGGCGTGGCGTCCTCGATCTTGTCGCCGAAGGCGGGCAGCACGCTGACCAGCAGGGTTTCCAGGTCCAGCGCCAGGTCCTTCTCGACCAGCATGCGGATCACGCCCAGGGCGTGGCGGCGCAGCGCGAAGGGGTCGCGGTCGCCCGTGGGCAGGTTGCCGATGCCGAACATGCCGACCAGGGTTTCCAGCTTGTCGGCCAGGGCCACGACCACGCCGGCGTTGCCGCGCGGCAGTTCGTCGCCCGCAAAGCGGGGCTTGTAGTGGTCCTCGATGGCATCGGCCACGGCCACGTCCAGGCCATCGTTGAGCGCGTAGTAGCGGCCCATGGTGCCCTGCAGTTCGGGAAACTCGCCCACCATGTCGGTCACGAGGTCGGTCTTGGCCAGTTGCGCGGCCAGGTCGGCCTGCTGGGCCAGGCCCGTGTCGCCCAGCTGGCGGGCAATGCTCTTGGCGATGGAGCGCACGCGCTCCACGCGCTCGCCCTGGGTGCCGAGCTTGTTGTGGTAGACCACCTTGCCCAGCCCGTCCACGCGCGAGGCCAGGGTCTTCTTGCGGTCCTGGTCGAAGAAGAACTTGGCGTCGGCCAGACGCGGGCGCACCACGCGTTCGTTGCCGCCGATGACGGCGCTGGCATCCTGGGGGCTGATGTTGCTGACCACCAGGAACTGGTGGGTCAGCCGGCCGGCGGCGTCCAGCAGCGGGAAGTACTTCTGGTTGGCCTTCATGGTGAGGATCAGGCATTCCTGCGGCACGTCGAGGAATTCCTTTTCGAACTCGCAGACCAGCACATTGGGGCGCTCGACCAGGGCCGTGACTTCGTCCAGCAGGGCCTCGTCCTCGATGGGACGGACACCGCCGCCCACGCGCTCGGCAGCGGCCTGCAGCTGGCGCGCGATCTCGGCACGGCGCTCGGCGAAGCTGGCGATGACGGCGCCTTCCTCGCGCAGCTGCGCGGCGTAGTCATCGGCGGAGCGGATGACCACGGGATCGACCGCCGCCTCGAAGCGGTGGCCATGCGTGGCCGTGCCGGCCGTCAGGCCCAGGGCCTTGACGCCGATCAGCACCTCGGTGCCGTGCAGCACCACCAGGCCGTGGGCCGGACGCACGAAATGGACGCTGCTCCAGCCGTCGGCCAGCTGGTAGCGCATGACCTTGGGGATGGGCAGCCGGGCAATGGCTTCGTCCAGCGCCTTTTGCACGCCGTCGGCCAGCATCACGCCGCGCACGGTGGAGGCGTGGAACAGGGCCTCGGCCTTGCCTTCGCCCTGGCGGGTCAGGCTGGCAACGGCTTCTTCGCCGGCGCCCAGGGCGGCCAGCTTCTTGATCAGTGCGGGCGTGGGCTTGCCGTCGGCGTCCAGGCCCACGGAGACGGGCATGAGCTTTTGCGACACGGCCTTGTCCTCGGCCTGGGGCAGCACTTCGGTGATGTGGGCGGCCAGGCGGCGCGGCGAGGCATAGGCCGTCAGGCGCGCTTCGCTCGATGCCAGCAGGCCCTGGGCCTTGAGCTGCTCGAACAGCACGCCGGCAAAGGCGTCGCCCAGCTTTTGCAGCGCCTTCGGGGGCAGCTCTTCGACAAACAGTTCAACAAGAAGATTCGATGCGTTCATGGTCTGGTGTTCTCTCGGTGCAGCGGTGTCCGCCTCAGGCGGCCTTCTTGCCCTGTTGTTCGGCGGCCTTGGCCAGCTCGGCCAGCACTTCGTCGGCATGGGCCTTGGGCGCCATGGGGAAGCCCAGGCGCGCACGGCTGTCCATATAGGCCTTGGCCACGGCGCGGGCCAGGTTGCGGATGCGGCCGATGTAGGCGGCACGCTCCGTCACGCTGATGGCGCCGCGCGCATCGAGCAGGTTGAAGGTGTGGGCGGCCTTGAGCACCTGCTCGTAGGCCGGCAGCGCCAGCTGTTCGCCGATCAGGTGGTTGGCCTGCTTTTCGTGGGCGCTGAAGGCGGTGAACAGGAAGTCGGCGTCCGAGTGCTCGAAGTTGTAGGTGGACTGCTCCACCTCGTTCTGGTGGTAGACGTCGCCGTAGCTCAGGCCGTCGGTCCAGGTCAGGTTGTAGACGTTGTCCACGCCCTGCAGGTACATGGCCAGGCGCTCCAGGCCATAGGTGATCTCGCCGGTGGCGGGCTTGCAGTCGATGCCGCCGACCTGCTGGAAGTAGGTGAACTGGGTCACCTCCATGCCGTTGAGCCAGACTTCCCAGCCCAGGCCCCAGGCGCCCAGCGTGGGGTTTTCCCAGTCGTCCTCGACAAAGCGGATGTCGTTCTTCTTGAGATCGAAGCCCAGGGCCTCGAGCGAGCCCAGGTACAGCTCCAGGATGTTGTCGGGCGCGGGCTTGAGCACGACCTGGAACTGGTAGTAGTGCTGCAGGCGGTTGGGGTTGTCGCCGTAGCGGCCGTCCTTGGGGCGGCGGCTGGGCTGCACGTAGGCGGCCTTCCAGGGCTCGGGGCCCAGGGCGCGCAGGAAGGTCGCGGTATGCGAGGTGCCCGCGCCCACTTCCATGTCATAGGGCTGGAGCAGCGCGCAGCCCTGGTCGGCCCAGTAGGACTGCAGCTTGAGGATGATTTGTTGGAAAGTGAGCATGACTTGTTTCAGGCGTCGCACGCAGGCCGGGGCCGCGCCGGTGAATGAGAGGCGGCTCGCGCCGCGCAAACGACGATTTTAAGGCGCCGCCCGGCCCTGCGCCGTGGCGCGGGCCTGCGGCCCCACGGCAGACGCTCCACAGGGCGATCTGCATCAAAAAACGGAGCAGGCGACACATGCCGGCAAAGGCCGTGGCGCGCGAAGCCCCGAAAGCCCGCCTTGCACGACGCATCCGGATCATTTTTTGACAATTCACCGGGGCAGCGGCCGGTGGCCGTTCTCCCCGCCGCCATGCACGCCGCCTAGAATGGCCCATTGACCTTTTTTGTCGTGGACCAACACCGTTTCGGAGCCTGCCATGAACCTGATGAACATCATCACCAAGCAACTGATAGAGATCATCGAGTGGACCGATGACTCGCGCGACACGCTCTCCTACCGCTGGCCCGACGACGACAAGGAAATCAAGAACGGCGCCCAGCTCATCGTGCGCGAGTCGCAGCAGGTGCAGTTCGTCTCGGCCGGCCAGTACGCCGACCTGTTCAGCCCCGGCAAGCACACGCTGACCACGCAGAACATTCCCATCCTGTCCACCATCCAGGGCTGGAAGTACGGCTTCAACTCGCCGTTCAAGTGCGATGTCTACTTCATCAACACGCGGCTGTTCACGGGCAACAAGTGGGGCACCTCCAACCCCGTGATGGTGCGCGACCAGGACTTCGGCGCCGTGCGCCTGCGCGCCTTCGGCACCTATGACTTCCGCATCGTCGAGCCGGCCAAGTTCCTCAAGGAAGTGGCCGGCACGGACCAGAACTTCCGCATCGACGAGTTCGCCGACACCATGCGCTCGCGCATCATCAGCGTGTTCACCGAGTCGCTGGCCAAGGCCCGGGTGCCCGTGCTGGACGTGGCCCAGCGCTATGGCGAGCTGGGCGATGCGCTGCTGCCGCTGATCAACCCGGCCATGACGGACAAGTACGGCCTGGAGATCACCAGCTTCGTGCTGGAGAACGTGTCCGTGCCGCCCGAGGTGGAGCAGGCCATCGACAAGCGCTCCAGCATGACGGCCATCGGCAACCTCAACGACTACGTCAAGTACCAGATGGGCCAGGCCATGACCACGGGCGGCGAAGGCGCTGCCGCAGCCACCCTGCCCGCCACCATGGCCATGGGCTTCGGCATGGCGCAGGAGATGATGAAGAGCATGCAAAACGGCGGCGGCGCCGGTGGCGCACCGGCCGGCCAGGCCTCCGACCCGTTCTCGCCTGCCGCCGCCCAGGCCGCCCAGGCGCCGGCAGCACCCGCCGCCGGTGGCCTGCAGGTGCTGACTCCGGCACAGGCGGCCCAGGTGCTGGGTGTCAGCGAGGCCGATGTGCTGGCCGAGATCCAGGCCGGCAACCTCAAGGCGCGCCAGATCGGCAGCCAGTGGCGCATTGCGCAAGCCGCACTCGATGACTTCCTGCGCGGCTGACATTTCCGTGGTTTGACCCTTTGCGGCGCCAGGCCCTGCCTGGCGCCGCGTCCCGTTTTCCAGGACCGATGCCGTGAGCGCGCCCTCCTCCAGTTCCTCCAGCACCTCGACTTCCCCCGCCTCCGGTTCCTGGGAGGCCGCTGCCGCCGCGCCGGCTATGGTGCGCAAGCACCCCTGCCCCGAATGCGGCGCCAACCTCGAATGGAATGCCCAGGCCCAGGCGCTCAAGTGCCCGTACTGCGGCACCACGGTGCCCTGGAGCGAGGAAACGCGCGAGGAACTGGGCCGCGATGTGGTCGAGCAGGACCTGGCCGAGGCGCTGCGCAACCCCAAGTCCGGCCGGGGCTGGGGCACGGAGGACCGCTACGAGGTCCAGTGCCAGAACTGCCGCGCGATCTCGGTCTTCGTCAACCGCACCGTGGCCCAGCGCTGCGACTTCTGCGGCTCGCCCTCCATCGTGGCCCACGAGGGCCAGGGCGATGCCATCACGCCGCAGAGCATCCTGCCCTTCAAGATCAGCGACGGCCAGATCCGCGACCGCATACGCCAGTGGTACGGCAGCCGCTGGTTCGCGCCCAACCGCCTGAAGTCCGCCGCGCTGACCGACACGCTGCACGGCGTGTACCTGCCGTACTGGACCTTCGACGCCCACGCCAGCGCCGACTGGCAGGCCGAGGCGGGCTTCTACTACTACACCACCGAGTCCTACCGCGACAGCAACGGCAACGTGCAGACGCGCCAGGTGCGCCATGTGCGCTGGGAGCCGGCCTCGGGCAGCCTCGCCCATTTCTTCGACGACGAGCTGGTGCCCGGCACCGTGGGCGTGCACGCCAACCTGCTGCGCCAGGTGGAGCCCTTCCCCACCACCACCGACCTCAAGCCCTACACGCCCGAGTTCGTGCGCGGCTGGACGGTGGAGCGCTACCAGATCGACCTGGGCAAGGCCGCGCAGGTCAACGTGCAGGACATGGACGAGCAGCTGCGCGCCCTGTGCGCGCGCCAGGTGCCCGGCGACACCTACCGCAACCTGCAGATGCAGCGCGAGTACCAGGGCCGCACCTTCAAGCACATCCTCGTGCCGGTCTGGCTGGTGGGCTACACCTACGGCAGCAGGACCTTCCAGATCATCGCCAACGGCTACACGGGCCAGATCGCGGGCGAGCGCCCCTACAGCGCCCTCAAGATCACGCTGGCCGTGCTGGCCACGATCATGGTGCTGGCGCTGCTGTGGGTGATGTTCGGCCAGTAAGTAGGCCGGCTGCCGCTCACCACGCGCTCCAGACCTCCTCGGCCAGACCGAACGCCGTGCTGGCGCCGGACCCACCCGTCACAGCGACCACGCGCGTGGCCTCGTCGGGCGCATGCACCACGCAGGGCGCGTCCTGCGCACTCGGGTAGACGCCCACCCAGCGCTCCACCACCTGGGCATCGCGCAGGTGCAGGGCCTCGTTCATGTGGCGCAGCATCAGCCGGTCCACGGCTTCGCTGGCAAAGGGCTGGGGCGCTGCGCCGTAGTGGTGGGAGTCGCCCACCACCAGGCTGCCGTCGGCGCTTTGCACGGCGATCAGGTGGATGCCGTGGGCCAGGCTCTCGCCCTCCTCCCGCTCCAGCTCGGCGCGCAGCGCGGCGGCTTCGGGCAGGGCGCTGTAGCCCTCGTATCTGACCATGCTCAGGTCCCCCATGACCGAGCCCTTGAGCTGCAAGCCCGGCTGCGGCCGCACGCGCAGCATCTGCAGCTGGCACAGCTGGATGCGGTGCGGCGTCCACAGGCCGGCGAACAGGCCGCCCGGGTCGGCGTTGTTGCAGACCACCACGCGTTCGCCGTGGTAGCTGGCGCGGGCGCTGCGCACCCGGGGTGCCGCCACCTCGAGCACGGCCTCGCCAAAGCGGAAATCCACGCCCATGGCCTGCTCCAGCCACTGCGCCAACCTGGGAATGGCCGTGCGCGACTCCACGCGCAGCTCATGCGGGCTGTAGAGCACGGCGCTGAGGTCTTCGGTGCGCAGTGCCGGGTGGCGTTCGGCGGCCTGGGCCGGCGTGAGCAGCTCGCAGCGCTCGCCCATGGAGGTGCTCAGAAAGGCGTGGAGCACGGCCTCGGCGCTGGCCCGGCGCGCCGTCAGCCACAGGCCGCGGTGCACGACCTCGATGCCGGCCTGCGGCGCGATCTCGGCCCAGGTATCGCGCGAACGCATGGCCCGCTGCCAGTGGGCGCCCGCCTGCTGCCCCGTGACAGTGACAAAGCCGAAATTGCGGATGGAGGCGGAGATGCAGGCCGCATCGCGCTCGATGACGAGCACGCTGCGGCCACGGCGCGCAGCCGCATAGGCGTGGGCCAGGCCGACAATGCCGGCCCCCACCACGATCAGGTCGTAGTTCTTCATGGGAGAAAACAGAGGAGAGGGAAAGGAAAAAAGTCAGCGCTGGCGCCAGCGCTGCGTGCGCCGCTGCACCCAGGCATCCAGCGCCGCGATCAGCAGCCGGCCCGCAGCGGCCGTGGCAAAGATCAGCGTGGCCATGGCGGCGGCCGGCGCGGTGTCGCCCGCGTCGTCCATGGCCAGCACGGCCACCGAGGCCAGCGTGGTCTCGGGCGAGTACAGGAACACCACGGCCGACACCGTGGTCATGGCGTTGACGAAGAAATAGCCGGCCACCTGCATGACCACGGGCAGGCATACCGGCAGGTGCACGCGCCACAGCAGCGTCCAGAAGGCCACACCCATGGAATCGGCCACGCGCTCGTACTCGGCATCGAGCTGCTGCAGCGCGGCCAGTTGCGTGATGTGCGCCACCGAGAAGAAATGCGCCACCGAACACAGCACCAGGATGGCCATGCTGCCGTACAGGAAGTGCAGCGGATTGCCCTGGGCATTGAAGAACAGGATGTAGCCCAGGCCCAGCGCCAGCCCCGGCACGGCCATGGGCAGCGTGGCCACGGCATGCAGCCACTGGCGCGTGCGTGCCCAGCGCACGGGCTTGGCCACCAGGTAGGCGGTCACAAAGCTCAGCACCGCGCCCAGCACGGCCGTGGCCAGCGCCATGGACAGCGAGTTGCCATAGCTGGCCCAGCCGCCGCCGTCCATCATGTCGAAGCGGTAGTTCTTGAATGTCAGCGTGAGGTTGTACGGCCAGTAGCTGACCAGGGAGGCCAGCACGGCCGTGCCCATGACGGCCAGCAGCGCCAGCGCCACCAGCGCGCAGTAGGCGAACAGCGCGCGGTCCAGCGGCGCATGGGGCTGGGGCACCAGCGGCACGGAGCGCACGCCCATGGTGGCCGCCTGGCGCACGCGCAGATGGCGCTCTGCCGCAAAGGCCAGGCCGGCCGGCACCAGCAGCAGCATGGCCACCACCGCACCCATGGACAGGTTTTGCTGGCCGATGACCTGCTTGTAGATGTCGGTGGCCAGCATGGCCGTGTTGCCGCCAATGACCTTGGGCACGCCGAAGTCGGTCACCACGAGCACGAAAACCACGATCCACGAAATCATCAGCCCGTAGCGGCTGGCCGGCAGCGTGACCTGGCGGAAGCTGCGCCAGCGGCTGGCGCCCAGCGTGGCGGCCGCCTCGTACAGGCGCGCATCGCCCGAGGCCAGCGTGGTGCACAGAATCATCAGCGCATGCGGAAAGGTCCAGAGCACCGAGCCCACGATGATGCCGAAGGGCCCGTAGGCCGAGCCCCCCTGCAGCCAGCCCTTGAGCAGGCCCTGGCTGCCGAACAGGTAGATCAGGCTGATGGCCATGAGCAGCGAAGGCGCCAGCAGCGGCACCAGGGCCAGCGCGCGGAACCAGCGCGCCAGCGGCATGCAGCTGCGCACCACGCCATAGGCGTAGGCATAGGCCAGCAGCACGCAGACCGTGCTGCTCACGGCCGACAGCCACAGGCTGTTGAACAGCGATTGCGTCACGCCCGGCATGCGCGCATAGGTGATGAACTGGGCCAGGCCCGTGAAGCGGCCCGTGTCGTCCCAGAAACTCCTGCCCAGCAGGCTGGCCACCGGCAGGGCGATGGTGGCCAGCAGCCAGGCCAGTGCGCCCAGCACCAGGGCGCCCAGCCACCAGCGCTCCCAGCCTGCGCTGCGCCCCTGCGGACGCACGGGTCCTGCAGGCGCGCTGCGGCGTGCGCAAGCGAAGCGGTCCACCGGCACCGGCACGGAAACGGCCGTGTCCATGGGATGCGCGCTCATGCGGCCTTCCTCGCGTCGGGCGCCGCCAACGGCTGCAGCGCAGCGGCGGGCAGCTCCATCAGCACCTCGCCCTGCAGCCAGTCGGGCAGGCCCACGTCGTGGCGCAGGGGCCACTGGGCGTCAACCTGGCATTGCAGCGTGGGGCTGTACAGGCGCACCAGGGCCATCGATCCGAGGAAGGAGGTCTCCACCACGCGGGCGCGCAACAGGTTGGGCAACGCCGTGGGCTGGGCCGGGTGCAGCACCACGCTTTCCGGACGCACGCCGACCAGCAGCGCGTCGCCACGCTCGAAGCCGGCCAGCGCACAGCGCAGGCTGGCTTCGCCGATGCGCACCTGGTCCGCCCCCTCGGCCGTGGCCGGCAGCAGGTTCATGCGGCCCACGAAACCGGCCGCGAACTGGCTCACGGGCTGGGCATAGAGCTGCTCGGGCGAACCCTGCTGCTCGATGCAGCCCTGGTGCATGAGCACCACGCGGTCGGCCATGGACAAGGCCTCTTCCTGGTCGTGCGTGACCATGATGGAGGCGATGCCCAGCTGGCGCTGCAGCTGGCGGATCTCGCTGCGCAGCTCGGTGCGCACCTGGGCATCGAGCGCGGACAGCGGCTCGTCGAGCAGCAGCAGGCGCGGCCGGGGCGCCAGCGCGCGGGCCAGTGCCACGCGCTGCTGCTGGCCGCCCGACAGCTGGGCCGGGTAGCGCTGGGCCTGCGCGCCCAGACCCACCAGGGACAGCATCTCGGCCACGCGCTCGCGCGCCTGCGCCGCAGGCTGCCCGTTCAGCCCGAAGGCCACGTTCTGCGCGGCCGTCAGGTTGGGAAACAGCGCATAGCTCTGGAACACCACGCCGAAGCCACGGCGCGCGGCCGGCCAGCGCGTGATGTCATCGCCCTGGAACAGCACCCTGCCCTCGTCAGGCATGTCGATGCCGCAGACGATGCGCAGCAGCGTGGTCTTGCCGCAGCCCGAAGGGCCGAGCAGGCTGACGAACTCGCCCGCCTCCACGTTCAGGTCAATGCCGCGCAGCACCTGCTGCTCGCGGTAGCGCTTGGCGATATGGTCTATGCGCAGCATGGCGTGGCTCCGGCTTACTTTTTCTCTGCCTTGGCTTCGTAGCGGCGGCTCCACTCGGCCAGGATGCGCTCGCGGTTGGCCGCGGCCCAATCGAAGTCGTTCTTCGCCAGCCGCTTTTCGAGGTCGGCAGGAATGAACTCCAGCTTTTCCTGCGCCTCGGGCAAGGCCAGCACGGCGAAGTTGGCGGCGTAGAGCTTGTTGGCCTCGGGCGTGACGGCCCAGTCGGCCAGGGCCTTGGCGGCTTCCTGCTTCTTGCTGGTCTTGAGGATGGCCGTGGCCTCCACATCCCAGCCCAGGCCTTCCCGGGGGAAAACGATGTCGATGGGCGCACCGTCCTTCTTGGTCTTGCTGGCTCGGTATTCGAAGCTCAGGCCCACGGGAAACTCCCCGGCCCCTGCCTGGCGGCAGGGCTTGGAGCCGCTGTGCGTGTACACGCCCATGTTCTGGTGCAGGCCGTCCATGTAGGCCCAGCCCTTGTCCTCGCCCATGATCTGCAGCCAGGCCGCGACCATCAGGTAGCCCGTGCCGCTGGAGGCCGGGTGGGGCATGGTGATCGTGCCCTTGAACTCGGGCCTGACCAGGTCGGCCCAGCTGGCGGGCACCGGCAGCTTGCGCTTGCCGGCCTCCACGGTGTTGAAGCAGATGGCCGAGGACCACAGGTCCATGCCCACCCAGGTCGGCTGGGCGCGCGGATCGCGCATGTTGGCTCGCACCTTGTCCAGGCCCTTGGGCGCGTAGGGCTGGAGCATGCCCTGCTTGTCCAGCAGCATCAGCGAGGTGGCGGCCACGCCCCAGATCACGTCGGCCTGGGGATTGGCCTTCTCGGCCAGCAGGCGGGCCGTGATGATGCCCGTGCTGTCGCGCACGAACTTGAGTTCGATCTCGGGATGGGCCTTCTCGAAGCCGCTCTTGTAGGCCTTGATCTGGTCGGCCTCCAGCGCGCTGTAGACCAGCAGCTCGGTCTTGGCCGCGTGGGCCAGGGAGGCGAAGGAGGCGACGGTCAGCGCCGCAGAGGCAATGGCGAGGCGGCGGCCCAGGGAGGCAAGGGTGTGGCGCATGGCGTGTCAGTTCCGTTGTGGGTTCGTGGACAGGCGGCAGGGTCGCCACCTCTGACACCCACTGTAGAAAGCGCAGGTGAAACGTCCGTGTCACACAACGGAAATTTAGCGAAGCGGGTATTGGCGGATTTGGGTGCCCTCCGCCCCCAGGCGCCCCCTCGCCCCGCTCCCGCCTTCTTCAGCGGCGCGGCTTTACCCTGCCCGGGCGCTCAGCCTGGGCCGTCTGCGGCTGCAGCGCATCCAGCAGCCGGTCCTGCAGGCGCGCGCGGTGGGCAAGGTTCTCATCCAGCCGCGCGGCCAGCGCGTCGATGTGATCGCGCATCAGCTGCTCGGCGCGCGCCATGTCGCCGGCGGCCAGCGCATCGACGATGGCCTCGTGGTCGGCATTGGAGTGCTGTGCCTCGGTCTGCGACTGGTACAGCGCAGACACCAGGGTGGTGCGCGCCGACAGGTCGGCCATCATGGCCGTGAGAAAGCGGTTGCCCATCTGCTCGGCCAGGCAGACGTGGAAGTCGGCCAGCAGCACGCTGCGCTGGCCGGCGTTGTCGGCCTCGGCGATGGCGCCGCGCTCCTGGGCCACATGCTCGCGCAGCGTGCGTATGGCCGCCTGCAGCGGCCGGCCCGCGTCGCGCAGCATGCCGGACTCCAGCACGCGGCGCGCGGCATAGGTTTCCTGGGCTTCCTCGAACGAGGGCTCGACCACGTACCAGCCCTGGCGCGAGCGCACCTCGACGAAGCCGCGCGCCTGCAGCTGCATCAGCGCCTCGCGCACCATGGTGCGGCTCACACCGAAGACCTCGGCCAGTTCCTTTTCGCCCAGGCGTTCGCCAGGGCGCAGCTTGCGCTCGACGATGGAGCGCATCACGCGCTCGGCAATCAAGGCCGGCCCGGTGGCCGGCGCATCCTGCGGCTCGGACATGGCGGCCTCCTCAGGCTGCGGCCGGAATGCGGCGCGGGCGCAGCGTGGCCATCACCCAGTACACGCTGCCGCCGATCAGCACGCCGAAGAACCAGCCGTAGGTGCCCCACCAGACCGGCAGCAGGCTGGTGAAGTTCGGCAGGATGGTGGAGAACACGCTGCCGATGCCGGTGGCGATCAGCGCGTTGACGTTCCAGCCGCCCTCGTAGCGGTACTCGCCATGTTCGTCATACAGCGCGGCCACGTTGATGTTGCCCTTGGCCACCAGGTAGTAGTCCACCAGGATGATGCCCAGCAGCGGCCCCATGGTGGCGCCGATGGCGTTCACGAAGTGGGCAGCGCCGCCCTCCCATGGTGCAAAGGGGTAGAGAGCCAGGGCGATCAGTGCGGCGATGTATCCGCCGCGCTTGAAGTCGATGCGCTTGGGAAACACGTTGGAAATATCGAAGGCCGCCGAGACGAAGTTGGCCACCACGTTGATGCCCAGCGTGGCCACGGCAAAGGTGACGGCGGCCAGCAGGGCCAGCACCCAGCTGTCGAACTTGGCCGAGATCTGCTCGGGGTGCAGCAGCACCTCGCCATAGACCTTGAAGGCCGCAATCGTGGTGATGCCGGCCACCAGCGAGAAAGCGATCAGATTCACGGGCAGGCCCCAGAGGTTGCCCTTGGCCACCGCCTCCTTGTTCTTCGCATAGCGCGAGAAATCGCAGAAGTTCAGGTACAGCGCCGCAAAGTAGGTGATCCAGGTCGCGCCCACGGCCATCAGCGCCCAGAAGCTGCCCGGCGCGCCGCTCACCCCCGCATCCTTGGTCTTGTCCAGCAGCACATCCATGGGAATGCCGTGGTCGAAGCTGAAGCCGCCGGCCTTCACGCACAGGCCGATGGCCAGCACCAGCATGGCGATCCACACGGCAGGCCCGGCCCAGTCCTGGAATCGCCGCACGGTCTCCATGCCCCTTTGGATGATCAGCAGCTGCAAGGCCCAGATGACCACGTAGCAGATCACCTCCAGACCCGAATGGCCCAGCCAGTGCGTGGTCTGGTGGAAGGACAGCAACGCCTCATTGCGCACCAGCAGCGCCACCATGGCGCCCGAGGCGGCCGCCGTCTGCGCCCCGTACCAGAAGCAGGCCACGATGGCTCGCACCAGGGCAGCCAGATTCGCGCCCCATACCCCGAAGGACGCACGCGCCAGCACCGGATAGGGCACGCCGGTCTTCTCGCCCGCATAGCCCACCAAGTTCATCAAGAAGAAGATGACCAGGGAGCTGATGCCGATGGCGATCAGAAAATTGACGAAGCTGCCGCACAGCAGAAACAGGCTGGCCGCCAGGTAGTAGCCCCAAAGGCTGTGCACGTCCGAAGTCCAGACGTTGAAAATGCTGAAGGCGCCCCAGCGGCGGTCCTTGGTGGGCGCCAGGTCTTCGTTGTAAAGACCCGGCGAGGGATTGCGAATATCCATTGCTGCGCTCCTTGATCACGAGCAATCACTGACACAAGACCAGCCGAGACCCATGAATCAGCTGGCACACAAACTGGCACGCAAACTGGTATGCAAGAAGTGTGCCTTCAGGCGCAGGAGTTGTTTCCAGGGACATACCCGGCCACGCCGGCCCTGCGCATCACGGCGCCATGTTGAAATGGCGCCAGGCATTCCTGACCCCAACACCCCGCCATGTTCGTCACGCAGCTCAAGTCCTTCTTCTGGGTCGCCCGCCTGGGCAGCATCACGCAGGCGGCACGCCAGCTTTCGCTGAGCCAGCCCACCGTGACCACCCAGATCCGCGCGCTGGAAGAGCACTACGGCGTGGAGCTGTTCCATCGCCAGGGCGGGCGCCTGTCCATCACCGATGCTGGGCTGCGCCTGCTGCCCCAGGTCGAGCAACTGCTGCTGCAGACCATCCAGCTGGAGTCGGCGCTGCGCCATTCGGGCGATGCCAGCCAGGGCCAGCTGCGCATCGGTGCGACGGCGCCCTACTACGTGCTGGACATCGTCAAGCGCTACCAGCGGCGCTTCGAGCGGGTGGAAGTGGCCATCGTGGGCGGCAACTCGCGCCAGATGGTGCAGGCGCTGGTGGACTACCAGGTGGACCTGGCGACCTCATCGCACCTGGAAGGTGATCCGCGCCTGCTGCGCGTGGAACTGGGCCAGGACCCGCTGGCCCTGCTGGTGCACCGCAGCCACCGGCTGGCGCAGCGCACCATGGTGCAGGCGTCCGATCTGGTGCAAGACACGCTGATCCTGCGCGAGCGCGGCTCCATGACGCGCCAGCTCACCGAACAGATGCTGGCCGCCGCCGGCCTGGCACCGCGCCACATCATGGAAATCGCCAGCCGCGAAGCCATCCGCGAGGCCGTGATCCGCGACATGGGCATCAGCGTCTTCGCCCGGCATGAAGCCTCGGCCCACCCCGACATCGTCGTCCTGCCCTTCGCAGGCCCCGTGCCGCGCCTGCCCGAATACCTGTACTGCCTGCGCGAACGCCGCCAGGCCCGGCTGATCGCCGGCTTTCTGGAGGAGGCCGTGCCGGGCGGGGTGCTGCCGGACATGGAACAAGACTCTCTTGAGAATGCGTAAACCGTTGTGGCACAACGATTTCCAGGCACCCACAGGAGATAGTTCCCGTTGGCTTCCGTAGTAGACTTGCATGGCTATGTACAAGGGCACCGGCATCTATTCTGTCCCGGAAGCATCGCGCCTGATTGACGTGCCGACGCGGGACATCCATCGCTGGCTCTTCGGTTACCACTACCGCAAGACGCCAGGCGAGGCAGACTCGCGCACGTACAGCCAACCGTTGTGGAAGCACGAACTGTTCAACGAAGACTTTGATGAAAAGGTCATTGGCTTTCGGGATCTGCTGGAATTACGCTTTATCCGGGAGTTCAGGCGCCATGGTGTCGCATTGAACGTGATCCGTCGCTGCCTGACCACAGCTGGCGAGCTTTATGGGGTCACCCATCCCATGACCATACCGCGCTTCAGGACAGATGGGAGAACCATCTATGCGGAAGCGCTGTCCGAGGAAACGCACGAAAACTCTCTGGTGGATCTCAAAAGCAGGCAGTCGGTCTTCAAGGACATCATAAGGCCATCCTTGTATGAGGGCATCGTCTACGACGCTAGCGAGAAGCAGGCCAGCCGCTGGTACCCCGCTGGAAAGAAGGCGCCCATCGTCATCGACCCAGCCCGCCAGTTCGGCGCCCCCATCATCGAAACCACGGGAACGCCGACCAGTATTCTGTTTGCCTCCTATCTCGCCGAAGGCAGCGACGGACAAGCCATGGCCATCACAGGTCGCGTTTACAAAGTGCCCCTGCGCGCCGTGGAGGCAGCCATCCGCTTTGAGCTTGAACTCAAGCGGAGCGTGCATTGAATTTTCTGTTTGATGCGAACATGCCGCCGAGCTTGGCGGCAGCAGTTGCATGCTTGGGGGCAGACCGCTTTGACCCGGGGCATATTGATAAGGTTGCCCATCTCACAGAGTTGTTCTCCGCAGATACCCAGGACATCACATGGTTGACCATACTGGGACAGGACCGCGGAGCGCGATGGACCATCATTTCCCGAGATGGATTTCGCAAGCAAAAAGGCGCCGAACGCCAAGTTTTGCGTGTGAATTCAACCGGTCGATGCAACACAATGACTGCACCTGGCGCAAGGAGTGCTGGCCATGAAGCAACGACCTCGGATCTACTACACCGAAGCACAGAAGGCGATGATGTGGGATCGCTGGAGCAAGGGCGATACCCTGCACCAGATCGGCAAGCTGTTCGATCGGCCACATACCTCCATTCAGAACATCCTGGCCGCAACCGGCGGAATCCGCCCGCCAGCGCGCCATCGATCACGATTGGCACTGACTCTCGCTGAGCGCGAGGAGATCTCGCGGGCATTGGCTGCGGGCGAATCC
>NZ_WUMG01000119.1:0-615 GCF_009827015.1 Delftia sp. CH05 | reverse complement strand
TGCGATACTCATAATAGACATGAGAAATACAGTCCACTTTGCACTAAATACACGGCCACGTCTTTCTGCTAACCATCCAAAGAAAATAGCACCAATCGCTTGTCCGATATAACCAGACCCAATAAGAAGACCAATTTGAGCAGGTGATAAATTCCACATGCCGATGAGAACTGGGAGAACAAATGCTAAAGATAGTGCATCAAAAGCATCAAAAAAGGTAGCAGATCCCATAATGATACGAGGTTTTAAATGCCATCTCGAAAAAGGTACACTTTCCATCCTAGTCAATAGTTGTGAAGCTCTATCAACAACTTGCTCATCATGAGAATTTGAATTTCCGCTGAGTTCTAACGTCATGATATCTCCTCCTTAATAGAGGAAATGATGCAAAAGTACATGCTGATGAGCACAAAAGAAATCGCTTACATTTTAAATGAAGAGACATTCTAAAGCGATCATATGAGTTTTCAGCATCTATCATTTCTTTTTTGGCGTTCCCGTGGTGCCACGATCTACATAGTACATCGGGAAGATATGTTCCATCTTCTCTAACTGTTCTCCTTCTACTAACTGCGTTAGTAAAGAAACCGCTTTTCTTCCCATTCCAACTAAATC
>NZ_WUMG01000118.1:0-640 GCF_009827015.1 Delftia sp. CH05 | reverse complement strand
ATATAAGATATCGTTTAAGTGAAAAGGGTCGATTTGTTTGAAAACACCTTTATATACAGCATTATCACAACATGCGGAAAAGAAGCCCTATTCTTTTCACGTTCCGGGACATCACAATGGAGATGTCTTTTTTGATGAGGCACGGTCCTATTATGCATCCATTCTTCAGCTGGATGTGACAGAACTTGAAGGTCTAGATGATCTTCACCATCCGACTGGGGTGATTCAAGAGGCAGAGGATTTATTGGCAAAGCTATATGGAGCTAAACAAAGTTTTTTCCTTGTGAATGGCACAACCGTTGGCAATTTGGCGATGGTGATGTCTGCGTGTCAGGCTGGGGAGGGCATTTTCGTTCAGCGAAATTGTCATAAGTCTGTGTTCCATGCGATTGAGCTTGCGGGAGCGACGCCTATTATGTTAGAAACTGAGAGTGATCCGCACTTGCACGTCCCAACTCATGTGACGGAGGAAACAGTCAAACAAGCTATGGCGACACATCCTAACTGCCGGGCAATCGTTTTGACATATCCGAACTACTACGGACATGTAGCTGATTTATCAGGGCTCATTCAAATGTGTCATGAAGCTGGCATCATTGTATTAGTTGATGAGGCACATGGTGCTCATTTTGTATTAGGC
>NZ_WUMG01000117.1:0-645 GCF_009827015.1 Delftia sp. CH05 | reverse complement strand
GGCTGTAAGAGCCTGACGATGACCTACTTTCACACGGGAACCCGCACTATCATCGGCGCAAAGTCGTTTCACTGTCCTGTTCGGGATGGGAAGGAGTGGTACCAACTTGCTATGGTCATCAGGCATAACTTGTTGTCATGCTGCTCTTGTGAGCAACACAACGAATTCATAGAGTCTGTAATCAGCTTTGTATTTTGACTGCGCCTTACTTGGCATAACCACCTTGATGATCAACGTCATCAAAGTTATAGGGTCAAGCCTCACGAGCAATTAGTACTGGTTAGCTTAACGCATTACTGCGCTTCCACACCCAGCCTATCAACGTCCTGGTCTTGAACGACTCTTCAGGGGGCTCAAGGCCCCGGCAGATCTCATCTTGAAACGAGTTTCCCGCTTAGATGCTTTCAGCGGTTATCTCTTCCACACTTAGCTACTCGGCAATGCCACTGGCGTGACAACCGATACACCAGAGGTGTGTCCACTCCGGTCCTCTCGTACTAGGAGCAGGCTTCCTCAAATCTGCAGCGCCCACGGAAGATAGGGACCAAACTGTCTCACGACGTTTTAAACCCAGCTCACGTACCTCTTTAAATGGCGAACAGCCATACCCTTGGGACCGACTACAGCCCCAGGATGAGATGAGCC
>NZ_WUMG01000116.1:0-666 GCF_009827015.1 Delftia sp. CH05 | reverse complement strand
GCACAGGGCAATTAATTGATAATTTACAAGTTGCATATGAAATGGCTCAATATGCATTGGATACACAGCCGCTTATTACACCAGTGTGGACAGGTCCAGTTTACGAGAATCAATTGATTTCTACACAAACATTTCCAGCAGTTAAAGAATTGATTGATGCCGCAAACCAAGAGATTTTTATAGTCGGTTACAGCTTTTCATTTAGCTATGGTGAGTTGAAACATGTGTTGAGCAGCATATTAGATGCAGCAAAAAGGAACTGCCGTATCACGCTCATCGTAAACAATGAAGAGCGAAACTTTCAGACACTCAAAAATAATTGGAATGAAGACAGCCTGCATTTATTAAATATATACAGCTTGTTGGGGAATAATTCAACTGGTTATACCAGTCTTCATTCAAAATTAATCATTACAGACCGGAGAAAAATGTTGTTAACATCAGCAAATTTTTCTTATCATGGTTTTGTGAAAAATATAGAAACAGGTGTGATAATCGAGCAACATGAAGTCGTCAATACTTTCTGGAGGCAATTTCGCTCTTTATTGGAGAATAATCAAATCAAAAAAATATTTTAGTTTGTTGGGAAGTCACTATGGATAGTTTGAAGGTTCTTATTTTTGTTTGTCAGTGGGGAAAGACCGAGCAGCTTGTTAAGCACTATTG
>NZ_WUMG01000115.1:0-689 GCF_009827015.1 Delftia sp. CH05 | reverse complement strand
GGCTCATCTCATCCTGGGGCTGTAGTCGGTCCCAAGGGTATGGCTGTTCGCCATTTAAAGAGGTACGTGAGCTGGGTTTAAAACGTCGTGAGACAGTTTGGTCCCTATCTTCCGTGGGCGCTGCAGATTTGAGGAAGCCTGCTCCTAGTACGAGAGGACCGGAGTGGACACACCTCTGGTGTATCGGTTGTCACGCCAGTGGCATTGCCGAGTAGCTAAGTGTGGAAGAGATAACCGCTGAAAGCATCTAAGCGGGAAACTCGTTTCAAGATGAGATCTGCCGGGGCCTTGAGCCCCCTAAAGAGTCGTTCAAGACCAGGACGTTGATAGGCTGGGTGTGGAAGCGCAGTAATGCGTTAAGCTAACCAGTACTAATTGCTCGTGAGGCTTGACCCTATAACTTTGATGACGTTGATCATCAAGGTGGTTATGCCAAGTAAGGCGCAGTCAAAATACAAAGCTGATTACAGACTCTATGAATTCGTTGTGTTGCTCGCAAGAGCAGCATGACAACAAGTTATGCCTGATGACCATAGCAAGTTGGTACCACTCCTTCCCATCCCGAACAGGACAGTGAAACGACTTTGCGCCGATGATAGTGCGGGTTCCCGTGTGAAAGTAGGTCATCGTCAGGCTCTTACAGCCCAAGAAACCCCGTAGCCCAAAGCTACGGGGTTTTTTGCATTGGG
>NZ_WUMG01000114.1:0-712 GCF_009827015.1 Delftia sp. CH05 | reverse complement strand
GGCCACCGCCAGACCACGCACCTGAGTGCTCATACGCTCGGAGATGGCCAGCCCGGCTGCATCGTCCTTGGCGCTGTTGACTCGCAGGCCCGAGGACAGGCGCTGCATGGACGTGGCCAGCGAGCTGCCGGACAGGCCCAGGTTGCGCTGCGCGTTGATCGAGACGACGTTGGTGTTGATGGTCATTGCCATGATCGGGTCCTTTGGAACTGACGGTAAGGATGAAGAATTTGCTTGGTTTGCCGGGGCTTGCGGCCGTGTCTATGTGCACTGCTGCCAGCTTTGTCGCCTGCAGGCCTGCTCCGTACAAATGTGTTATCGGGCCATGGCGATAGTTCTTTAGCGCTTTCTTGCATCGACACCTCTTCGTGCAGGAATCGCCACGCACGGCGAATGACAGTGCGATCTGAAATAAAAAAGGCAGCCATGCGCGAGCAGGGCTGCCATCAAAAAGCAAACTCATCCAAGCTTGCCAGCGCTGGCCCTCATCGAGACGGCGCCAGCAAGCTCCTCCATCAACGCAGCAGGCTCAGCACCTGCTGGGGCAGCTGGTTGGCCTGGGCCACCATCGCCGTACCAGCCTGCTGCAGGATCTGCGTACGGCTCAGGTTCGCCGTTTCCTTGGCAAAGTCGGCATCCGTGATCCGGCTGCGCGCTGCGGAAATGTTTTCGTTCTGGATGTCGATGTTCTCCACAGCCTTCTCGAAGCGGG
>NZ_WUMG01000113.1:0-721 GCF_009827015.1 Delftia sp. CH05 | reverse complement strand
GCATATCTTTTTCACGTGGTGTGATGAATGTCATCGCCATACCTGTACGTCCAGCACGTCCAGTACGACCAATACGGTGTACATAGCTTTCTGGATCTTGTGGCACGTCAAAGTTATACACGTGTGTTACGCCTGAAATATCAAGTCCACGTGCTGCAACGTCTGTTGCTACAAGCACATCGATTGAACCTTCTTTGAATTTACGAAGCGCAACCATACGTTTCGCTTGAGTCAAGTCACCATGAATTCCTTCAGCTGTATAACCTCTAAGGTTCAGTGCTTCAGTCAATTCGTCAACGCGGCGCTTTGTACGGCCGAAGACAATTGAAAGCTCAGGTGATTGAATGTCAAGAAGACGAGTCAATGTATCAAACTTTTTACGTTCATGGATATCCAAGTAGAACTGCTGGATGTTAGATACAGTCATTTCTTTCGCTTTTACTTTTACGTGTTCTGGGTTTGTCATGAAACGTTCTGCAATACGCTTAATTGGTGCAGGCATTGTCGCAGAGAATAAAAGTGTTTGGTGTTCACTTGGTACATTTGAAAGGATCGATTCAATGTCTTCGATGAAACCCATGTTTAGCATTTCGTCTGCTTCATCAAGCACGACTGTTTCAACATTTTGAAGACGCATTGTACGACGGTTAATGTGATCGAGTAAACGTCCTGGAGTCCCTACGATGATATGAGGATTTTTCTTGAGCGAACGGATTTGGCG
>NZ_WUMG01000112.1:0-734 GCF_009827015.1 Delftia sp. CH05 | reverse complement strand
ACTTGCTGAGGCAGCTGGTTGGCCTGGGCCACCATGGCCGTGCCAGCCTGCTGCAGGATCTGCGTGCGGCTCAGGTTCGCCGTTTCCTTGGCGAAGTCGGCGTCCACGATGCGGCCGCGTGCCGCAGAGATGTTCTCGTTCATGGAGTCGATGTTCTCGATCGACTTCTCGAAGCGGGTCTGGATGGCACCCAGGTCGGCGCGTGCGGAGTTGACCTTGTCCAGCGCGTTGTCGATGCGCTGCATGGCTTCCCAAGCACCGGCTTGCGTGGAGATGTCCACCTTGTCGATGCCCTTGCCGGCAGCTGTCGTGATGGCCGTCAGATTCGTCGCCGCAGCCGCGCCGACCGTGATGGATGCTGTGGTGCCTGTAGTGCCCGTCGGAGCGGCAGTAGCGCGCAGATCGATCGTCGTGCCGTCMTCGCTGAGGAAGGCCGTCACGCCGGTGTCRGCSGTCTTGGCATTGATGGCGGCAATGGTGCGGCCCGTCAGCTCCGTCTGCGTTGCGTTGGGATCGGCCTCAATCGTGGCCACGGCCGAAGCGGTAGCTCCCTGGATGGTGATACTCACCGAAGCCGAAGTAACAGCTGCGGGCGTCACGGAAGTGCCGCTGATCGAACCCGTGCTGTAGGCAGAGTTGCCCAGGTCGGCCACCTTCATGTTGGCCAGCGCGCCCACCGTGATGTTGTCGCCCGCATTCGCACCCACCTGGAACACGCCCCCGGAGAAGCTGCC
>NZ_WUMG01000111.1:0-737 GCF_009827015.1 Delftia sp. CH05 | reverse complement strand
GCAGCCGGTGGCAGCACCAGCTTCAACCTGCCGGCTGTTCCGACGGCTGTGGGTTCGAGCACCAACACGGCCTCCTACGATCCGTCGGGCGGCATCAGCCCCGTCAATCCGACGGCAGGGTGTACGACAGACTGCGCTTCCACACCGGTAACTCCGGTCACGCCAGGCACGCCTGCGTTGACGGTCACCAAGGCCAATCCCGGCAGCCTGGCTGTGGGCACGCCGTTCAACTACGCGTTCTCCGTGTCCAATGCGGCCAGTGCCTTTGGTCCCGCCACCAGCGTGACCATCAAGGACTTGGTGCCTGCGGGGATCAGCATCACGGGTGTGCCGACCGGTGCGAACGTGGCCAGTGCGACCTGCGCGCCCAACACCTTCCCGTTTGCGGGCAATGGCAGCGCCGTCCTGACGTGTACGGTGAACTTCACGACCTCGGTAGCAGCCGGTGGCAGCACCAGCTTCAACCTGCCGGCTGTTCCGACGGCTGTGGGTTCGAGCACCAACACGGCCTCCTACGATCCGTCGGGCGGCATCAGCCCCGTCAATCCGACGGCAGGGTGTACGACAGACTGCGCTTCCACACCGGTAACTCCGGTCACGCCAGGCACGCCTGCGTTGACGGTCACCAAGGCCAATCCCGGCAGCCTGGCTGTGGGCACGCCGTTCAACTACGCGTTCTCCGTGTCCAATGCGGCCAGTGCCTTTGGTCCCGCCACCAGCGTGACCATCAAGGAGGA
>NZ_WUMG01000110.1:0-745 GCF_009827015.1 Delftia sp. CH05 | reverse complement strand
TGATGTCGCCCCCGTATTCCCGACCCCACCCTATTCGCAATAAAGCAGCTGGTCAGCCCCTGCAGCGTGTTGCCGCCTGAACTCCCGAGGCGACCGCATTTTCAGCGAAGAATGCGGATGCACCTCGTTGAAGTGCTCGAAGGCCGCTGGCAGTTGCGCCAGTACCGTCTGCGCGTCACTCAGGTCCATGCGCGCCACATAGTCGCGCTTGAAGGTGTTGACGAAGCTCTCGGCCATGCCGTTGCTCTGCGGGCTGCAGACGGGAGTGTTAATGGGCTTCAGGCCCAGAGCGCGTGCCAGCRCCCTCGTTTCGGCGGCGATGTAGGCACCGCCGTTGTCACTGAGGAACTCCAACTCCTGGCCCTGCGGGACCGCTTCGACCGAGCCGAAGCGGCGCTCCACGGCCTCGATGAGCATCTCGCGTACCGGCTCACCTKGCAGCCCTTTGCCCTCCCWCRCGCGCCAAGCCATCACCTCACGGTCGCAGCAATCCTTGGTGAAGGTGGCCGTMACGGTYTGRCCCGAATCGCACTTGATTTCCAGACCATCGGAGCACCATCGAAGGTCGCTGCGCGAGACCGCAACACGGCCCTCATGCGTGCGTGCGGACTGGCGCCGGCGAGGCGCCTTGGGCAGCAGCAGAGCGGCTTGTGCCATGACGCGATAGACGCGTTTGGCATTGACCCTCGGGGCGCCCCGTGCCGCACGCTGGCGGTTCACCAAGGCACAGGCACGTCGGTAGCCA
>NZ_WUMG01000011.1:0-155817 GCF_009827015.1 Delftia sp. CH05 | reverse complement strand
CCCCCATCCGTCAAACCATGCCAAACACAACCCCCTCCCCCACCGTTGCTGCAGCCGCACGCATCCTGAAGCCGGCGCTTGCGGCCATCGCCTTCTCGAGCTGCTTCGCAGCCCATTCGCAGCCGCAAGACGCCTCGGCAGCCACATCGGACGCAGCGCTTTCCCGCGCCGAAGTCATCGCCGATCTCGCACTCTGGCGCCGCGCCGGATTGGACCGCCATGCGGAGATATCGATCTCCTACGGAGTCGAAACGCAGGAATATCGGGCCGCATACCAGGAGTACCTGCGCCTTCGCAACAGCGAGGCGTTCCAGGCAGAGGTCCGCAAGGCGCTGAGTCGGTAAGGCGGAGCGCCTTCCCGCCCAGGCCATCGCGGCAGCGGCTGGCTGCCTGGGGACGTGCCCGGGGCTTTGCCTACAGGCCCAGGTCGGACAGACCGGGGTGGTCATCGGGGCGACGCCCCAGCGGCCAGTGGAACTTGCGCTCCGATTCCTGGATGGGCATGTCGTTGATGCATGCGAAGCGCCGGCGCATGAGACCGTCGGCCTCGAATTCCCAGTTCTCGTTGCCGTACGACCGGAACCAGTTCCCGGCATCGTCGTGCCACTCATAGGCGTAGCGGACTGCGATCCGGTTTTCCGCGTACAGCCAAAGCTCCTTGATCAGCCGGTAGTCCAGCTCCTTCTTCCACTTCCTCTCAAGAAGGGCCTGGGCCTCGGCGCGGCTGTTGGCGAACTCCGCCCGGTTGCGCCATTTCGTGTCGGGGGTATAGGCCATCGCGACCTTGGCCGCATCGCGTGTGTTCCATCCATCCTCGGCCAAACGGCCCTTTTGGACGGCGCTTGCGAGAGAGAACGGGGGCAGGGGTGGGCGAGTTTCCATGATGTGACCTTTGAAAAGATGTAGAACGATCTGTCTACATGTACCACTCTAACGGAGGTGGAACGATCTGTCTACAATGTCTTCATGAAAACTTCCCAGCCATCTCTCGAGTCACTGCCGCCCCGCGAGCGCATCCTGGTGGCAGCCCATGGCCTTTTCTACGCAGAGGGCATCCGGGCCACGGGCGTGGACCGGATCATCGAGCGGTCGTCGGTCAGCAAAGTCACCTTCTACCGCCAGTACGCCAGCAAGGACGACCTGATCCGGGCGTACCTCGACTACCGCCATGAACGGTGGATTTCCTGGTTCCAGGCCAGCCTGGCGCAGGAGGCCGCCGGGGGCTCGTCAGCGTTGGATGCCCTGTCCACCACCCTCAGGAGCTGGTTCGGCCAGCCCGACTTTCGGGGCTGCGCCTTTCTCAATGCCGCTGCCGAACTGGGCTCGTCCGACCCTGAGATCCTGGCGACGGTCCGGCGGCACAAGCAGGAAATGTCGTCCGTGCTGGATCGCCTGTTCGGTGGCCGTTCCGTGTCCGTGGGCGCTGCGCTCACCCTGGTGGCGGACGGCGCCATCGTCCATGCGCAGATGGGTCAGCCGATCGATGAAGTCATGGCGAACTTCAAGGCAGCGGCCGAAGGGATCGTGAGCCGCCCCGGGTGGTGAGCCGGCTCAGGAGCGGGGCGCCGCTGAGGCTTCGGCGCGCCACAGCGGCAGGTCGTTGCTGCCTCGCCACCTTTGGCCACGCAGGGGCCGGATCTGGCAAGTCAGTGCTTTGCCACACGCTGCCCTGCCGCGTCGATGACGGCTTCGCCGTCCTCCTTGGAGAATGCCCCTTGCTGGGGACGCGGCAGTATGTCCAGCACCACCTCGGATGGCCGGCACAGGCGCGTGCCCAGTGGCGTCACCACAATGGGGCGATTGATGAGGATAGGGTGCCGGAGCATGGCGTCGATCAGCTGGGCATCGGTCCATTCCGGGTCGCCCAGGCCCATCTCGTCATACGGCGTACCTTTTTGCCGCAGAACCTCCCGCACAGGCAGGGCCAGGTCCGCCAGCAGCCGCTCCAGCGTGGCCCGGTCGGGCGGTGTCTTGAGGTATTCGATGACGGCGGGCTCCTCGCCGCTGTTGCGGATCAGGGCCAGCACGTTGCGCGATGTGCCGCAGGCGGGGTTGTGATAGATCGTGATGGTGCTCATGGCAGATGGGTTCTGTGAGGGAATTCAGGCAGCCACGCTCAGGCGCAGCGCAAGGGCGGCAAGCGTGATGAGCAGCACGGGGGCCGTCAAAACCGTACCGACCCTGAAGTAGTAGCCCCATCCGATGGTCATGCCTTTGCTGGCCAGTACATGCAGCCACAGCAGCGTGGCCAGGCTACCGATGGGCGTAATCTTCGGGCCCAGGTCGCAGCCGATCACGTTGGCGTAGACCATGGCATCCCTGACCACGCCGGTGGCACTGGAGGCATCGATCGACAGCGCACCCACCAGCACGGTGGGCATGTTGTTCATCACAGACGACAGCAGGGCCGAGAGCACTCCCGTGCCGATGGCTGCGCCCCAGACGCCGCCTTGGGCAAAGCGGTCCAGAACGGATGCGATAGAGGTGATCAGCCCGGCATTGCGCAATCCGTAGACCACCAGATACATGCCCAGCGAGAACACGACGATCTGCCACGGCGCGCCATGCAGTACCTTGCGGGTGCTGATGACGCAGCCGCGTGCCGCCACGGCCAGCAGCAGGGCGGCACCTGCGGCCGCGACCGCGCTGACAGGCACGCCCAGCGGCTCCAGCCCGAAGAAGCCGACCAACAGCAGGACCAGAACCACCCAGCCCGCGCGAAAGGTCGCCGGATCGCGGATCGCATCGGCCGGGCGCCTGAGCTGGGCCAGGTCATAGGTTGCGGGAATGCCGCGCCGAAAGAACAGCATCAGCATGGCGAGGCTGGCCAGCACCGAGGCGAGATTGACCGGCACCATTACCGAGGCGTATTCGTTGAAGCCGATGTTGAAAAAGTCGGCCGAGACGATGTTGACCAGGTTGGAGACGATCAGCGGCAGGCTGGCCGTGTCGGCGATGAAGCCTGCCGCCATGACGAATGCCAGCGTGGCGGAGGGCGAAAAGCCCAGCGCCACGAGCATGGCCATCACGATGGGCGTGAGAATCAGGGCGGCGCCGTCGTTGGCGAACAAGGCGGACACAGCCGCACCCAGCAGCACGATGAACGCGAACAGCTTGCTGCCCCGGCCTCCGCCCCAGCGTGCGAAGTGCAGCGCGGCCCATTCGAAGAAGCCGGCCTCGTCAAGCAGCAGGCTGATGATGATGACGGCTACAAAGGTGGCGGTCGCATTCCACACGATGCCCCAGACCACTGGAATGTCGGAAAGATGCACCACGCCGGCCAGCAGGGCAACGACCGCGCCCAGCGAGGCGCTCCAGCCAATGCCCAGGCCGCGCGGCTGCCAGATAACCAGCACAAGGGTGGAGATGAAGATCAGGACTGCCATGAGCATGGTGCTGGGAGATTCGGGTTTCAGAAGGCGCGCATTCGTGGACGAAGGGGGGCGTCAGTGGGAGGCCAGTTCGCGGGCGGTGCCCTGTAGCCTTGCCTTTTCCAGCTTGTCGTCGGGCAGGTTGACCAGCAGCTCCAGACGACGACGCATCATGTGCAGAGTCTGTCGGAATGCTTCCAGCTTGACCTCTTCAGATGCGTCTCCCTGCGAGGGATCGGCGTATCCCCAGTGGGCGGTGGCGGGGTGGCCGGGCCAGATCGGGCAGACCTCGCCAGCTGCGTTGTCGCAGACGGTGATGATCAGGTCCATCTGCGGCGCCTGCGGGGCCGCGAACTCATCCCAGCTCTTGCTGCGCAGCCCCTGCACAGATACGCCGGCACGTTGCAGCACCTGCAAGCTCAAGGGATTGGGCTGCTGATTCGCGCGGGGGCTGCTGCCGGCCGAATACGCTTTGAAGCGCCCATTGCCCATGTCGTTGAGCAAAGCTTCGGCCAGGATGCTGCGCGCCGAGTTGTGAGTGCACAGGAACAGGACATTCAGGGGGGTGATGGAATCAGACATGGTGGCTTAGCAGCAGGACTTGGAGGAAGAGGCAGCTACGGTGCCTGGGGCGCAGCAGGCAGATGCGGCCGCCTGGCGCGGGGCCGTCGGCGCGCAGCACGCGCCGCTGGCTCCGACAGCTGCATCAGGGGCCTCGTGAAACACGGGAATGTTCTCCAGCGAATGAAAGTGCTCCCAGGCAATCCCCTGGGGATCGGTGATCCAGTGCTTGTCGCTGCGTGCATAGCAGCAGGTGGTGGCGCCTTCGTCGAGCATCGCCAGGTCGGCGGCCCTGGCGCGTGCCTTGAGCGCATCCAGCTCCTCGGCCTCATCCACTTGGAAGCCCAGGTGGTCCAGGCCGACTTTCTCGCCTCGCGTCGAAATGGCGAAGTTCACCCGGGGCTCATCCAGCATCCACTTCGCGTAGTCGCTTTCCACGCGGGCGGGCTCGGCACCAAACAGCTGGGAATAGAACGCGATGTTCTTGGCCAGATCGTCGACGTGCATATGGACATGGAAGCGTTTCATCGTGGACTCCGTTCAGCAGTTGCAGGGCAAGGCATCCACCGTGGCGCATGCGGCGCCCTGGCAGCAGTTTTCGGTGAGGTAGGCGAGCAGGTCGTTCATCGCCGCAAAGGACGCCCGGTACAGCACATTGCGGCCCAGGCGCTCCTGGCTGACCAGCTCGGCATGGGACAGCTCCTTGAGGTGGAACGACAGCGCGTTGGGTGCGATACCCAACTGTTCGGCCAAGGCGCTGGGCGTAAGCCCCGCAGGGCCGGCGACTACCAGGGCGCGGAAAACGCGCAGGCGCGCTTCATGGGCCAGGGCCGAAAGCGATCGGATGACTTGGGTTTCTTGCATGCATCAATAATACAACTATTGTTGAATTGTTGTTGAAAAAAATGAGGGCGGCCGTGCGGCTCCATTGCGCAAGCTCCGTGCGGAACGCCACTGAACACGCCGCGCGTCACGCAGATAACTCGTTGATTTCTCACGTCCTCGCAAGCCATGCACCATCGATCCTTAGAGAGATGCGCCACTGAACTTTCGTCTGTACGGAAAACGCGCCACTGCACTTTAGTTTTTTGGCCAGCAAGGCTGAGGAGCGAGCTATCGGCCGAGGCGCAAGGGCTCAGGGCCGATGTGCGGCGGCGTCGCGCGTTGCCATGGGCTCTTGTGTGGCAGCTACCGACCCGTTGCAGTCGTTTGTCGCTGGCCTGTCGGTGTCGGCTTTGCCTCGGCAGCTGCCGCCCCCCGCCGCCGGGCGAACTCACGCTGCATGGCGCCAAGCAGTCCTTAGCCCCTGCGACAAGCGCTGGCCCAAATGGTGGGGCTACTCGAAGGCTAGGACATTCTCCGGGCGCTCGCCCCGTGCCAGTGATCGTCTCACCCCCACTCAAACTTGCAGTCCCGAAACACGGATGGACGGCCAGGCTCGCCATGACACCCTGACAGCTCTACCCTCGCAAACATCGCCATCAACGGCGGACAGCACATCCACTGATGCTGACGACGTTCACACGGGGCGCAGCTGAAAACATTTCAGAACTTCATAGACACCGCCACGCGCATATTCCGCGCCTCCCCGTAGTACGACGAGGTCGAAACCCCTTGGTACTTGCGGTCGAAGACGTTGTAGAGGTTGGCCGAGACCGTGAGCTTCGGATTGATGGCGTATTGCACCATCAGGTCGGCCACAGCATAGCTTTTCTGCTCGACACGGCTGACGTTGGGCAGGCCCAGGAAGGAGAGGTCGCTCCAGGTGCCGCTTTGCCAGCGCGCGCCGCCGCCCACGGTCAGGCCGTGGCCTATGTGAGGCAGGCGGTAGGTGGTGAACAGCTTGAGGGTGTTGCGCGGGATTTCGGGGTTCAGGCGGTTGCGCTCGGCGTCGCGCGCGATGTTGCGGGCAAAGCCGACGGAGGCGTTCCAGTGGCGGCGGATTTCGCCGGTCATCTCCACCTCGAAGCCACGCGTTTCGGCGCCCTTGACGGCACGGTAGGCCTGCTCGCCATTGGGCGCGTAGCTGCCCGTGATGGCCTGGGCCACGTTGTCCTGCAGCAGGCGGTAGACGGCGGCGCCCACCTGCAGGCGCTTGTCCAGCAGCTCGCCCTTGAGGCCCAGCTCGTAGCTGCGGCCCAGGAGGGGATCGAGCTTTTTGCCGTGGATGTCCAGGCTGCTCTGCGCCTGGAAAATATCGGTATAGCTGGCATAGGCCGACCAATCGCGGCCCACGTCCAGCACCAGGCCGGCGAAGGGCGTGAGCTTGCCGTTTTCGGCCATGGCGCTGCCGCTGGTCTCGCCGCTGGCGAAATCGGTGTAGCTGTCGCGACGCTTCCAGTTCGTGATGCGTGCGCCCGCGATGACGGACAGCCGGTCCGTGGGGCGCAGCTGCAGCGATCCGTAAGCACTGCTGCTGCGTTCCACGGCCGCGCTGCGGCCTAGTACCGGGTTGTCGGGCTGCACCGGCGTGCGGCCATCCCAGGTGAAGAGGTTGTCTATGGTGTTGTCCCAGCCGGGGAAGGCCCAGCGGCCATGCGAGCCGCTGTCGTTGCGCGTGCGCGCCACACTGGCGCCGAAGGCGGCCTGGTGCTGGCGTCCCAGCAGCTGGAAGGGACCGGAAGCCGTGAGGTCCAGCGTGTCCTGCCGAGGCCGCCCCGTCCACCAGGCGGCCCACAGGCCGGCACCTGCGCCGGTGGTGCGGTCCACAGGCTGTTCATTGGTCCAGCCCGGAATCTCGTCATAGCTGCTGCGGTCGAGCGTGTAGATGGCCTTCAGGCGCCAGTCGCTGGCCATGCGGTGCTCGAGCGAGGCGAAGACGCTGCGGTAGTCCCGCCGTGCCGAGGCCCAGCGCGCGCCCGAGGACGCGGAGCGGCTCCAATCGATGCGCGTGCCATCCGTGTAGAAGAAAGGCCGGCCCCCACGGCCTACGCCAGAAGCGTCGTAGTCCTGCGCGGAAAAGCCCACGGTGGCCAGCGTGGACAGCGACAGGTCAGCCTCCACCACGCCGTACAGCGAGCGGCTGCGGTCCTGCTCGTAGTCGACCTTGGAATGGCGGTTCTGCGACACGGCCACGATGCGCCCGCGCACCGATCCGGAGGCGTTGAGCGGAGATGACAGATCCACCTCGGCACGTGCGAAATCCCAGGAGCCTGCCGTGAGCCTGGCGCTGCCCTGGAACTCGGCCGTGGGCAGCTTGCGCACCAGGTTGATGGTGGCGCCGGGCGTGCCCGCGCCGCTCATCAGCCCCGAGGCGCCGCGCACGACTTCGACACGGTCGAACATGCCCATGTCGCTGGTCTGGAAGATGGCCGGGTAGTCGCTGAACAGGCGGTTGACGCCATCGACCTGGAAGTTCTTGATCTGAAAGCCCCGCGCGAAGAACTGGTTGGTGTCGCCGCCCGTGGGACCGTACTGCGCATAGCTCAGGCCCGTGGTCTGGCGGGCGATGTCTTCCTGCAGCACGATGCCCTGGTCGTCCATGCGCTGGCGCGTGATCACGCTGACCGACTGCGGCGTCTCGCGCAGCGACAGGGACAGGCCCGTGGCGGCCCGCGATTCGCTGGCGGCGTAGGACTGCGTGCCCTCGGTGACGGCGCTGCGCTCGGCCTGGGCGGTGACGCGCACCTCGGCCAGCGTGGCCGCGCCGGTGGGCGTTCCCACGGCCAGGGACGGTCGCACCACAAAGCCGCCGCCCTCGCGCGGCAGGGCCTGCAGGCCCGTGCCGGCCAGCAGCGCGGACAGGGCCTGGTCCACGGTTCGATCACCCTGCACGCCGGGGCTGGTCCTGTCTGCGGTCTGGGCGGTGGAGAAGGACAGCAGGATGCCCGCCTGGGCGCCAAAGCGATTGAGCGTGGCGGTCAGCGGCCCGGCAGGAATGTCGTAGCGCTGCACTGCCTGGGCGTGGGGCTGTGCCTGTGCGTGAGCCTGCGCCGGGGCAAGCACCGCCACCAGCGGCAGTGCCAGAACGGCGGGGCGCAAGGCCTGCCGCAGTTGAAATGCCAGTCGTGTGGCGCGAAAAGTCGGGTGATGGCCCATGGTGTGCGTGTCCCTCGGTCCTGGATGGTTGGCAATGGAATGCGGGCGCAGAAAAAAGCGCTTCATCTCCATTGCCCCGCGAGACGCGAAAAGCGATCAGCCAGGATCGACAAGAGCCAGGAAATCAGGCCGGCTCGACCACCACCCAGTAGCGCGTGGCCGTGCGCAGGCGCACCGGCAGGGTGGCCAGCAGCATGGCCAGCACCTGGTCGGTGTCGGCCAGCGGATAGGTACCGCTGACGGGCAGCTGCGCCACGGCGCCATCGCAGCCCAGGTGGCCGGGCCGGTAGCGCGACAGCTGGTCCAGGAACTCGGCCAGCGGCATGTCCTGGGCCACCAGCATGCCGCGCGTCCAGGCTGCCAGGGCCGGATCGGCGGGCCCGGCCGGCGTGGTGGCCTGAGCGTCGAACTGCGCCTGCTGGCCTGTTTGCAGCAGATGGAGGTGGCCGGGCCGTTCGCGGGGCGCGATCTCCGTGGCGCCTTCAAAGACCGCAACCCGGCTGGGCCCCTGGCCGCGCTGGCGCACGACGAAGCGCGTGCCCAGGGCACGTATGCGGCCATGACGGGTTTCGACGAGCAAGGGCGGCGCACTATCCTTCAGGCCCTGGGCCGTGGCCACCTCGATGTCGCCGCCGCGCAAGCGCACCAGGCGCTGCTGCGGGCTGAAATCCAGGTCGACCGCGCTGTCGGCATTCATCTGCAGCTGGGTGCCGTCCGGCAGGCGCAGGCTGCGCCGCTGGGCCGTGCCCGTGCGCAGGTCCGCCCCCAGGCCGGCCAGCCAGTCGCCCGAGGATGCCGGACCTCTCCATGCCACGGCACCGGCACCCGCGCCCGTGAACAGCAGCACGGCCAGGCTGCGCACCGCCAAGCGCCGCCCGCGCCCGCGTGCCGTGCGCGCGGCCTGGGCCAGGGCCACGCTGGCCGGCGTACCGGACAGCGGCTGCAGGCGTGCGCCCATGGCCTCTATGCGCAGCCAGGCGCGCTCATGGTCGGGATGGGATTCGCGCCAGTGCTGCAGGCGCTGCACCAGCATCTCGCGCGTGCCGGCGCTGTGATCATCGGACTGCAGCTCCACCAGCCATTCGGCGGCCTGCTCGCGCACCGCAAGAGGAATGGGCAGGCTCATGCGCCGTCGTCGTCCAGAAAGCAGACTTGCACCACGGCCCGCGCGATATGGCGGCGCACGGTGGGCACGGAAAGGCCCAGTTCAGCCGCGATGTCGGCCTGCCTCATGCCGTCGATCTGCGACAGCAAAAAGGCCTGGCGCACGGGCAGTGGGAGCAGGGCCAGCAGGCGGTCCACCTCGACCAGGGTCTGCAGCACGATGGCGCGGTGCTCGGGGGACTGGGCCACGGCCTCGGGCATGAGGGCCAGGGCGTCCAGATAGGCCTGCTCCACGCAGCGCTTGCGGTAGAGGTTGGCGGCCAGACCCTGGGCAATGGTCATCAGCAGGGCACGCGGTTCGCGAATGGCCTGGATCTCGGCGCCGCTACGGCCCAGCAGGCGCACATAGGTGTCCTGGGTCAGATCGGCCGCATCAAAGGCATTGCCCAGGCGCTTGCGCAGCCAGCCCAGCAGCCAGCCGTGGTGGTCGGAGTAGAGAGTGGCGACATCGGGAACAAGGGCGCGGTCGGCGGCGGGCATGGGAAAGCGGCACGAGTGAAGCAGGAGGAAAGGCACCGGGGCAATATGCAGCGGCAAACAAGAATGCTTCTTATTTTCATTGTATCCAAATCCTACATCGTCATTGCACCAACCTGCGCACCAACGCCTGAGTGCGGACGCTCGGCGCGAGCACCATCGTGGGCTGATTCCAACTTCGTTGAAACCAGTCGGAGCGACGGCATGGAGTCGACAGGAATCAGCGGTGCAGCGCGAAATGGGGCCTTCGAGGCGAAGCACGGCGCACCGAAGAATCGACTGGCCACTTCCAAACGGTGAAGCGGTCGTCCAACAATGGAAGCCTTCAACGGCCGGTGTTGGTCGTCCCTGTCACTCTCGCTTTGCACAGTGAAGGGCGTAGATCAGCCTGAGGCCATCGTTAGAAAGTCTGCAGTTGCCAACTGCTCCGCAGCGATTGCTGCTGCTCACGGCCACCTCGTGACCTATCAGTTGCAGCCACATGGTGGTCATCCAAGCTTCAGGGCTGGCGGCATCGCCAGATGCTTCGCGCCTCATCCGCACCCGACCTGGTGAAGCTCCCCTTTAGGACTGGGCCGTCATCGTGCCACGAAGGCGGAGCTTTTCTCCCTCTGACCTCAGAGGTCACCAGACGAGGCTTCGGTCTCGTTCGCGCCTGATCAAGGACAGTCACTCTGCACGGCTGGCTGATCTTGGGTGCGCTCAGCACCACGGCCAGGGCGCCTTCGATGCGACGTCAGGTCACAGCCCGCAAGGCTGCATGGTGATTCAGCGACAGCCTTTCGCCGGAAGTTCTGTGTGCTCCTGCAGGCTGCGCTTCGCCGCTGGCCAGCGCGGGCGCGCCCCGAAAAAACTAAAGATCAGTGGCGGAAAAGCTAATGGGTAGTGGCGTTCCGCACTCCGCGCCGGATGTGCCGTCTTGCGGCACATCCGGCCCTACCCCTTGAAACCTGGCCGAATTGCCTTATTATTAGCACTCGTTGGGTATGAGTGCTAACAATCCTCTGTCCCACATTGCTTCGAATGCCGGCCCGCCGGGCCGGCAAGTCTTTGTTTCAACTTTGTTGATGATTTAGGAGTTGGTATGAACCTGCGTCCCCTGCACGATCGCGTGATCGTCAAGCGCCTCGAAAACGAAACCAAGACGGCTTCGGGCATCGTGATCCCCGACAACGCCGCCGAGAAGCCCGACCAGGGCGAAGTGCTGGCAGTGGGTCCCGGCAAGAAGAACGACAAGGGTGAAGTGATCGCCCTGAACGTGAAGGTCGGCGACCGCGTTCTGTTCGGCAAGTACAGCGGCCAGACCGTCAAGGTCCATGGCGACGAACTGCTGGTGATGAAGGAAGACGACCTGTTCGCGGTCGTCGAAAAGTAATCCACGCGCTTCGAAACCGCACTTTCCAACTGAATCCGGAGAATTGAAATGGCAGCAAAAGACGTAGTTTTCGGCGGCGAAGCACGCGCCCGCATGGTTGAAGGCGTGAACATCCTGGCCAACGCGGTCAAGGTCACGCTGGGCCCCAAGGGCCGCAACGTGGTGCTGGAGCGCTCCTTCGGCGCCCCCACCGTGACCAAGGACGGCGTGTCGGTCGCCAAGGAAGTGGAACTCAAGGACAAGCTGCAGAACATGGGCGCCCAGCTCGTGAAGGAAGTGGCCTCCAAGACCAACGACATCGCCGGTGACGGCACGACCACCGCCACCGTGCTGGCACAGGCCATCGTCCGCGAAGGCATCAAGTACGTGGCCGCCGGCCTGAACCCCATGGACCTCAAGCGCGGCATCGACAAGGCTGTCGCCGCCCTGGTGGAAGAGCTGAAGAAGCAATCCAAGGCCACCACCACCTCCAAGGAAATCGCCCAGGTCGGCTCGATCTCCGCCAACTCCGACGAATCCGTGGGCAGCATCATTGCCGAAGCCATGGACAAGGTCGGCAAGGAAGGCGTGATCACCGTTGAAGAAGGCAAGTCGCTGGCCAACGAACTCGACGTCGTCGAGGGCATGCAGTTCGACCGCGGCTACCTGTCGCCCTACTTCATCAACAACCCCGAAAAGCAGGTTGCCCTGCTGGACAACCCCTTCGTGCTGCTGTTCGACAAGAAGATCAGCAACATCCGCGACCTGCTGCCCACGCTGGAAGCCGTGGCAAAGGCCGGCCGTCCCCTGCTGATCATTGCAGAAGACGTCGAAGGCGAAGCCCTGGCAACGCTGGTGGTCAACACCATCCGCGGCATCCTGAAGGTTGTGGCTGTCAAGGCTCCTGGCTTCGGCGACCGCCGCAAGGCCATGCTGGAAGACATCGCCATCCTGACGGGCGGCAAGGTCATCGCTGAAGAAGTGGGCCTGGCGCTGGACAAGGTGACCCTGGAAGACCTGGGCCAGGCAGTGCGCATCGAAATCGGCAAGGAAAACACCACCATCATCGACGGTGCTGGCCAAGCTGCTGAAATCGAAGCCCGCGTCAAGCAGATCCGCATCCAGATCGAAGAAGCCACCAGCGACTACGACCGCGAAAAGCTGCAAGAGCGCGTGGCCAAGCTGGCCGGCGGCGTGGCCGTGATCAAGGTCGGCGCTGCCACCGAAGTCGAGATGAAGGAAAAGAAGGCCCGCGTTGAAGACGCCCTGCACGCTACCCGCGCTGCTGTGGAAGAAGGCATCGTGGCCGGCGGCGGCGTGGCTCTGCTGCGTGCCAAGCAAGCCGTGGGCGAACTGAAGACCGGCGACGCCGAGCAGGACGCCGGCATCAAGCTGATCATGAAGGCCATCGAAGCGCCCCTGCGCGAAATCGTGGCCAACGCCGGTGGCGAGCCCTCGGTGGTGGTCAACGCCGTGCTGAACGGCTCGGGCAACTACGGCTTCAACGCCGCCAACGACACCTACGGCGACATGCTGGAAATGGGTATCCTGGACCCGACCAAGGTGACGCGTACGGCCCTGCAGAACGCCGCTTCCGTGGCATCGCTGCTGCTGACGACCGAAGCCATGATCGCCGAGTCCCCCAAGGCTGAAGGCGCCCCCGCCATGCCCGACATGGGCGGCATGGGTGGCATGGGCGGCATGGGCATGTAATTGCCCGCCGCAACCGGGCAGGCCTTGCGCCATGCCCGGTTTGCCCCGCAAGAAAAAGGCCGCCCTCGGGCGGCCTTTTTCATTGCATGAACGCTGTTGCCGATGTCCTCAGGACACGGCCTGGCCCCAGGCCCGGCCCAGGCGCGCCACGGCCTCGGTGATCTGGGGCACGGTGGGCGCCGCATACGACAGGCGCATGCACAGGCCGGCCTGCTGCGCCGCCTCGGCCGGGAAGAAGGCCTTGCCTGGCACATAGAGCACGCCCTGCTCCACAGCGGCCGTGAACAGCGCCCGGGCCAGGGCCTCGGGCTCGCCCGCATGCCGTTGTGGCGGCAGCAGCTGCGCCCAGACGAACATGCCGCCCGCAGGCCGCACGAAGCGGATCTGCTCGCCCAGGGCCGACTGCATGCCCGAGCACAGCGCATCCATGCGCGCCGCGTACTCGGCGCAGGCCTGGGCCAGCTGGGGTGCATAGCGGCCCGAGCGCAGATAGTGCGCGGCGATCATCTGCGCCAGCGGCGAGGTGCACAGGTCGGCCGTCTGCTTGGCGATGGTGCAGCGGCGCAGCAATTGGGCGTCGGCCAGCATCCAGCCGATGCGCAGCGCCGGTGCCACGGTCTTGGACAGGCTGGACAGGTAGACCACGGGGTTGGACTGGGCGCCGCACTGCGCCAGGCCTGTTTCGTAGATCGACGGCTCGCGCTGGCCGGTAAAGCGCAGCTCGCCATAGGGATCGTCCTCGACGATGGCAAAGCCGTGCTGGCGCGCCAGCGCCACCAGGGCCTCGCGCCGCGCCGCGGGCAGCAGCGTGCCGCCCGGGTTGGAGAAGTTGGGCACGGTGTAGAGCAGCTTGGGGCGGCGCGCATGGGGCCACTGCGCCAGCAGGCTGGCCAGGGCACCGGTGTCCAGGCCGTGTTCATCCGTGGGCACGGCCACGACCTGTGCCTGGGCCAGCTTGAGCGTCTGCAGCGTGGCCGGGTAGGCGGGCACCTCGACCAGCACCGGATCGCCAGGCTCCACCAGCACCTTGACCAGCAGGTCGAAGGCCTGTTGCGAGCCCGTGGTCACGATCATGTCGGCCGGCGTGCAGGCAATGCCGCGCGTGGCGCACAGTGCGGCCAGGGCTTCGCGCAGCGGCAGCTGGCCTTCGCTGGCGCCGTACTGCAGGCTGGCGGCAGCGTCCTGCTGCAAAGCGGCCATCGCGGCCTGTTGCAGGCCTTCGGCATCGAACAGGCTGGGCGAGGGATAGCCGCCCGCCAGCGAGAGCATGCCGGGGCGGCTCAGATAGGGAAACAGCTCGCGTATGGGCGAGCCTTCGGGATGTGCGAACAGCGGGTTGAACAGATGGGCGGTGGGCGACTGAATGCCCAGGTCTGCAGTGCTCATGAAGGCCTCTTGCGGCTTTGCAAAAAACAAAGGGGCGCGTGCACAGGCCTGGCGCCTGCGCATGCGCCCCGGGAAAGGGGATACAGGGTGGATGCCGGCCAAAGCCGGCATCCAGGCAGCCGGTCAGGCCACAGCCTGGGCGGCCTGGGTGCGCAGCGCGCTGCGCAGCTGGTCAATGGAGCGCTGCTGCGCCTGCTCGTACAGCGCGATCTCGTCATGCACGCGCGCACCCAGGTCGGCCTCGAAGGCCTGCTGGGCCGCATGGGCCGCGTACTGCTTTTGCTCTTCGCCGCCCAGGTTGGACTGGAAGATGCCGGCCGCGCTCACGGGCAGGAAGTCCTCATAGACGATGGGCTCGGCCTGGGCCAGGCCACGGGCGATCAGGGCGTCCAGGTCCGAGGCGGCGGCCGCGGCGGCCTCGCCTGCGGCCAGGGCGGCTCCCTCATCGCTCAGCGTGAAGCGGTAGAAGGCCAGGTCCTGGCGGCGCAGCTGCTCATGCGTGTCGGGGAAAGCCTCGAAGACCTGGGCCAGGCGGCTGCCGTAGTCGGGTGCGGCACTGCCCGCGCTGCCCATGTCGCGCACCTGGGCCAGCAGCTGGTCGTAGAGCGCGCGGCCCTTGCGCGTGAGCGCCACGCCGCGCTGCTCGATCTCGCCGAAGCGCGCCGTGTGCGAGCCTGCGCCCGTGGCATCGCCGGCAAAACGCACGGTCTCCTTGAGCGCCTTGAAGCTGGTCTGGCGCAGCAGGATGGGGCAGGCGCGGCGCGGCGGGCCTTCGACCACGTCCTTGGCGTCCATGCCGCGTGCGGGCATGGCGGCCTGGGCTGCATCGATGTCCAGGGTGCGCGGCGTCAGGTGGTTGATGTGCGGGCCCTTGAAGCAGACCACGTCGGCGATCAGGCGGTGGGCCTTGTGCAGCGCGTCGTAGGTGGTGCCGTCCACGGTGGACTCGCTGTGCCAGCGGAAGGTCTCCAGCGCCTCGCCGACGAATTCATCGGCCTCGGCATCGGTGAGGCCGCCGTTGGCCTCGGACTGGGCGATCAGCGCCAGCGCGCGCTCGGTGAAGATGTTGCGGCGCGCCAGGATGGCGGCGGCCTGGGCGCGCAGCGCCTCGTCGGCGATCAGGTCCAGGCGCAGCAGCGAGGTGAAGACGCGGAAGGGATTGGCCAGCAGCGCGGCATCGCTGACGGGACGGAAGGCCGTGGAGTGCACGGGCACGCCGGCCACCGACAGGTCGTAGTAGCCCACGGGCTCCATGCCCATGATGGCGAACAGGCGGCGCAGCATGGACAGCTCGGCGGCCGTGCCCACGCGGATGGCGCCGTGGCGCTCCACGCCCAGGCGGGCCAGCTCGCCGCTGCGCTGCATCCGGGCCAGCAGCTCAGGCTCGGCCTGCAGGGTGCGCTGGTTGATGTCAGCCACGAGCTCGATCAGCGTGCCGTACTGGGGCACTTCATCGCGGTACATCTCGGACATGGCGCTGGAAAAGCGCGCGCGGATCTCGTCGGAAGGCACGAAGGCGTTGGCGGACGTAGAGGACATGGTGCTCGTGGGGACTGATGGTTGGGCCGCAGATCAGCCTGCGGCATGGTGAATTCCTGGCACGCATGCTAGGTCTGCGCCTTGAGCCTGGTCAAACGATAATCAGGCCCATAGGTCATTCCCAAACAGAATGCCCCTCCCACGATTGCCCCACCGCTCCCTGCCATGCTGCTGTCCCGCCGTTTCCTGCCCCCCATGTCCCTGCTGTGCGCCTTCGAGGCAGCGGCCCGGCACCAGAGCTTCACGGCAGCTGCGGCCGAGCTGCACCTGACGCAAAGCGCCGTCAGCCGCCAGATCCGAGCGCTGGAGGAGCGGCTGGAGGCGGAGCTCTTTGTGCGCGAGCGCCAGACCGTGCGCCTGAGCCCGGCCGGCCAGGCCTATGCGCAGGAAATCCGGGGCGCGCTGATGCGCATCTCCACGGCCACGCTGGGTTTTCGGGCCAACCCGCGCGGCGGCAGCCTGAACCTGGCCATCCTGCCCACCTTCGGCACGCGCTGGCTGGCGCCGCGCCTGCCGCAGTTCTTCAGCGCCCACCCGGGCATCACCATCAACCTGACGACGCGGCTGTCCCAATTCGACTTCCAGCTCGAAGCCGTGGACGCCGCCATCCATTTCGGCCTGCCGCACTGGCCGGGCGCCGAGCTGGCCTTTCTGATGAGCGAGACCGTGGTGCCTGCCTGCAGCCCCGCCCTGCTGGCCCAGCATGGCTTTGCCCAGCCCCAGGACCTGCTGCAGGCGCCGCTGCTGCACCTGGCATCGCGCCCCGATGCCTGGCAGCGCTGGCTGTCCGTGCACCACGCGCCCATGGCCGAGGGCCAGGGCATGCTGTTCGACCAGTTCGCCACCGCCGCCCAGGCCGCCATCGCCGGCGTGGGCGTGGCCTTGCTGCCACGTTTTCTGATCGAGCGCGAACTCGCACAGGGCGATCTGGTGCGTGCCCTGCCCCATCTGCCCGAGATGGAAAGCGCCGAGCGCTACTACCTGGCCTGGCCCACGAGCCGCGGCAACTACCCGCCGCTGCAAAGCCTGCGCGAGTGGCTGCAGCAGGCAGCCCAGGATTTCATGCGGGACGGCCCGCAGCCCTGACGCCTGCAGCGCCTGCCACCAGCGCCTGCAGCGCCGCCACCGGCAACTGCCCGGCCAGGCCGATGGCCACGATGGCGGGCACCTGCTGCTGCGCGGGCGCGGGCGCTGATGCGGCACGCAGCCGGCCGCTGCGCCCGGCAAACTGAAGCTCGCTCCACTGGCCCGCCCCGGTCTGCACCACGCCCTTGAGCCGCAGCACGCCAGCCGGCATGGCCTGCAGCCACGCCTGCAGGGCCGTCTCGCACAGCCCCCCGGGCGGCTGGCAGGACCAGGTCTCGAACTGCCGGCCATGCATGGGGCGCGCAGTGCCAGTACCCCATGAGACCTCCCGCGCACCACGCAGGAGGGCTGCGCCGCTGAGCAGTTGCACGGGCACCCGGGCTTCGCGCACATCGCAGCGTTGCGCGGCTGGCGCGTGGCTGGCTATCCAGCCGTGCACGCGCTCCAGGGTCCGGGCATCGGCCAGATCGGTCTTGTTGACGATGATCAGGTCGGCCCGGGCCACCTGACGCTGCAGCGTGTCGGCCAGCAGCGGATCGGCCGCCTGCCCGGGCAGGGCCGCGGCATCGACGACCACGATGACGCCGTCCAGCGCCAGACCCGGGTCGGCCAGGCCCAATTGGGCGATGCGCCAGGGATCGGAGACGCCGCTGGCCTCGACCACCACGGCGTCGAAGCGCTCGCGTTGCTGCAGCACGCCGATCAGGGCCATGGACAGGTCATCGCCGATCTGGCAGCACACGCAGCCATTGGTCAGCGCGATGGTGTCGCCGCTGTGGTCCTTGATCAGGCCTGCATCGATGTTGAGCGCGCCGAAGTCGTTGACCAGCACGGCCAGCCGCTGGCCATCCGCATGGCGCAGCCAGTGGTTGAGCAGCGTGGTCTTGCCGGCGCCCAGGAAGCCGCCGATGACCGTGAACGGCAACCGCTGTCCCATGTCATGCCGCCTTGAAGACGCGCCCCGACAGCACCGTGCCCCAGACCCGGAGGTCCTTGAGCACCATGGGGTCCAGGGACAGCGGATCGTCCTCCAGCACGCAGAAGTCGGCGCGCTTGCCGCATTCGATGCTGCCGATCTCGTGGTCCAGCTTCAGCGTCCAGGCCGCGCCCAGCGTGACCGCATGCAGGGCCTGGGCCACGGTCAGGCGCTCGGCCGCGCCCAGCACGCGGCCCTTGGGCGTGATCCGGTGGACCGCGCACCAGGCGGTGAACAGCGGCCCCAGCGGCGTGACGGGCGCATCCGAATGGATGGCCAGCGGCACGCCGGCGGCCAGCGCGCTGGCGCAGGCATCGAGCCGCATGGCCCGGTCCGGCCCCATGGTCATCTCGTAGTGCTGGTCGCCCCAGTACCAGAGGTGGTTGGCGAACAGGTTGGCGCACAGGCCCAGCGCCGCCATGCGGCGAAACAGCGGCGCATCGATCATCTGGCCATGCTGCAGCGTGTGGCGGTGGTCGGGCCGGGGGGCGCGGGCCAGCACGCGGCCTATGGCGTCGATGGCGGCCTCGCTGGCCTCGTCGCCATTGGTGTGCGTATGGATGAGCAGGCCTGCGCGGTGGTAGGTCTCGAAATCGGCCTCGTACTGCGCGGGCGCGGTGACCCAGATGCCGTTGGGCGCGCCGTTGTAGTGACCGGGCCAGCGCAGGCGCGCCGAAAAGCCCTGGATGGAGCCGTCCAGCATCATCTTGACCAGGCCGTAGCGCAGCCGGTCGGTGTTGCGCGCCATGAGCGTGCGCACATGCTCGGCACCGGCCTCGGCGCCATGCGTGCCGTGAAACGCCTGGAAGGCGGGCAGGATGCGGATGGGCACCTGGTCGTCGGCCAGCGCGGCCTCCAGCACGCGGCAGTCCTGCTCACCCAGTTTGTTGACCAGGTCGGTGGCCGTGGTCACGCCCTGGCGGCAGGCCAAGCGGGCGAAGGAGCGCACACCGGCCTCGGTCATGGGCGCCAGCAGCCCGGCGTTGCCGATCTTGCGCAGCACCAGGAACATGGCGGCCGGCTCCTGCAGTTCGCCCGTGGGCTCGCCGGCCAGGGCGTGGCCGGGTGCAAAGCGCACCACGCCCTCGACCTCGTTGTCACGCGTGATCTCGGCCAGGCGCAGCATGGCGCTGTTGACGTTCATCAAATGGCCGTTGGCGTGCGAGATCACGACGGGACGGCCTCCTGCGGCCCGGTCCAGGTGCTCCACCGTCATGCGCTCGCCGCCGAAGTAGATGGGATCGAACCCCCAGGCGATCAGCGGCTGCCCGGGCGGCAGGCCCTGCGCATCCATGCGCGACGCCACCTCGGCCAGGCGGTCCACCACGGCATCCATGGAGCGCAGGCCGGGCCAGGTCTTGCCATCGGGGTCTCGCCGGTCGAACCAGCCCGTGTATGTCCAGTCCCACATGCTGCCCTCCTTGAGGTGGCAGTGGCCCTCCACCAGCCCGGGCAGCAGCACCTGGTCGGCAAAGCGCTCGTCGATGCGGCATTCGCCCCAGGCCGTGCAGCGGGCCAGGTCCCCGACCGCGAGGATGCGCCCGTCGCGCACGGCCACGTGCGTGGCCTCGGGCTGCATGGGGTTCATGGTGATGATCTTGCGGGCGGCGTAGACGGTGATGCTCATGGTGGCGGGTGCTCCGGGTTCACAGGGCCAGCGGCGCGCGCGGCACGCCATCGATGTGGTCCACGCGGATGCAGCGCACCCAGTGGCCGGGGGCGGCTTCGCGCAGCGGTGGCGCCTCGGCCGAGCACGCAGGCACGGCCACGGGACAGCGCCCGGCGAAGCGGCAGCCCGCAGGCGGGTCGATGGGACTGGGCGGATCGCCGGCCAGCCGGATGCGCCGCGCCGCGCGCTCGCGCCCGCCGCGCACCGTGGGCACGGCCGACATCAGGGCCACGCTGTAGGGATGCAGCGGCCGCGCGAAGAAAGCCTGGCGCGGTGCGCGCTCCACGATCTGGCCCAGGTACATGACGGCGATGTCGTCGCAGATGTGCTCGACCACGGCCATGTCGTGCGAGATGAACAGGTAGCTCAGGCCCAGCTCGCGCTGCAGCCGCGCCAGCAGGTTGAGGATCTGGGCGCGGATGGCGATGTCCAGCGCCGACACGGGTTCGTCGCAGACCACGAGTTCGGGCCGCGTGGCCAGGGCGCGCGCGATGTTGATGCGCTGGCGCTGGCCGCCCGAGAACTGGTGCGGGAACAGCTGGCGCTGTTCGGGCCGCAGGCCGACCTGGGTGAACAGCTCGGCCACGCGCGCCTCGCGCTCGGCCGGCGTGCCCACGTCCATCAGGTCCAGCGGAGCGCGCACCGCATCGCCCGCGCGCTGTCGCGGATTCAGCGAGGAAAACGGGTCCTGGAACACGATCTGCATGCGCCGCCTCGCCTGGCGCAGGGCCTCGCCCGACAGGCCACCCAGGTCGGTATCGCCCAGCTGCATGCGGCCTGCCGTCACGGGCGCCAGGCGCATCACGGCCAGCGCCGTGGTGGTCTTGCCCGAGCCCGACTCGCCCACCACGGCCAGCGTGCTGCCGCGCCGCAGGCTGAAGGACACGCCGTCCACGGCCTTGACCACCTCGGGCCTGCCGAACAGGCCCTTGCCCGGGCGCGGAAAGTGGACCTGGAGATCGTCCACCTGCAAGAGGGTATCGTCCATGCGTGCGTTCATGCCAGGGCCTCCGTGTGGGCGCGGATGCGGGAAGCGGGAGCGTGCAGCCAGCAGGCCACGCCGTGGGATGGATCATCCAGCGCGACCAGCGGCGGCGCCTCGCTGGCGCAGCGCGGCTGGGCCTCGCGGCAGCGCGCACGAAAGGCGCAGCCGCTGCCCAACTCCCAGATCGAGGGCACGACGCCGGGGATCTCGGGCAGCTCGGTGCGCCCGCCTGCCTGGCTGCTGCCCAGCTCGGGCAGGCAGGCGATCAGGCCGCGCGTGTACGGATGGGCGGGCGCCGACAGCACCTGCTCGCAGCGGCCCTGCTCGATCACGCGGCCCGCATACATGACCATGACGCGGTCGGCCATCTCGGCCACGGCCCCCATGTCATGCGTGATCAGCACGATGGCCGTGCCCTTGTCGCGCTGCAGCTCGCGCAGCAGGTCGAAGATCTGGGCCTGCACAGTCACGTCCAGCGCCGTGGTGGGCTCGTCGGCGATCAGGATGTCGGGCCGGCAGGCCAGGGCCATGGCGATCATCACGCGCTGGCGCATGCCGCCCGACAGCTGGTGCGGGTACTCGTGCACGCGCCGCTCGGGCGCGGGGATGCCGACCTGCCGGAGCATCTCCACCGCGCGCTGGCGCGCGGCGGCCGCGTCCAGGCCGGCGTGCAGGCGCAGCGGCTCGGCGATCTGCTCGCCCACGGTGAGCACCGGGTTCAGCGAGGTCATCGGCTCCTGGAAGATCATGGAGATGCGGTTGCCGCGCACCTGGCGCATATGGGCCTCGCCGGCGGCCACCAGGTCCTCGCCCTGGAAGCGCACCTGCCCGCCCGTGATGCGGCCCGGAGGCGAGGGAATGAGGCGCAGCAGCGCCAGCGCCGTCATGCTCTTGCCGCAGCCGGATTCGCCGACCACGCACAGGGTCTCGCCCGCGCGCAGATCGAAATCCACGCCGTTGAGCACCGTGGCCTGGCCGCGCCGGCCCTGGAAGGCCACGCGCAGGCCGCTGACTTGCAACAGGGGGGTATCGGTGTCCATCAGCGCTCCCTCAGCTTGGGGTTGAGTGCATCGTTGAGGCCGTCGCCGATCAGGCTGACGGCCAGCACGGTGACGAAGATGGCAGCACCAGGAAAGGCCACGGCCCACCAGCACGACAGCAGGTATTGGCGGGCCGACCCGATCATCAGGCCCCAGCTCATCTGGTTGGGGTCCCCCAGGCCCAGGAAGGACAGGCCTGCCTCGAACAGGATGGCGGCGCCCACGGCCAGCGTGGCCGACACCACCAGCGGCGGCAGCGCGTTGGGCAGGATCACCTTCCAGATGATGCGGCCGTGGCGCGCGCCGATGGCGCTCTCCGCGCGCACGAATTCAAGCTGGCGGATGCGCATGAACTCGGCCCGCGTCAACCGCGCCGTGGCCGGCCAGCTGACGCTGCCGATGGCCAGCGTGACCGTCACCAGCGAGGGCGAGAACAGCGTCACCACCACCATGGCGAACAGCAGCGCAGGCAGCACCTGGAAGAACTCGGTCACGCGCATCAGCAGGGCATCGACGCGGCCGCCGTAGTAGCCGGCCATCGCCCCCAGCGTCACGCCGATGCACACCGACAGCAAAGCCGCGAAGGCGCCCACCATCAGCGTGGCGCGGCCGCCGTGGATGATGCCCGTGAGCACGTCGCGCCCCAGCTGGTCGCTGCCCAGCCAGGCCTCCTCGCTGAACGGCGGGCTCAGCGGCATGGTGCGGATCTCGAACGGGTCCGCAGGCCAGATCCAGGGGCCGGCGATGGCCACCAGCAGCACAATGAGCAGCATGGCCATGCCGGCAATGGCCGAGGGGTTGCGCAGGAACATGCGCAGCGCTTCGCGCGCCGGGTGCTCGGCATGGGCTGCGGCCTGAGGCGCCGCGACGCTCGCCACGGACACGGAAGGTGGTGTGATGGCATTCATGGTCTCAGGCCGCCTTGATGCGGGGATCGATCAGCCGGTAGCACAGGTCGGTGACGAGGTTCATCACGACCACGACGATGGAGGAGAACAGCAGCACGCCCAGGATGGTCGGGTAGTCGCGCCGCAGCACCGAGTCGAAGGCCAGCCGGCCCAGGCCCGGCCAGTTGAAGACCGTCTCCACGATGATGGCGCCGGCCATGACGTTGCCGAACTGCAGGCCCAGCATGGTCACCACGGGCAGCAGCGCGTTGCGCAGCGCATGGCGGTAGAGCACCACATGCTCGGCCAGCCCCTTGGCGCGCGCCGTGCGGATGTAGTCGGCGCCCAGCACGTCCAGCATGGACGAGCGTGACAGCCGGCTGTACTGCGCCAGGTAGACCAGGGCCAGTGTCAGCGCAGGCAGCACCAGGTGCCGGGCCACGTCCAGCAGGTCGGCAAGGCCCGCGCCGCCTGCGGCATCGGCCGAGCGCATGCCCGACACCGGCAGCACGGGCCACCAGGAGGCAAACGCCAGCACCAGCAGCATGCCGGTCCAGAACACGGGCGCCGCAAAGCCCACCAGGGACAGCACGGTGATGCACTGCGACAGCAGGCCGTTGGGCCGGCGCGAGGACAGCACGCCCAGCAGCGTGCCCACCACGAAGGCCGTGAGCACGGCGGCCAGCACCAGCAGCAAGGTGGCGGGCACGCGCTCGGCAATCATCTGCGCCACCGGCAGGTTGAAGAAGTAGGAGTAGCCCAGATCACCACTGGCCACGCGCGCCAGGTAGATGCCCAGCTGCACGGGCAGCGGCCGGTCCAGCCCGTAGCGTGTGCGCAGCTCGGCCATGAGCTCGGGCTCCATGCCGCCGCTGGCGCCGGCAATGGTCTCCACGGGATCGCCGGGCGCCGCATGCACCAGCATGAAGTTCAGCACCACCACGGCCAGCACCAGCGCCAGGCCCTGCAGCAGCCGCTTGAGGAGTGTGCGGAGAAATGCCATGGCCGGGTCCTCCTGGATTACTTCAAGAAAATCTCGTCATAGGGCGAGGCCGGCCCCCAGACCGTGGTCGGCAGGTTGCCCACGTTCTTGCGCGCAGCCGTGTGGTAGGGCGAGTTGTTGATGAAGATCACCGGCAGCTCGTCCGTCACGGTCTTCTGGAAGGCCGCATAGAGCTTCTTGCGCTCGGCCGTGTCCAGCGTGCCGCTGGCCGTGTTCAGCAGCTCGTCAACCTTGGGATTGCGGTAGGACTGGGTGTTGGTCCAGACCACGGGCTTGATGTTGGTGGACAGGTAGCTGCGGTGCACGCCGATGACCGGGTCGCCCCAGTTGAAGACGATGTCCATGGACAGGTCGAAGTCATGCGTGGCCAGCCGCCGGGACCAGGCCGGGAAATCGGCCGAGGCCCGTACATCGACGGCGATGCCCACCTTCTTGAGCTGGGCGCGCACGTACTCGGCCACGTTCTTTTGCTGCTCGTCCGTGCCCGGCAGGTAGTCGATGGTGATCTTGAAGCGCTCGCCATTGGCCCCGGGCTTGAGGCCGGCCTCGTCCAGCAGGGCCGCCGACTTCTTGAGGTCCAGCGGATAGCGCACCAGGTCGGCCGAGGCAAAGGGGCTGGCCGCCACGATGGGGCCGTCGGCCACGGTGGCAAAGCCGCCCATCAGCGCCTTGGTAATGAAGTTCTTGTCGATGGCATGCGCAATGGCCTTGCGCACGCGCACATCGTCCAGCGGCTTCCTGTCGGTGTTGATGGCCAGCCAGTTGATCGAGCCTATGCCCTCGAAGCCCTTGCCGGTCAGCGTGATCTGGGGATTGGTGGACAGGCGCTTCAGGTCGATGGAGGCCTGCAGGTAGGGCACCATCTGCACGTCGCCGCGCTCCAGGCTCAGCAGCAGGCTGGAGGAGTCGGGCACGATGTTGAAGACCAGCTTGTCCAGGTAGGGGAGGCCGGGCAGGAAGAACTTGTCGAAGCGCTCCATCACGATGCGCTGGCCCGCGCGGAACTCGGTCAGCTTGAACGGCCCCGAGCCCACCACGTCGGCGCTGTTGCGCGCATGGGTCTTGAGGTCGGCACCGTCGCCATAGATGTGCTTGGGCAGTATGGGCGCCAGCGCCGGGCTCATGGCCAGCAGGATGGCCGGATGCGGCGCGCTCATGCGGATGATGGCCGTGTAGGGGTCGGGCGTGTCCACCTTCTCCACGGGCCCCAGCATGGTCTGGAACGGGTGGTTGGCCTTGATGGCCATGATGGAGAAGGCCACGTCGGCCGAGGTGATGGGCTTGCCGTCGTGGAACACGGCATTCCTGCGCAGGTTCAGGGTCAGCGACTTGCCGTCCTCGGCCAGCTTCCAGGACTCGGCCAGGTAGGGCTGGGGCTTCCACTGGTCATCGAAGCGCAGCGGGCTGGCGAACAGCTGGGTGGAAGGCATGGCCGTGGCAATGCCCGATTGCACGGCGCCGTTCAGGTGCCGTGGCACCTGGGTGCTGCCCACGATCAGGGTGCCGCCGCGCTGCGGCTCCTGGGCCTGCAGCGGCGTGGCCGCCAGGCCCGCCAGCGCGCCGGCCAGGGCCAGGGCCGCCAGGGCGCGGCGTCGGAAAGTGATGGTGTGCATGGACTGTCTCCCTCGTTGGATCGCCAGGCCGCGCGGCTCGCTGCCTTCAATCCAGAATACGCAACAAGGGCGCGGGCCGCGGGGGCCACAGCCGTCCAAACGTAGGAGCCAGAGGCCCGGTGTTTACCCGCGTCAGCCGGCCCAAACCTTTACTTGCCCGCACCCGCACCGCAACATGGCGCCGACCGCGCGCCCTCTGCCCGGCCGCGCCAAGAACGCCCCCCGATTGCCTCCGTTGCGCCATGAGCACCCCTTCCGCCACAGACCCACGCCACCAGTGGGCCCGCCTGTTCGCGCTGCCCGAGCAGCCCGGCCTTCCCCTGAAGGACCGCCTGCGCCTGGCCCTGGTCCAGCCCATCCTCGAAGGCCGCCTGCCGCCCGGCGCGGCCATGCCGCCCTCGCGCGAGCTGTCGCGCCTGCTGGAGGTGTCGCGCAATACCGTGACCACGGTCTACGAGCAGCTCGTGGATGAAGGCTTTCTGGAAGCCCGCCCGCGCAGCGGCGTGTTCGTGGCCCGGGATTCGCGCCTGGCTGGTGTGGACGGCGCCGTGGCCCTGCCTGCGACAAGTCCCGGGGAGCCCGCACCGGACTGGTCTGCACGCGTGCTGCGCTCGCTGACGGACAGGCACACGCTGTCCAAGCCGCTGCAGTGGCGCGAGTACCCCTACCCCTTCGTCTACGGCATGCACGATCCCGCGCTGTTTCCCACCGAAGGCTTCCGGGAATGCTGCACGCGCAGCCTGGCGCGCGCCCAGCTGCCGCAGTGGACGCCGGACTTCGAGACAGACGACGTGCCCGACCTGATCGAGCAGATCCGCCTGCGCCTGCTGCCCCGGCGCGGCGTGTTCGCGCTCAAGGAAGAGATCCTGGTCACCGTGGGCGCGCAGCAGGCCTTCTACCTGCTGGCCGACGCGCTGCTGGACCCCTCGCAGCGCCTGGGCTTCGAGGAGCCAGGCCACCCGCATGCGCGCAACACCTTTTCGCTGCGCCGCCCGCACTGGGTGCCCGTGGCCGTGGACGAGGAAGGCGTGGTGGTCGATGGCCTGCCGCCGCTGGACTACCTGTTCGTCACGCCCTCGCACCAGAGCCCCACCACCGTGACGCTGAGCCTGCAGCGGCGCGAGCAACTGCTGCGCCGCGCCGAGCAGGGCGATTTCGTGATCATCGAGGACGACTACGAGGCCGAGAACCTCTACCAGGGCAGGCCCATGCCCGCGCTCAAGAGCCTGGACAAGGGCGGGCGCGTGATCTATGTGGGGTCGCTGTCCAAGAGCCTGTCGCCCGCGCTGCGGCTGGGCTACATCGTCGCGCCGCGCGCGCTGATCGACGAGTTGCGCGTGCTGCGCCATGCCATGGTGCGCCACCCCAGCGCCTTTCTGCAGCACGCCTATGCGCTGTTCCTGTCGCTGGGCCACCATGAAGCCCATGCGCGCCGCGTGAACCAGGCCATGCTGGAACGCGTGGCGCAGGTGGACCGCTCGCTGCGCGCACACCTGCCGGATTTCATCTTCCGCCAGCCCCAGGGCGGCGCATCGCTGTGGGTGCAGGCGCCGGCGTGGCTGGATGCCGATGCGCTGGCCGCCGTGGCGCGCCGCCACGGCGTGCTGATCGAGGCAGGCAGCGCGTTCTTTGCGACGCCGCGCCAGCCCTGCCCCTTTTTCCGGCTGCGCCTGTCCTCCATTGCCACCGATCAGATCGATGCAGGCATTGCGGCACTGGCACAGGCGGTGGCCGAACTGGCCCGGTCGCGATGACCGGGTCCGGGCCCGTGGTCACTGCTGCGCGTAGGACTCCAGCGGCTTGTCGTTGGGCTTTTGCAGCAGCTGTTTGAGCATGTCGCTCATGGGCAGGTTCAGCGGGGCATTCTTGGGCGGAATGGGCTGCACGAACCACTTGTCGTAGATCTTCGCCACTTCGCCCGAGGCCATCATGCCGACCAGCACGTCGTCCACGGCCTTCTTGAAGGCGGGATCGTCGCGGCGAAACAGGATGGCGATGGGTTCGGAGCCCAGCACCTCGCCCACGATCTTGAAGCCTGCAGGGTTCTTGGAGTTGGCGATGACGCCGGCCAGCAGGTTGTCGTCCAGCACGAAGGCATCGGCACGGCCCGATTCGAGCATCAGAAAGCTCTCGAAATGGTCCTTGCCCAGCGAGGTGGGCAGGTTCACGCCATTGTCGCGCCCGTACTTGCGCAGCAGCTGCACGGCAGTCGTGCCGGCCGAGGCCGCCACGGGCTTGCCGTCGAGCTGCTTGAAGGAGGTGATGCCCGAGTCGGCACGCACGGCCATGCGCACCTGGCTCACGTAGGTGGTCACGGCAAAGGCCACCTGCTTTTGGCGCGCGAGGTTGTTCGTGGTCGGGCCGCAGCCGATGTCCACGGTGCCGTTCTGCACCAGGGGCATGGTGTTCTGCGAGGTCAGGGCCATGTACTCGATCTTGGCCTTGGGCACGATCTGGGCCAGCACCTTCTCGCACAGCTCCACGTGGTAGCCCACGTACTTCTGCGTGGTGCCGAAGGCATAGGCCATGGGCGCCGAGCTTTCGCGCACGCCCATCACCACCTTGCCTGTGCTCTGGATCTTGTCCAGCGTGCCGGCCGCTTCCTGTGCATGGGCAGCGCCAGTTGCCGCCACCACACATGCCATCGCCACATGGGCCAGTACGAATCGCATCGAGGGTCTCCTTGGATAGTTGTTGCAGGTCCGAAGGCGCGCTGCGCCTCCACCCTGCCGAGCCGCCGTCATTGGCTGCATGCAAGCAGGGCCGCCGTCAAGGCGATTGCATCAACTATCGAGCAATCAGGCGCCCGTGCATAACGATGAAATGGAAGAAGGTCATGCTCCACCCACATGACCCGGCACCCTGCTGGTGCGCCGCGGGGGCCACAGGCCCGCAGCGCCCGGTCAGCCGGCCGACCCTGCCGCAAGCCGGTGCATGAGGCCCTGCGTCGAGGCATCGACGCCCTGCCAGTCGCCGCTGTCCTGGCGCGCATGCAGCTGGCGCGCCAGGTGCTTGCCCAGCTCCACGCCCCATTGGTCGAAGCTGTTGATGCCCCAGACTGCACCGGCCGAGAAGACACGGTGCTCGTACAGCGCGATCAGGGCGCCCAGCGATGCCGGATCGAGCTGCTGCAGCAGCAGGAAGCTGCTGGGCCGGTTGCCCGCGCAATGGCGCTCCGCACCCTCGCCGTGGCGCCCCTCCATCAGGGCCTGGGCCTGGGCAATGGCGTTGACGACCAGGCTCTGGTGATGGGCGCCCAGGTATTTGCCGCCGTCGCGCAGCGCGATGAATTCCACGGGAATCACGTCCTGGCCCTGGTGCAGCATCTGGAAGAAGGCATGCTGGCCATTGGTGCCGGGCTCGCCCCATATCACGGGCGCCGTGCGCACAGGCAGTGTCTGCCCGTCGCGCGTCACGCCCTTGCCGTTGCTCTCCATCTCCAGCTGCTGCAGATAGGCGGTCAGCCGCCGCAGGCCATGGCTGTAGGGGGCAATGCAGCGGCTGGAGAAGCCGCAGAAATCGCGGTACCAGACATCCAGCAGGCCCAGGCGCAGCGGCAGGTTGCCCTCCACGCCGGAGGAAAAGAAATGCGCGTCCATGGCATGGGCGCCGTCCAGCAGCGCACGGAACTGCGCCGCCCCGATGGCGATGGCCACCGGCAGGCCGATGGCCGACCACAGCGAAAAACGCCCGCCCACCCAGTCCCAGAATCCCAGCGTGCGGCGGATGCCGAAGTCGGCTGCGGCCTGCACATTGGTGGTGAGCGCCACGAAGTGCCGGTCGATGGAGCACGCGGCCTGCGGGTCCTCGCTGCCGCCTTGCTCCAGGAACCACCGGCGCGCCGAGTGCGCGTTGAGCATGGTCTCGGCCGTGGTGAAGGATTTGGAGGCGATCAGGAACAGCGTGCTGTGCGGGCGCACGCGGCGCAGCACATGGCCGAGCTCATGGCCATCGACGTTGGAGACGAAATGGAAATTCTTGCCCGCATCGACCCAGTCCTCCAGCGCATTGACCACCACTTCGGGGCCCAGGTGCGAGCCGCCGATGCCGATGTTCACGATGTCGGTGATGCCCTCGTCGCCACGCACCTGCTCGGCCAGGGCCAGCATGGCGTCCAGCGTCTCGTGCACCTGGGCCAGCGCCTCGTGCATGGCCGGCTGCCACTGCTGCACGGTGGCGCAGTGACGCAGCTGGCCGCCGTCGCGCGGCATGCGCAGCAGCCAGTGCATGACGGCGCGGCCCTCGGTGCAGTTGACGGGCTCGCCGGCCAGCATGGCGTTGCGCTGGGCCAGCACGCCGGCCTGCTGCGCCAGCTCGCGCAGCAGCGTCTCGGTGGCTTCGGTCCAGAGGTTCTTGGACAGGTCGGCGAAGACATGCGGGGCCTGCTGGCTCAGCGCGTCCAGCCGGCCCGCGTCCGCGGCAAAGGCCTGGCGCAGATCCAGGGACCGGATGTCTTCGTTGAAATGGCGTTCAAGTGCCGGCCAGGCCGGCAAGGTGTTGCACAAAACGGGCAAGATCTTCATCCAATCAGTCTGCGGCCTGCTGCATCAATGCTTCGAGCTTGCGGGTGTCGGCAGCGAAGGCGCGTATGCCTTCGGCCAGCTTCTCGGTGGCCATGGCGTCCTCGTTGAGGGCCAGGCGGAAACCGGCTTCGTCGTAGTGCACGGGATCGAGGGCCAGGGTCCGCGCGGCCTCGGGGTCCAGGGCGCGCGCCAGGGGCGCATCGCTGGCGCCCAGCTGGGCCAGCAGTTCGGGGGCGATGGTCAGCAGGTCGCAGCCCGCCAGCGCCACGATCTGGCCCGTGTTGCGAAAGCTCGCGCCCATGACCTCGGTGGCGATGCCGAAGTGCTTGTAGTGCTCGTAGATGGCGCGCACGGAGCGCACGCCGGGATCGTTGGCGCCGGCCATGGCGGCCTCGTCCCACTGGGCGCCGGCCTGCTTCTTGTACCAGTCGTAGATGCGGCCCACGAAGGGCGAGATCAGCTGCACCTTGGCCTGGCCGCAGGCCACGGCCTGGGAGAACGAGAACAGCAGGGTGAGGTTGGTGTGGATGCCGCGCAGCTCCAGCTGGCGCGCCGCCTCGATGCCTTCCCAGGTGGAGGCGATCTTGATGAGCACGCGGTCGATGTGCACGCCTTCGGCCTGGTACAGCTCGATCAGGCGCTCGGCACGTGCCACGGTGGCCGAGGTATTGAAGGACAGGCGCGCATCGACTTCGGTGGAGACGCGGCCCGGAATGGTGTTCAGGATCTCGCAGCCGAAGCGCACCAGCATGCGGTCCATGACCTCGTCGAGGCGGCGGCCCTTGTACTGGGCCACGGTGGCGCGCATCAGCGGCGCGTACTCGGGCTTTTGCACCGCCTTGAGGATGAGCGAGGGATTGGTGGTCGCATCCCGCGGCTGGAACTGGGCCAGTTGGTGGAAGTCGCCGGTATCGGCCACCACGGTCGTGTACTGTCGAAGCGCATCAAGCTGGTTCATCGGTCATCCTTTGGGCGGGAGCCTGGGGGAAAGGCGGCGTCGCACCACAGCGGTGCGCTTGTACCGGCAAATCCTCAGAGTGTATGCGCCTGCATGGTTTGCATCGGCGTCGCGAAAGTAAGCAGAGGCTGCAGCTCATGCAAAATGCGCGCTGGACCTGCCTTGCGGCAACCGACCCATTCACCCACAGAACACCGCCCACCGTCTAATGCTGGACCGCATCACCGCCTCGCTGCCCTCGCTTGCTCCCGCCGAACAACGCGTGGCCCGCCTGGTGCTGGCCGATCCACGGGCCTTCGCACGGCAGCCGGTGCGCGAACTGGCCGAGCGAGCCCATGTCAGCAAGCCGACGGTGGTGCGCTTTTGCCGCAGCATGGGCTACGACGGCCTGGCCGACTTCAAGCTCAAGCTGGCCGGCAGCGTCAGCGAGGGCGTGCCCTTCATCCACCGCAGCGTGGACACCGACGACAAGACCAGCGACGTGATGGTCAAGGTGGTGGACAACGCCGTGGCCGCCTTCCTGCAATACCGCAATGCCGCCAGCACCACGGCCATAGAGCAGGCGGCGCAGGCCATCGCCTCGACCTGGCAGACAGGCCGGCGCATCGAGTTCTACGGCGCGGGCAACTCGGGCATCGTGGCGCAGGACGCGCAGCACAAGTTCTTTCGCCTGGGCGTGACCAGCCTGGCCACCAGCGACGGCCACATGCAGGTGATGAGCGCCACCCTGCTGGGACCCGGCGACTGCGCGGTGATCATTTCCAACTCGGGCCGCACGCGCGACCTGATGGACGCCGCCGACATCGCGCGCAAGAACGGCGCCACCACGATTGCCATCACCGCCAGCGGCTCGCCCCTGGCCTCGGCCTGCCACATCCATCTGGCCGCCGACCATCCCGAGGGCTACGACCGCTACAGCCCCATGGTGTCGCGCCTGCTGCACCTGCTGGTCATCGACGTGCTGGCCACCTGCGTGGCGCTGCGCATCGGCCCGGCCCTGCAGCCTGCGCTGGAGCAGATGAAGAACAACCTGCGGGCCAAGCGCTACACGTAGCACCGGCCCCCAGGCGCACCCGCCTCGTTCAGCCCTGCCAGCGCCTGAGCACCAGCGAGGCGTTGACGCCACCAAAGCCGAAACCGTTGACCAGGGCATGCTCCATGGCCCAGGGCCTTGCCGCGCCGGCGATCAGGTCCAGCCCCTGGGCCAGGGGATCGGGCTCCACGAGATTGCGCGTGGCCGGCGCCATCTGGTCGCGCAGCGCCAGCACCGTGAAGATGGCAGCCACCGCGCCCGCCGCGCCCAGCAGATGGCCCGTGGCCGACTTGGTGGAGCTGATCGCCACGCCGCTGCCCTCGCCAAACAGGGAGCGCATGGCCGCCAGCTCGCCCCGGTCCCCCACGGGCGTGGAGGTGGCGTGGGCATTGAGGTACTGCAACTGATCCGGCGACAGCCCGGCCATGGCCAGCGCCTGTGCCATGCTGCGGCGCGCGCCGTCGCCATCTTCCGGGCCCGAGGTGATGTGATAGGCATCGGCACTGGTGCCGTAGCCCACCACTTCGGCCAGCGGCACGGCGCCACGCGCCAGGGCGTGGTCCAGTCCCTCCAGCACCAGGGCGCCCGCGCCCTCGCCCATGACAAAGCCGTCGCGGCCCGCGTCGAAGGGGCGTGAGGCCTCTTCGGGCCGGTCGTTGTATCCCGTGGAAAGGGCCTTGGCCGCCGCGAACGCACCCAGGCTCACGCGGTCGATGGCTGCCTCGGCGCCGCCGCACAGCGCCACATCGGCCTCGCCCGAACGGATCATGCGCAGGCCGTCGCCCAGGGCCTGAACGCTGGCTGCGCAGGCGGTGACCGGTGCACCCAGCGGGCCCTTGAGTCCATGGCGTATCGACACATGCCCGGCCGCGAGATTGACCAGGAAAGACGGTACGGTGAAGGGCGACAGGCGCGACACCCCCCGGCTGTCCGTGGTGCGCACGGCCTGGGCAATGGCGCCAAAGCCGCCGATGCCCGAGCCAATGATGCAGGCCGTGCGCGTGCGCTCGTCCTCGCTGGCCGGCTGCCAGCCGGCCTGGGCCAGCGCCTGGTCCGAAGCGTCCAGCGCCAGCGGGATGAAGCGGTCCATCTTGCGCTGGTCCTTGGGCGAGACCACGGCATCGATGTCCCAGCCGCCTTCCGGGTCGCGGGCCAGGTCGGGCACCTGGCCTGCCACCTGGCCCAGCACATCGGGCGCCAGATCCTCGGGCAACCGGCTCAGGCCCGATGCGCCGGACAGCAGCCGGCGCCAGGCCAGTTCAGTGCCCCGACCCAGCGGCGAGACCATGCCCATGCCCGTGATGACCACGCGGCGTGCGAGAGGACCCGTGCTCATGAACGCTCCCTGATGGACCATGCAGAGACTGCAGCGCGCACGGGGCACAGGCTGCTCGGGATTGAAGAGGCGTTCATCGGTTCTTCCCTGTAGAGTGCACAGCCCCTGCCGCAGATGGTGAACATTGCCTGCAGGCACGGACTTATGATGATGGCCGTCATCATAAACGCATTTTGATGACAACCATAATCATTGGACAGTGCACATGAAAGTCACGAAAGCCCAGGCCGCGCAGAACCGGCAGGACATCCTCGAAGCCGCTGCGCGGCTGTACCGCGAGCACGGGCTGGACGGCGTCGGCGTGGCCGAGGTGACGCGCGGCGCGGGACTCACCCACGGCGGGCTCTATCGCCACTTCGAATCCAAGGACGCGCTGGTGCGCGAAGCCTGCGCACGCGCCTTCGACTGGTCCATCGCGCCGCTGGACGGCCTGCAGGGTGAACAGGCCGGCAGCCTTGCTGCGCGCGTGCAGTCCTATCTGTCGCCGCAGCACCGCGACAGCCCCGGCGAGGGCTGCCCCGCTGCGGCGCTGGCCGTGGACGTGGCTCGGGCAGGCGGTGATCTTTCAGCGGTGTTCGCCGAAGGGGTGGAACGCAACATCGGCAGGTTTGCGCGCGTGATCGGCACACTTGGCGACGATCAGGCACCCGATGCCGCACAGCGCGCCCAGGCCATGGCCATGCTCAGCAGCATGGTAGGCGCCCTGGTCCTGGCACGTGCCACGGTCGCCGCCAATCCAGCCTTGTCCGACGAGATCCTGGAAACGGTAAAGGCCCACCTTCTTGCGACCGAGGGACAGCCCCGCTGACCGGCTCCGCCTGCGCTATACGTCCTGCGAAGGCAGCGGCATGGCCTGCTCGATCAGGCTGGCGTGCAGGGCAGCGCCCAGCGGCAGCACCTCGTCGTTGAAGTCATACCGGCTGCTGTGCAGCGGCACCCCGGGCTGGGCGCCCGTGGATTGCCCCAGACGCAGGTAGGCGCCGGGTTTGTGCTGCAGCATGAAGGAAAAATCCTCCGCGCCCATGCTGGGCTCCAGCTGCCGGTCCAGGTTCTCCACGCCCACCAGCGCCTGGGCCACGTCGGCCGCAAAGGCGGCCTCCGTGGGGGAATTGATGGTGGCGGGATAGATGCGCTCGTAGTTGACCTTGGCCGTGGCACCCAGCCCCAGCGCCACCGCGCTGCACAACTCCTGCAGTCGCTGCTCGACACGGTCCTGCACGGCGGGATCGAAGGTCCGCACGGTTCCCACCAGCGTTGCCGTGCCCGGCATCACGCTGAAGGCGCCCAGGTCCCCGGCCTGCACGGCGCACAGGCTGATGACGGCACTGTCGATGGCGCGCACATTGCGCGAGACGATGCTCTGCACGGCCGTGGTGATGTGCGCGGCCGCCAGCACCACGTCCACCGTCTGGTAGGGATGGGCGCCGTGGCCGCCGCGCCCCGTGATCTCGATGGTGATGCGGTCGGCAGCCGCCATCATCGCGCCCATGTTGATGCCCACCGTGCCCGCACGCATGGCAGGCCAGTTGTGCATGGCGTACACGGCCTGCATCGGAAAGCGGTCGAAAAGACCATCGGCAATCATGGCCCGCGCGCCGCCCCGTCCTTCCTCGGCAGGCTGAAAGACCAGCACGGCCGAGCCGTCGAAACGCCGTGTCGCAGCCAGGTAGCGGGCGGCGCCCACCAGCATGGCCGTATGGCCGTCATGCCCGCAGCCGTGCATCAGCCCCTGCTTGCCCGATTTCCAGGGAAATTCGTTGTGCTCGACCATGGGCAGTGCATCCATGTCGGCACGCAGGCCCACCATCGCTCCCGAGCTGTGCCCCTGGCCACGGATCACGGCCACCAGGCCCGTGGTGCCCAGGCCTTCGTGGATCTCGTCCACGCCGCATTGCCGCAAGGCCTCCTTGACGCGCGCAGCCGTGAAGCGCTCCTCGAACCCCAGCTCAGGATGCGCATGCAGCTCGCGGCGCAGCGCCGTCAGCTCGGGGTGGTACTGAGCGATCTGGGCAAAGACCCGACCGCCTGCCTTGTATCGAGTGGCTTCCATAGCCTTGATTCTTTCGCTTCATTGGCCTGCGCATTACCTTAACGCAGGAAATCGCGCCCGCCCACCGTCAGCCCTTCGACAGGAAACAAAAAGGCCTCCCGAAGGAGGCCATCCGTTGCGCAAACGCCGCGCGCTCAGAAGCGATGGCGCAGGCCGACGGTGAAGCCCGTGCGCTTGGTGGCGCCATTGGCGTCGAGCATCACGCCCGAGCCGCCACTGGTCTTGGTGTGGTCCAGGGCCACATAGGCATCCGTACGCTTGGAGAAGGCGTAGTCGAGCACCGCCACCAGGAAGTCTGCCTTGCCATTGAAATTGCCCGTGCCCGAGCCCGACTGCTTGGCATGGTAGTAATGCGCGCCCACATTGATCTGGGGCGTGATCTGGTAGCCGAAGCCCATCTTGTACATCTGGCGCTTGTTGGCGTCGCCGGCCACGAAGCCGCCGTTGGACGAACCCGTCCAGAAGGAGTTGAGGATGGCTTGGTCGAATCCACCGCCTGCGGTTGCCGCCGGGAATGCGTCCTTGCGCTTGTTCAGGCCGTAGCCCAGGTTGACGTACCAGGGACCCACGCGGTAGGAGCCGCCCAGGGTATAGGCATCGACCTTGGTGCCGGCCGGCAGCGTCGTGCCCAGGTAGCCGGCGCCTGCGGAAATGCCGCTTTGCGAGTAGCGCAGATAGCCGCCGGCCGTCTTGATGGCGCCACCGGGCACCACGCCAGTGCCGACCTTGTCGAAGGTGTTGTTCTCGTCGAACGAATACTGCAATGCGCCGCGCACGGGGCCGAACTCGGCCAGGTACTTGACCATGTTGCTGGCGCGCGCGCCCATGGACATGCCGATTTCAGGCTTGTAGGCCTCCATGTACGGCGAATACGGGAAGGAGGCATAGGTGGACGTCACCAGATCGAACAGCATGTTGTACTGGCGACCCAGGGTGATCTGGCCGAAGCTCTTGCTGCGCAGGCCCACCCAGGATTGCTGGAAGTAGCTTGCCGCAGCCTGCTCGCCGGTGTCGGTGAGGAAACGGGCTTCCAGGTTGGCAATGGCTGCCAGACCGCCGCCCAGGTCCTCGGTGATGTTGATGCCCCAGCGGCTTTGCGACATGCCGCCGCCGATCATCTGGGTCTTGCCGCTCTTGGTCGGGCCTTCATTGGTGGTGTGGCGCACGCCGGCATCGACGATGCCGTACAGCTGCACGCTGCTTTGCTGGGCGAATGCTGCCAAGGGTGCCGTTGCTGCCAACACCGCCAGTGCCACGCTCTTTTTCACGAATGAAGAATTCATTGTGTTGTCTCTCTCTTGTTAACGATTGGTTGGTGGAAATTTCATTCTAGAAACGCTTTTCCCGCCTCGTCACCGTTGGCACAAGCACAACACAGGTCTTTCCCTAGCACAAAACAAAAGAGCCAGTCCGAAGACTGGCTCTTTTTTGCTTCAAATGGCAACTGGCTTACGCCAGCCGTTCATTAGAAAGCGTGGCGGATACCGACTTGCACGCCAGTCTGGCTTTCGCCAGCTTGCACGCCACCAGCGTACACGCCCTTGGCTTGCAGGCCCAGGGTCGAAGCATCCTTGTTCTTCAGGAATGCCAGGTTGCCGTACAGAGAGGTGCGCTTGGACAGGTTGTGCACGTAGCCCAGAGTGATCTGGTGAGCCTTGGAGTCGATGGCCTTCTGGTCGTACAGAGCGTACTGCAGCTTGACTTCGCCCACGCCGCCCACGGGAGCCGAAGCGCCCAGCATGTAGGAGTTGGTCTTGACGTCGCCGCCGATGTCGCGCTTGAACTTGGTCTGTTGCAGCAGGCCAGTCAGCTTGGCAACGCCGAAGTTGTACGAAGCACCCAGGGTGATTTCGTCACGGTCGGTAGCCAGACCACCAATGGCAGTCTTTTGCTGGGCCAGGCCCAGGCTGGCGCTCAGGGGGCCGTTGTCGTATGCAACGTAACCGCCGATGTAACGGCCGACGCTGTCAGCAGTACCGATGGTTTGCTTTTCGTCGAAAGCGTAGCCAAAGCCGGCGTTGAAACCGCCGAAGTTGGGGGTGTAGTACGCGATCAGGTTGTTAGCGCGGATGCCGTTGTCGTCGGCGCCTTGGCCAGCAGCCCAGTTACGGAAGCCCATGAACTGGCCGATACCGGTGGCGCTGAACAGGTCGTAGGAGGTCAGCTTGGAGAACGAAGGCAGTTGGTCACGGCCCAGGCGCACTTCACCGAAGTTGCCCGACAGGCTCACGGTGGAACGACGCTTGAAGTTGAAGCCGCTGGCGTTGCCATCGTCACCGAAGATTTCGCCTTCCAGCCAGAAGCCAGCCTTCAGACCACCACCCAGGTCTTCCGTGCCGCGCAGGCCCAGACGGCTCGTGGAAGCGCCGCTGGTGCCCAGACCATAACGGCTGTCGCCAGCTGCGTCCTTGTTCACGTAGGCAACGTTGGTGTCCACGATACCGAACAGGGTCACGGAGGATTGAGCCATTGCGGCGCCGGAAGCAGCCAGCACTGCCAGGGCAATCAGAGATTTTTTCATTACGAGTTACTCCAAGGTTTAGAAGGGCGCCGGTCGTGAGGAAGAGAGGCTTGGCCTGAGGCTCCACCGGTTTCCCGCGCCAACCTCCTGGTGGGGAAGTTAGGGCCTATTGCACCAGACCGCCGCTGCCCATGCAAAGAAATTCACCCACAAACGGGCTTGAACCCCCGTTTTTCGTTGCACTGCCGCAACAAACCTGCAGACCAACACAATCAGGCCCAACCCGAACATCGCGCCGGCCTTGTTGCGCTTGCACAAAGAGAGGGCATGTCGTCCTGGTGTACCGTTCAGACCCTGAATTTGCCAAGATTTTCCGCTCTAGGGACCGCCCATGGACAAGATACTGACTGCCGCCGATGCGGCGCTTCGCACCCTGTTTGCACAGCCTTCCGCGGCCGAGCGCTCTCCCGCCACCGGCATCGCGGAGGGTGAGCTGACCGAGGCACAGCGCCGCCTGTCGGGCGCCTTGATGCGCGTCAATCATGTCGGAGAGGTCTGCGCCCAGGCGCTGTACAACGCCCAGGCCATGGTGACGCGCGACATGGTGCTGCGCGAGCATCTGCTGGAGGCGGCCCGCGAGGAAACCGATCACCTGGCATGGACCCGCGACCGGCTCAACGCCCTGGGCGACCGACCCAGCCTGCTGAACCCGCTGTGGTTCGCCGGGGCATTCGCCATCGGCGTGGTGGCCGCCAAGATCAGTGACGCCGCCAGCCTGGGCTTCGTGGTGGAGACCGAGGAGCAGGTTTCCGCCCACCTGGAATCCCATCTGGGCCGTCTGCCTGAGGAGGACCGCCCTTCGCTGGCCGTGGTGGCCCGCATGAAGGACGATGAGGAGCGCCATGCCGCCGCTGCGCGTGAAGCCGGCGCGCTGGAGCTGCCGCCGCCCGCCCGCGCCTTGATGCGCCTGGCCGCCAAGGTCATGACGACGACCGCTCACCGCATCTGAGATCCGAAGCTTCTGAAACGACGGGAGCTGCATCCAGCCAAAAAAGAAGCGGGCCCGGCCCGCTTTCTTCATTCTTGCCGAGTCCCTGTCGAGGCACGGACCCAAGCACCAGATACCTCAGGCCTCGACGATGTCGAACCCCGTGGTGATCTCGGCCGTCTTGCCCAGCATGATGGTGGCCGAGCAGTATTTGTCGTGGCTCATGGCAATGGCCCGCTCCACCGCGCCCGCTGGTAGGCCGGTGCCGCTGACGGTGAACTGCATGTGGATCTTGGTGAACACCTTGGGATCGGTGTCCGCGCGCTCCGAAGTGAGCTTGACGCTGCAGCCTTTGACCGCGTGCCTGCCGCGCTTGAGGATCAGCACCACGTCGTAGGCCGTGCAGCCGCCTGCGCCTGCCAGCAGCATTTCCATGGGGCGGGGTGCCTGGTTCTGGCCTCCATTGGCAGGATTGGCCGCATCCGGCGCCCCGTCCATATTGACCACATGGCCGCTGCCCGTTTCCGCCACGAAGCCCATGCCCGAGCGCATGCCGGTCGTGCCGCCTGTCCAACTCACTGTGCATTCCATTGTTGCGTCCTCAAAAAACTGTTGCTATTTTGCATCAACTACACAAAAACCCTGATTTTGTTGCAACGCAGCACCTGCCGTGCATACAATGCACCCAAGCGTTATTTGAAGGGTTAACCCGGACAACCCTCCAGATGGACTGCAGATTGTGAACCAACTTCACTCTGCATCGCACCAGTTGTCTCCTCCACCTCCTCTATTGGTGGATTCAGCCCCCGGCTTTACAGCCTGGGGCTTTTTTTTTGCCTTCGTCGTCCCTGGCCCAGCCTGGACGCTGCACTGCAGCATGAGTCACAAGCGCCTATGATGGCCGCCTGACACCGACGGGCCGCCTCCCGGCCTGCTGCTCTCCAGCCTTTCGCCGACGATGAACCACCCCCTGACCCCTGCCGACTACCTGACCAAGATCCTTACCGCGCGCGTGTACGACGTGGCCGTGGAGTCGGACCTGGAGCCCGCCAAGGCGCTGAGCCGCCGCCTGCACAACAAGGTGCTGCTCAAGCGCGAGGACCAGCAGCCGGTGTTCAGTTTCAAGCTGCGAGGCGCCTACAACAAGATGGCACACCTGTCCGCCGAGCAGCTGGAAAAGGGCGTGATCTGCGCCTCGGCCGGCAACCATGCGCAAGGCGTGGCGCTGGGCGCACGCAAGCTCGGTTGCCGCGCCGTGATCGTGATGCCCACCACCACGCCGCAGGTCAAGATCGATGCGGTACAGGCGCTGGGCGGCGAGGTGGAACTGGCCGGGGAAAGCTATTCCGACGCCTACAAGCACGCCGTCAAGCTGCAAAAGGAAAAGGGCCTGACCTTTGTGCACCCCTTCGACGATCCCTATGTGATCGCCGGCCAGGGCACGATTGCCATGGAAATGCTGAGCCAGCTGCAAAAGCTGGGCAGCCCGCGCCTGGATGCCGTATTTGTCGCCATCGGCGGCGGCGGCCTGATCTCGGGCGTGGCCAACTACGTCAAGGCCGTGCGCCCCGACGTGAAGGTGATCGGCGTGCACACCAAGGATTCGGACGCCATGCTGCAGTCCGTGCGCGCCGGCCACCGCGTGGAGCTGGCCGACGTGGGCCTGTTCGCCGACGGCACGGCCGTCAAGCTGGTGGGCGAGGAGACCTTCCGCATCGCCCAGGGCCTGGTGGACGACTACGTGGTGGTCGATACCGATGCCGTCTGCGCCGCGATCAAGGACATCTTCGTGGACACGCGCTCCATCGTCGAGCCGTCCGGCGCCCTGGCCGTGGCGGCGATCAAGCAGTACGTCGCGAAGAACAAGACCAGGGGCGAGACCTATGCCGCCATCCTGTGCGGCGCCAACATGAACTTCGACCGGCTGCGCTTCGTGGCCGAGCGTGCCGAGGTGGGCGAGGAGCGCGAGGCGCTTTTTGCCGTGACCATCCCCGAGGAACGCGGCAGCTTCAAGCGCTTTTGCGAAGTCGTGGGCAAGCTGCCTGGCGGCCCGCGCAACGTGACCGAGTTCAACTACCGCATCAGCCACGAGAACAAGGCCCATGTCTTCGTGGGCCTGACCACGGCAGCGCGCGGCGAGTCCGAGAAGATCGCCAGGAACTTCGAGAAGCAGGGCTTCGAGGCGCTGGACCTGACCTTCGACGACATGGCCAAGGAGCATCTGCGCCACATGGTCGGCGGCCATTCGCCGCTGGCCCAGGAAGAGCGCCTGCTGCGCTTCGTCTTCCCCGAGCGCCCCGGCGCACTGTTCAAGTTCCTCAGCCTGATGGCGCCGACCTGGAACATCTCGCTGTTCCATTACCGCAACCAGGGCGCGGACTACGGCCGCATCCTGGTCGGCATGCAGGTGCCCGCCAAGGATGGCCGTAAATTCGACGCCTTCCTGAGCAATCTGGGCTACCCCTGGGTCGAGGAAACCGGCAACCCTGCCTACCAGCTCTTCCTGAAGTAGGCCCCGCCTCGGCTGTCCAGACATGCAGCCCATACGCCATTTCCTGCTGGCCCTGCAGTTCTTCAGCCGCATTCCGGTCACCGGGCGGCTTGCGGCCTGGGCCGGCTGGAGTCCGGCAATGCAGCACGCCAGCGTGGCCCATCTGCCGGGCGTGGGCTGGCTGGTCGGCGCCTGGGGCGCGGCGTGGCTGCTGGCCGCAGGCTGGCTGCTGGCACCCAGCCCCTGGATGCCTCTGGTGGCTGCCGTGCTGTCCACCATTGCCACGCTATGGATGACAGGCGGCTTGCACGAGGATGGATTGGCCGACGTGGCCGACGGCCTGGGCGGCTTTGTCCCGCCCCAGCGCGCGCTGGAAATCATGAAGGATTCGCGCCTGGGAGCCTACGGCGCCATGGCGCTGGTGATGGCGCTGATGACCAGGATCTCCCTGGTCGCGCTGCTGATCGACATTCGCGCGGAATGGGCGGCCTTGCTGCTGTGCAGCAGCCATGTGCTGTCGCGCATGGCGCCGCTGGCTCTCATGCAATGCCTGCCCTATCTGGGCCAGGCAGCCCACTCCAAGGCCTTGCATGCGGCTGGCAGGCCGTTGAGCGCCAAAGGCCTGGTCACGGCAATGCTCTGGAGTCTCCCCGCCCTGGCGCTGCCGGCGTGGCTGGCGGGCCTGCCGCTCGTCATCGGCCTGGTCCTGCCCGGCGCCCTGGTCACGGCCGCCATGGTGCGTTGGCTGCGCCGTCGCCTGGGCGGCATGACGGGCGATTGCCTGGGCGCCGCCCAGCAGGTCTGTGAACTGGCCATGCTGCTGGGCGCCGCCGCTGTGCTGATGCGCATGCAATGAACGCTCTCCCAACGCCGCGCCTTTGGCTGGTACGCCATGCCCGCCCCCTGGTGGAGCCCGGCATCTGCTATGGCCGGCTCGACATGGAGGCCGACGCCCAGGCCACGGCCGATGCGGCGCAGGCCCTGCATATCGCGCTGCCTGCGGATTGCCGGATGCTGCATTCGCCGCTGCGCCGATGCAGCCAATTGGCCCGGGCTCTGCAGGCCCTACGGCCCGCCCTGGCATCGCAGGCGGATGGCCGGCTGCTGGAGATGGATTTCGGCCACTGGGAAGGCCAGCCCTGGGAGGCGCTGGACCGCAGCGCCATCGATGCCTGGGCGGCAGACCTTGCCGGGCACGCGCCGGGCCGGGGAGAGTCCCTGGCCGCCATGCTGCGCAGGGTGGACGAGGCCTTGCAGCAGGCAAGGATGTACTCGAAGGACGACGGCGCCGGGCGCGACATCGTCTGGATCACCCATGCCGGCGTGGTGCGCTGCGTGCAATGGCTGATGCGTGAAGGCAACGCCCTGCCTCAGGCGGCCCAGTGGACGCTGCCGGCGCCTGACTTTGGCGGCTGGCTGGTATTGGAGCTGCAGCCGCAACTGCAGCCGCCGCACTGACCGGACTCAGCGCTTGTCGGGCAGGGACAGCTGCAGCGTGATGGAGGCGGGGCCATCGACGCTGGGACCCAGGCGCGCCTCGCGGCCCGAGACCGACTGCAGCACCACGCCCTCTTCCACGGCACGCCCCACGCGAAACGGCTTGGCCGGCTGGTTGCCCACGGCGATGACCGCCGCGCCGCCGCCGCTGTCGCGACCGGCCAGCACACCCACCAGCGCATAGCGCGAGACCACAGGCGCCGCGACCGGCACAGCAACACCCTGAGCAGCGGCCACGCCCCCCAGGGCCTGCGCCAGCGCGGGCGCATCGACCTGCAGTGCCTCGGGGGGAGCCGGTGGCACGGGCGCCCCCGCGCCGCCATTGCCCAGGCGCATGGCCCAGAAAGCCACGATGCCGGCCGCCAGCAGCCAGAGCACGAATGTGGCCGCCTTGACGTGCCAGGTCCGGGCCTGGCCCCGGTTCAATGAAAGTGTCACCATCGCGCGATTATGATGGAGCGATATGTCCAATTTGCTGCACCGTTCCATGACCAGCCTTCCCCGCCGTCCGATGCCTGCCCTGCGCACCGCCGTCCAGCGCGGCTTCACGCTGATCGAGCTGATGGTGGTCCTGGTCATCATCGGCGTGCTGGCGGCCCTGATCGTGCCCAACGTGCTGGACCGCGCCGACGATGCCCGCGTCACGGCTGCACGCACCGACATCACCAACATCTCCCAGGCGCTCAAGCTCTACCGCCTCGACAACCAGCGCTATCCCACGGCCGAGCAGGGCCTGCAGGCGCTGATCATCCGTCCCACGAGCGGACCGCTGCCCAACAACTGGAAGCCCTATCTGGAAAAGCTGCCCAATGATCCCTGGGGCCGTCCGTACCAGTACCTGAATCCGGGCATCAAGGGCCCCATCGACATCATGTCCTTCGGTGCCGACGGCCAGGCCGGCGGAGAGGGCAAGGATGCCGACATCGGCAGCTGGCAGTAAGTCGATGGCCCGGGCGATGGCCCGCAAGCGCCGCGCTGCACCGCACCACAGGCCCGCACTCCCGGCGGGCCTGCGTGCTCTCATGCCCCGCCAGACGGTTGCGCCCACCCTGACCATTCCTTCGCGCGGCTTCACCCTGCTGGAACTGCTGGTGGTCATCAGCATCATGGCGATTGCCGCTGCCGGCGCAAGCCTGTCTCTGCGCGACAGCGGGCAGGCCCAGCTGGAACGCGAGGCCGAGCGCCTGGCCGCACTGCTGGAATCGGCCCGCGCACAGGCACGAGCCAACGGCGTGCCCGTGCGCTGGCGGCCCATGCCGCAGGGCTTTCGCTTCGAGGGCCTGCCAGCCAGTGCGCAATTGCCTTCGCAATGGCTGCAGCCCGGGGTGCAGGCACAGCCGGCGACGCCGCTGATCCTTGGCCCCGAGCCACTGATTCCTCCCCAGTCCGTCACGCTGACGCTGCGCGACTCCAACAGCCCGCCGCTGCGCGTGGCCACGGATGGACTGCGGCCCTTTGCCGTGCAATCCCTGCCATGACAGGCATCCACGGACCACGCCGCAGGCACGGCGCGCCAAGGCGCCTGCCGCACGGCTTCACGCTGATCGAGGTCCTGGTGGCCCTGGGCATCGTGGGCATTGCCCTGATGGCAGGCCTGCAGGCCACATCGGCCCTGACTCGCAATGCCGAGCGCCAGTCCGAGGTGCTGCTGGCCCAGCTGTGCGCGCAAAACGAACTGGTGCGCCTGCGCCTGTCGCGCCAGATGCCGCCCGTGGGCGACAACAGCTTCACTTGCGAGCAGGGCAGCCGGCAGCTGCAGGTCCAGCTCAGCGTGCGCCCCACGCCCAACCCCAGCTTCCGCCGCGTGGATGCCCTGGTCGTCACGGCCGAGCATCCGGTGCTGCGGGTATCGACCATCGTGGGCCGCTTCTAGATGCGTTTGCGCCCTTTCTCCCGCACGCAAGGCTTCACCCTGGTGGAGCTGATGGTGGCCATCGCCGTCATGGCCCTGCTGGCCCTGGTGAGCTGGCGCGGACTGGACAGCATGGTGCGCTCGCAGGAGACCATTCGCGCGCGCAACGAGCAGCAGATCGTGCTGCAGACCGTGATCGCCCAGTGGAATGCCGACCTCGAAGCCCTGATGCCGCTGGAGCACGCCCAGGTCATCGACTGGGATGGCCAGGTGCTGCGCATGACCCGCAAGAGCAGTGCCGCCGTGGACGATGGCGCCGTGGTCGTGGCCTGGGCCCGCCGCCAGACAGCCGGACGCGACCAGTGGCTGCGCTGGCAGTCGCCACCGCTGCGCACGCGCGCCCAGTGGCGCGAGGCCTGGAACCAGGGGGCGCAATGGGGACGCAATCCTTCGGACGACCAGCGCCGCCGCGAAACCGTGCTGCTGCCCCTGGACCAGTGGCGCCTGTACTACTACCGTGACAACGCCTGGAGCAACCCGCAGTCCAGCGGCTCGGACAACGGCACGGGCACGCCCAATCCACCATCCGGCGGCACCAACAGCAGCGCACAGCTGCCCGCGATTCCTGACGGCATACGCGTCGAACTGACCCTGCCGCCCGACAGCGCCGTCCCCGGCCGCGTCACCATGGACTGGGTCAACCCCCTGCGATCCAACAGCCGATCATGATGCGCGCACCCCGCACCCTGCCCGTCCGCCGCCGCCATCGCGGCGTGGCCCTGCTGGCCGCCATGCTCACGGTCACGCTGGTCGCCACCTTTGCCGCCACCGCGCTGTGGCAGCAGTGGCGCAGCGTGGAGGTCGAGACCGCCGAGCGCAACCGCATGCAGGCCGCCTGGATTTTGCTGGGTGCGCTGGACTGGTCGCGCGTGGTGCTGGCCGAGGATGCGCGCACCAGCCTGCAGGTGGACCACCTGGCCGAACCCTGGGCCGTGCCGCTGCAGGAGGCGCGCCTGTCCACGTTTCTTGCGGCGCAGAACAACGTCAGCCAGGTCGATGACGGCATGGCCGACATGCAGGACGCCTTTCTCTCGGGCCAGATCATCGACCTGCAGTCGCGCCTGAACCTGCGCAATCTGCTGGGCGCGCCCGACAAGCCCGAAACCCTGCGCCCGCTGGCACGCCTGCTGGAACGCCTGAACCTGCCCCCTGCCTATGCCGCCCAGATCGTCCAGGCCCTGCGCGCAGCGGCCACCGCCGGCGAGGGCGCGCAGTTCCTGATGCCGCGCACGCTGAGCCAGTTCGGCTGGCTGGGGTTGCCGCCCGAGGTCGTCTCGCGCCTGGAGCCCTACATCACCCTGCTGCCCGAGAACACGCCCGTCAACCTCAACACCGCCAGCGCCGAAGTCATCTGGGCCAGCGTGGAGGACCTGACCTGGTCCCAGGCCAGCCAGCTGGTGCAGCTGCGCGCATCGCGCCCGCTGCGCAGCCTGGCCGATGCCTCCAACGCGCTGGGCCTGCCGCAGAAATTCGAGGGACAGAACCTGTCGGTCGCCACCAGCTTCTTCGAGGCGCGTGGCCGCATGCGCCTGGGCGAGATCGTGGCCAGCGAACGCTCCATGTTGCGGCGCAACAACATGACAGTCACTACCATCTGGCGCGAGAGGGGGGACTGGGGATTGCCCGAAGCTCCCGCGCCGTGACAGATGCCTGTCACACTCGGCCCCTACAATGCCGGCTTCCGTCCATGAGCACCTTGATTCTTCATCTGCCTGCGGGCCCCGCTGGCGAATACGCCTACGCACTCAGCAGCGACGGCCTGCGCGCCGACCGGCATGGCCACGCCGCAGCAGGCCTGCTGCCCGATCCTGGCCGCACCGGCCAGACGGTTGCCGTGGTGCCGCACCAGGCCTTGTCCTGGCATCTGGTCAGCCTCCCCCATGGCGTGCCTACGGGGAGCCGGCGTGGACATGTGCGCCTGCGTGCCGTGCTCGACGGGCTGCTGGAAGAGCGCCTGCTCGACGACCCCTCCCAACTGCATCTGGCGCTGCAGCCTCAGGCACGCGCGGGCGAGCCCTGCTGGGTTGCCGCCTGCGACAAGGCCTGGCTCCATGCCCATCTGCAGGCCCTGGAGTCCGCAGGCCGGCCCGTGGGCCGCATCGTGCCCGAATGCCCGCCCCAGTCCACGCCCCAGCTGTGGGCCGTGGGCACGCCTGAATCGGCCTGGCTGCTGGCCACCGGCCTGAGCACGGCCCCGCAAGGCATGGACTCGCTGGCCTGCCTGCCGCTGCGCACCGACAGTGCCGACCCCGCCATGCTGGCCGCCCTGCTGCAGGCCCTGCCCCCCGACACCCCGATCCAGGCGGACCCGGCGCTGGCCCGCGCCGCCGAGGCCCTGCAGCGCCCCGTCAGCCTGCTGACGGACGCCCAGCGCGGCCTGGCGGCCCGCGCACAAAACTGGGACCTGGCGCAGTTCGACCTCGACCTGGGCGGCAGCAGCCGCACCCGCCGACGCATGCTCGACGGCTGGCAGAGCTTTCTGCGCGCGCCGCAATGGAAGGCCGCGCGCTGGGGTGCCGCGCTCGCACTGCTGGCCCAGGTGGTGGGCCTCAATGCCTGGGCCTGGACCGAAAACCGCGCCATCGCGGCCAAGCAGGTCCAGGTGCGCTCCACGCTGGCCACCAGCTTTCCGCGCGTACCCGTCATCGTCGATGCGCCCGTTCAAATGCAGCGCGAAGTCGCCACGCTGCGCCAGAGCGCCGGCGCGCTGACGCAGGGCGACCTGGAACCCCTGCTGGCCGCCGCATCCAGGGCCCTGCCTGCCGGCCAGTTGCCGCAGGCCATGGACTACCAGGACCGTCAGCTGCGCCTCAAGGGCGTCTCGCTGGAGGCCGAGGCACTGGAGCAGGCACAACAACATCTGGCCGCAAGCGGCCTGCGACTGCAGCGCGACGGCGCCGACCTGCTGCTTGCCCAGGAGGCCCGGCCATGAACATGCGCGCATCCCGCCAAAGCCTGGCCCCACTGCGCGCGCGCTGGAATGCCCTGGCGCCGCGTGAACAGAACATGACGCTGCTGGCCGGTGGTGTGGTGGCACTGGCCCTGCTGTGGTGGCTGGCCCTGGCCCCCGCCCTGCACAGCCTGCGCACCGCGCCCGAACGCCATGCCCAGGCCGACCGCCAGTTGCGCCAGATGCAGCTGCTGCAGGCCGAGGCCGAGCAGCTGCGCGGCAACGCACGCCCCGTGGTCGGCGATGCCAAGGCGCTGCTGCAAAGCTCGCTGTCCGCCGAACTGGGCGCCTCCGCCCAATTGAACTGGATGGGCGACCGCGCACAGATCACGCTCAAGGCCGCGCCCGCCGCCGCGCTGGCGCGCTGGCTGGCCCAGGTCCGCAGCAACACGCACGCCGTTCCCGCCGAGATGAAGCTGGCCCGCAGTGCATCTGCAAGCGCCGCAGGCGCTGCCGAAGCCGTGCGCTGGGATGGCAGCCTGGTGCTGGACCTGCCTGTCGATCCGTCGCGGGCACCTTGAGCATGCGCCGCCAGCCCCGCACCCAGCCTGTCCTGCGCTCACCGCGCGGCTGGGCGCTGGCAGGCGCCCTGTGCGGCCTGGTGGCCACCACCGTCGTCTGGGCACCCGCCGCCTGGCTGGCACGCGGCGTGGATTCCGCCACGCAGGGCCAGGTACTGCTGCTGCAACCGCGCGGCACGCTGTGGAACGGCTCGGCCTCCCTGGCCTTCACCGGAGGCGCCGGCAGCCGCGACCGCACGGCCCTGCCCACGCGGCTGGAATGGACGCTGCGCCCGCGCCTGGACGGTGCCCGCATTCAGCTGCGCAGCGAATGCTGCACACCCACGCCCGTGGTGCTGGACCTGCTGCCGCGCTGGCAGGGCCTGAGCGCCGTGGTGCACGACAGCGACACGCGCTGGCCTGCCTCGCTGCTGTCCGGCCTGGGCACGCCCTGGAACACGGTGGACCTGCAAGGCCAGCTGCGGCTGGCCACGCAGGCCCTGCAACTGCAATTGCTGTGGCAATCGGGGCGCTGGCGCAGCGACGGCAGCACGCGGCTGGAGGCGCTGGCCGTATCCTCGCGGCTGTCCCCTCTGCGCCCGCTGGGCAGCTACCGGCTCGACATCCTCGGGGGCGACAGTCCGCAGCTGCAGCTCAGTACCCTGACCGGCGACCTGCGCCTGAGCGGCCAGGGCCAATGGGTAGGCCAGCGGCTGCACTTCCAGGGCGAGGCCTCGGCCAGCCCCGAGCGCGAAACCGCGCTGTCCAACTTGCTCAACATTCTGGGACGGCGCCAGGGGCCCCGGTCCATCATTTCCTTTGGTTGATCCATGACTCAGCAGCACACGACCCCGTTCTGGCGCAACACCCTGCACACGCTGGCCGTCAGCGCCATGCTGGCCTGCACCGCTGGCACCGCCCAGGCCCAGCAGACCAATGCACCGGCCGGCGCCACGCCCAGCCTGCGTCCGGGCGAGCCTGTGACGCTGAATTTCTCGGGTGCAGACATCGAGGCCGTCTCGCGTGCCATCGGCGCCATCACCAACCGCAACGTGGTGGTCGACCCCCGCGTCAAGGGCCAGATCACGCTGCTGACCGACAAGCCCGTGCCGCCCGCCACCGCCTACCAGCAGTTCCTGGCCGCGTTGCGCCTGCAGGGCTTCACCATCGTCGAATCGGCCGGCCTGTACAAGGTCATCCCCGAAGCCGACGCCAAGCTGCAGGCCAGCGAGGTGGCCGTGGGCGCGGGCCGCAGCAGCACCGGCAGCCAGATCGTCACCCAGATCTTCAAGCTCAACTACGAGAACGCGGCCAACCTGGTGCCCGTGCTGCGCCCCCTGATCAGCCCCAACAACACCATCAACGTCAACCCGGGCAACAACTCGCTGGTCATCACCGACTACGCAGACAACCTGCAGCGCATCTCGCGCATCGTGGCGACCATGGATGTGTCCAACGCCACCGATGTCGAAATCATTCCGCTGCGCCATGCCGTGGCCACCGACATGGTGGCCCTGGTCTCTCGCCTGATCGAAGGGGGCACGGCCAGCCCCGGCGGCCTCACGGTGACCGCAGGCGGCGCCAATATTCCGGGCCAGAGCGACAACGCCTTCAAGACCTCGCTGATGGCCGAGCCGCGCAGCAACTCCATCGTGCTGCGCGCGGCCAACCCGGCACGCCTGGCCCAGGTGCGCTCGCTGATTGCGCGACTGGACCAGCCCGCCATGAACGGCGGCGGCGACCAGGGCAACATCCACGTGGTCTATCTCAAGAACGCCGACGCCGTGGCGCTGGCCGCCACCTTGCGCGCCGCCATCGGCGCCCAGGCCACGGCCGCCGGCACGGCCAGCGGCCAGCCCGGTGCGGGCGGCACCCTGCCGCAGGGCGGCGGCATGTCCTCCATCCCCACCTCGCAGCCCGTGGTCTCGCGCGACTCCAGCGGCACGGCATCCATGGGCATGGGCTCGTCCTCGGGCCTGGGCAGCGGCGGCGGGGGCGGCGCGCTGGGCGTGGCCCAGCAGCCCTCCACGGGCGGCATGATCCAGGCCGATCCTTCGACCAACTCGCTGATCATCACGGCACCGCCGCCCGTCTACCGCCAACTGCGCGCCGTGATCGACAAGCTCGACGGCCGCCGCGCCCAGGTGCTGATCGAAAGCCTGATCGTCGAAATCAAGGACAACCGGCTGGCCCAGTTCGGCATCCAGTGGCAGGCCATGCTCAGCAACAACGGCCGCGTGATCGGCACACTGGGCACGAACTCCAATGTGGCGGGCGCCAACATCCTGAACCTGCTCGGCCTGGTCAAGGATGGAGGCCTGGACGGCAGCGCCATTACGGGAGACACGTTGTCCAGCCTGAGAGGCACCAACCTCGGCTTCACGCAGCGCGTCAACGGCAAGGACACGCTGGGCTTTCTGGCCAACTTCCTGCAAAACAGCGGTGACGCCAACATCCTGTCCACGCCCAACCTGATGACGCTGGACAACGAGGAGGCGCGCATCATCGTGGGCCAGAACGTGCCCATGGTCACGGGCTCGTACGCCAGCAACTCCACGGGCGGCACGGTCAACCCCTTCACCACCGTGGAGCGCAAGGACGTGGGCCTGATGCTGCGCGTGCGCCCGCAGATCAACGAGAACGGCACGGTGAAGCTGGCCGTGTTCCAGGAAGTCTCCTCGGTGGACGAGTCCACGCGCAAGGACACCAACGGCCTGACCACCAACAAGCGCTCCATCGAGTCCAACGTGCTGGTCGAGGACGGCAACATCGTCGTGCTCGGCGGCCTGATCGACGACAACTACTCCCAGGCCGAGGACCGGGTGCCTCTGCTGGGCGACATTCCCGTCGTGGGCAACCTGTTCCGCAACACCAACCGCAAGCGCAACAAGACCAACCTGATGGTCTTCCTGCGCCCCGTGGTGATGCGCGATGCGACTGCCACCAACCAGGTCTCTTCCGAGCGCTACGAAGCCATCCGCGCGCAGCAACAGAGCCTGCAGCCCGAGCCCAGCGCCCTGCTGCGCTCGGTCAATGCCGCGCCCGTGCTGCCCACGCTGACGCCGCAGCCGGACCCCGGCTCGTTCACCAACCCGGCCGCCATCGTCAACGTGCCGGGCGCCAGGCCCGAGCTGATCGACTTCACCCAGCCGCAGCCCGCCGCGCCCGCCCCCGTGCCGGCCGCGCCCGGCGCGCTCTGAGGCAGGAAGGCCCCATGCGCTATCCCCTGCCCTATGCGTTTGCGCGCACCAGCCAGCTGCTGATCGAGGACGACGGCCACGAGCCCCTACTCTGGCACGGCCCCTCGCCCGACTGGCAGGCCCTGTCCGAAGTCCAGCGCAGGCATGCGGTGCAGCGCTGGCAGATGCTGGACGCGGGCACGCTGGCCCACCGCATCAGCGCCGCCTATTCGCAGGGCGAGTCCAGCGCGGCCCTGGTGGTCAGCGAGGTCGAGTCCGACGCCGACCTCTCGCGCATGATGCAGGAGCTGCCTGCGGTCGAGGACCTGCTGGAGACGGCCGACGACGCGCCCATCATCCGCATGCTCAACGCCCTGCTCACGCAGGCCGCGCGCGACGGTGCCAGCGACATCCACATCGAGCCCTACGAGCGCCATTCCAGCGTGCGCTTTCGCGTGGACGGCGACCTGCGCGAAGTCGTGCAGCCCAACCGCGCACTGCATGCAGCGCTGATCTCGCGACTGAAGATCATGGCCGACCTGGACATCGCCGAAAAGCGCCTGCCCCAGGACGGCCGCATCAGCCTGCGCCTGGGCACGCGCGCCATCGACGTGCGCGTCTCCACCCTGCCCAGCGCCCACGGCGAGCGCGCCGTGCTGCGCCTGCTGGACAAGAGCGAGAGCAAGCTCAGCCTGGAGGCCGTGGGCATGCAGGGCGAGACGCTGAGGCGATTCACCCACCTGACGGCCCAGCCGCACGGCATCGTGCTGGTCACCGGCCCCACGGGCTCGGGCAAGACCACCACGCTGTATGCGGCACTGTCGCGCATGGACGCCAGCCACAGCAACATCATGACGGTGGAGGACCCCATCGAGTACGAGCTGGCCGGCGTGGGGCAGACCCAGGTCAACGCCAAGATCGACCTGACCTTCGCCAAGGCCCTGCGCGCCATCCTGCGCCAGGACCCGGATGTGATCATGATCGGCGAAATCCGCGACTTCGAGACCGCGCAGATCGCCATCCAGGCCTCCCTGACCGGCCACCTGGTGCTGGCCACGCTGCACACCAACGATGCCTCCAGCGCCGTCACGCGCCTGATCGACATGGGGGTGGAACCCTTCCTGCTGTCGTCCTCCCTGCTGGGTGTGCTGGCCCAGCGCCTGGTGCGCAAGATCGACACCACCGAGCCCAGCGGCTACCGGGGGCGCACCGGCATCTTCGAGATGCTGGTGGTGGACGACACCATCCGCGCGCAGATCCACCGCCAGGCCAGCGAGGCCGAGATCCGCGACACCGCGCTGGCCGCGGGCATGCGCCTGATGCGCGACGACGGCGAGCGCCTGGTGCGCGAGGGCATCACCACGCCCGAGGAAGTGCTGCGCGTCACGCGCGACTAGGCGCAGGCGGCCACGCCCGACCCTGCGCAGCACGGGGCATCCCTGTTTGCCACAATGGTCGGCATGTTGGAATCCCTACGCGCCTGGAGCGCTCCCTATGGCGGCGACCTGTTCCTGTGGGTCGCCACGCTGAGCCTGATCAGCTACATCGCCCTGTGGTGGTTCAAGTCACGGCTGTCCACCAGCCAGCTGCGCCGCGTCATCCGCCTGTCGGCGCTGGTGGCGCTGCCGCTGTCCTGGCTGGCCATCCAGCAGGGCGAGAACCATCTGGCGGCAGCCATCCTCCCCCTGGTCTGGTGCGTGGTGCTGGGCATCACCTGCGCGCGGGAAATGTCCAGAAGAAACTGAGTGCGCGAACGCGCACCAGGAATGCCCTGGCGCGGCAAGGCCCGCGCCGCCCCCACCCACCGTGAACTGGAAGTTGGAACCTGCCATGACATCATTCAATGAAGTCCGTCTGTCCATGCTCGACCTCGTGGCCGTGCGCGAAGGCGGCACCGTCGCCGAGGCCCTGGACATCGCGCTGGCCACGGCCCGCAAGGCCGAGGCACTGGGATTCGAGCGCTACTGGCTGGCCGAGCACCACAACATGCCCGGCATCGCCAGCTCGGCCACGGCCGTGCTGATCGGCCATATCGCAGGCGGCACCTCGAAGATCCGCGTGGGCTCGGGCGGCATCATGCTGCCCAACCATGCCCCGCTGGTGGTGGCCGAAGCCTTCGGCACGCTGGCCGAGCTGTACCCGGGCCGCATCGACCTGGGACTGGGCCGTGCGCCCGGCACCGATGGCGCCACCATGCGCGCCCTGCGCCGCGACCGCGTCGAGACCGAGGAAGACTTCCCGCGCGACGTGATGGAGCTGCAACGCCTGCTGGCCCCGGCCACGCCGGATCAAAAGCTGGTGGCCACGCCGGGCGCGGGCACCAACGTGCCGATCTGGCTGCTGGGCTCCAGCCTGTTCTCGGCCCAGCTCGCAGCCCATCTGGGCCTGCCCTACGCCTTTGCCTCGCACTTCGCGCCGCGCATGCTCTACCAGGCCGTGCAGCTGTACCGCAGCCTGTTCAAGCCGTCGGCCCAACTGGCCAAGCCCTACGTGATCGTCGGCGCACCCGTGATCGCCGCGCCCACCGATGACGAGGCCGAGTACCTGGCCAGCAGCACCTACCAGCGCGTGCTGGGCATCATCACGGGCCGGCGCGGACTGCTGCCGCGCCCCATCGAGAACTACGCGGCCCAGCTCGGCGAGCAGGAGCGCCGCGCCATCGGCGACTTCCTGGCCGTGGCCTCCATCGGCGGCCCGGACAAGGTGCGCACGCGCCTGCAGAAGCTGCAGGCCGACACCGAGGCCGACGAGCTGATCCTGGTCAGCGACGTGTATGACCGCGACCTGCGCCTGCGCTCGCTGGAGATCACGGCCGGCGTCATGGGCCGCTGAAGGCATGAGCCGCTCCGCCCGGCTGCTGCAGCTGATCGACCTGCTGCGCCGCGCGCGCCTGCCCCAGGCCGGGCCGGTGCTGGCCCGGCAGCTGGACGTGAGCCTGCGCACCCTGTACCGCGACATCGCCACCCTGCGCGAACAGGGTGCCGCGATTGCGGGCGACCCGGGCGTGGGCTACGAGATGCGGCCCGGCTTTCTGCTGCCGCCGCTGATGTTCACGCCCGATGAGCTGGAAGCCCTGCTGCTGGGCGCGCGCTGGGCCAGCCGCCAGGCCGACCCCGAGCTCGCCCAGGCCGCCACCGCCGCGCTGGACCGCATACGCAGCGCGCTGCCGCTGGAGCTGCGCATCGAGGTGGACACCAGCGGCCTGCTGGTGCCGCCCATCTGCCACGAATCCGTGACCGAGCCTTGGCAGACCGCGCTGCGCCTGGCGATACGGCGCCAGCACCGGGTGCTGCTGCACTACACGGATGAGAAGGGCCAGCCGACCGAGCGCCAGATCTGGCCTTTTGCCATGGCTTTCTTCGATCAGCGGCGCATTCTTGCGGCCTGGTGCGAACTGCGCCAGGACTTCCGCCATTTCCGCGCCGACCGCGTGCGCTCCGTCACCGATCTGCAGGAACGCTATCCCGACCACCGCAGCGGCCTGATCGAACGCTGGTCGCGGCAACTGGGCTACACGGTCCGCTGACACCACTGCTGACAAAAACTGTCAGCATGGCCTCCTACAGTCGCTCCCATGGCCTTCTCGCCATGCATTCAAACCACTGGGAGCCTTCATGAACGACTCGATCAAGCCTCTGCGCTTTTACTTCCACCCCCGCTCGCGCGCCGTCATCGCGCGCTGGATGCTGGAGGAATGCGGCGCCCGCTATGAGCCCGTGCGGCTGGAATTCGGCAGCACCATGAAGGCTGCCGACTACCTGGCCATCAACCCCATGGGCAAGGTCCCCGCCCTGGTGCACGGCGAGACCGTGATCACCGAACAGGCCGCCATCCTTGCCTATCTGGCCGACATCTTCCCCGAACGAAGGCTCGCGCCGGCCGTGGACAGCCCGCTGCGCGGCGTCTACCACCGCTGGATGTTCTTCCTGGCCGGCCCCGTCGACGCCTTGATGACAGCCAAGAGCCAGGGCCACCTGGAGCAGCAGACGGCCGACCAGGCCATGTCCGCCGGCTATGGCCGCTATGACGACGTGGTGCAGACGCTGCGCCAGGCCGTGGCCGGCAGGCGCTACCTGTGCGGCGACCAGTTCACCGCCGCCGACGTGCTCATGGCCAGCTACCTGCGCTGGGGGACGATGATGAAGCTGCTGCCCGCGCTGCCCGAGTTCAGCGACTACGGCCAGCCGCTGATGGAACGCCCGGCCTCGCTGCGCTCCATCCAGCTCAACGAAGCGGACCTGGCCGCCCAGCCGGCATAGGAACCTCCGGGACCTGGGGACGAGGCCCGAGACGGCCTCGCCATCCAGCCGTCACCGGCAGCGGCTACCATCGGGGGTTGGATCGCCGCCTGGCGTTTCCTGAACGCCATCCTTCCCCAGCCCCTCCCGACTCCCGCCGCGCATGCCTGCCTTTTCCTTCGAAGCCCTGGATGCACAAGGTCAGACCCGCAAGGGCACGATCGAAGCCGACAACGCGCGCGCTGCGCGCAGCCAGCTGCGCGCCCAGGCCCTGGTGCCCATGGCCGTGGAGATCGTGGCCTCGGGGTCGGCGTCCGGCCCGCAGGGTGGCGCCTCGCGCTGGCTGACCCGCCCCGTCCTTGGCTCCACAGGGCTCACCGTGTGGACGCGCCAGATGGCGGGGCTGGTCGGATCAGGCCTGCCCATAGAGCGCGCACTGGCCGCGCTGTCCGAAGAAGCCGACGACCCGCGCCAGCACCACCTGGTGGCCGCGCTGCGCGCCGAGGTCAACGCAGGCTCCACCTTTGCCCGCGCACTGGCCCAGCACCCGCGCGAATTCTCCGACATCTACTGCGCCGTGATCGGCGCCGGCGAGGCCAGCGGCAGCCTGGGCCCGGTGCTGGAGCGGCTGGCCGACGACCTGGAATCGCGCCAGGCCCTGCAGTCCAAGCTCATTGGCGCAGCCCTGTACCCGGCCATCGTGACCCTGGTGGCCATCGTCATCGTGTTGTTCCTGGTCAGCTACGTGGTGCCCCAGGTGGCCAGCGTGTTCGCGGGCACCAAGCGCGCCCTGCCCTGGCTCACCGTGGCCATGCTGGCGCTCAGCGACTTCGTGCGCAGCTATGGCTGGGCCGCGCTGGTCGCCCTGGTGCTGGGCGCCGTGGGATTCCGGCTGTCCATGAAGAATCCCGTGCTGCGCGAGCGCTTCGACGCCTGGTGGCTGCGCCTGCCGCTGATCGGCCGGCTGGCGCGCAACTACAACGCGGCACGCTTTGCCGGCACGCTGGCCATGCTGGCGGGCGCGGGCGTGCCCATTCTCAAGGCCTTGCAGGCCGCCGCCGAAACGCTGGGCAACCGCGCGCTGCGCGCCGATGCCATGGACGCGCTGGCCCTGGTGCGCGAGGGCGCGCCGCTGGCCTCGGCCCTGGCGCAGAAAAAGCGCTTCCCGGGCCTGATCTCCATGTTTGCCCGCCTGGGCGAGCAGACCGGCCAGCTGCCCGTGATGCTGCAGCGCGCCGCCAACCAGCTGTCCACCGAGGTGCAGCGCCGCGCCATGCACCTGGCCACCATCCTGGAGCCGCTGCTGATCGTGGCCATGGGCATGGTCGTGGCCCTGATCGTGCTGGCCGTGCTCATGCCCATCATCCAGCTCAACCAGTTCGTCAAATAGCGACAAGCGCCAAGCCATGCCCGTGACCCTGCAAGACAAGCTGGTCGTTGCCATCTCATCGCGCGCACTGTTCGACTTCGAGGAAGAGAACCGGCTGTTCGATGCGGGCGACGAGCAGGCCTACATGCGCCGCCAGCTGGACCTGGTGCACCAGCCGGCACGCCCGGGCATCGCCTTCCCGCTGGTGCGCAAGCTGCTGGCCTTCAATACGCCCGAAGTGCAGCGCGTGGAGGTGATGATGCTCTCGCGCAACGACCCGGCCAGCGGCATGCGCGTGTTCGCCTCGGCCAAGGCGGCCGACATGCACATAGAGCGCGGCGTGTTCACGCGCGGGCGCGATCCGTTTTCCTACCTGCGGCCGCTGGGCGCCCACCTGTTCCTCTCGGCCAACGAGGTCGATGTGCGCAAGGCCCTGTCCATCGGCTTTCCTGCGGCGCGCGTGATGGTCGACTCCACGCCCGCAGGCGACCGCTACCCGCAGGAAGTGCGCATCGCCTTCGACGGCGATGCCGTGCTGTTCTCCGACGAGGCCGAACGCGTCTACCAGCAAGGCGGGCTGCCGGCCTTTCTGCGCCACGAGGTCTCCCATGCCGCCACGCCCCTGGGAGAAGGGCCATTCAAACCCCTGCTGCAAGCCCTTCACCGGCTTCAGCAGCAGGCGGACTCGTCCCAGACCATGCGCATTCGCACGGCCCTGGTGACGGCGCGCAGTGCGCCGGCGCACGAGCGCGCCATCCGCACATTGCTCGATTGGGGAATCACCGTGGACGAGGCCATGTTCCTCGGCGGCCTGGAAAAAGGCCCCTTCCTGCGCGAGTTCGAGCCGGATTTCTTCTTCGACGACCAATCGGGCCATGTCAGCTCGGCGGCCCGCCATGTGCCCGCAGGCCATGTGAACAGCGGCGTCTCCAATCCGGACGCCGATCCGCTGAAGTAAACAATTGCAAAGGGCGCACAGCCCTGGCTTGCAGACACCGGTTCCATGCCCAAATAGGTGCCATGCATTTTCCCCTCATGAACCGCTCCGCCCTGCTGCGCCGGCCGCCTGTGCTGCAGGCCGCCGCTGCCGTCCTGCTGACCAGCGCCTTCATGCTGCCCGCCGCGCGCGCGCAGGCGGCCGAGACGGCCGACAAGGCGTCCACCGGACAGGCCTCGGCCAGCCCGGCGCCATTGACCAAGGGGGAAATCAAGGCCCAGCGCGAATTCAAGATGCTGGACTTCAACAAGGACGGCAAGCTCAGCCGCACCGAAGTGGCGCTGTTCCCGCGCCTGGCGGCGGCCTTCGACGAGGCCGACACCGACAAGGACGGCTACGTCTCCTATGCGGAGGTGCAGGCCTTTGCCGTCAAGTACCGCGCCGAACGCGACAAGGCAAAGGCCAAGGCGCAGGCCGAAGAGGCAAAGGCCGCCGAGCATGCCGCAGCCGTGTCCGCTGCCAGGGACACGAAGGAAGGCGAAGGCTCAAAGGACTGAGCCTGCGCATTCAGCCACTGACACTCAAAGTCCGCCGGTACGCTTGACCTTGGGTTCCGAATAGGTCAACGGCTCCTCGCGCACCTGCAGCTTGTTGCGGGCCACTTCATCGGCCTTGCTGACCTCCTGGGCCTGCTCCACGGCCATGGCGCTGGCGCGCCACATGGACTGGATGAACTCGATGAGCTGCTTGGAAATCGGCTCCTTGGGCGGCTCCTCGACCTCTTCCTTCTGCTTGATCTCCTCGGCCAGCGTCCAGTCGCGGTTTTCTTGGTCCACCACGGACGGTTTTTCAGGATCGCGAATCACACGGCCTTCGCCGATGCGGTCCGTGGATTCGACAGGATTGGCAGCGTTCACGGGACGCACGGGCACCGCGCCCGACGCGCCGGTGGAGTACAGATCGGCGCTTTGCGGGCGCCACGGTATGGGCGATCGGTCAACAGGTGGAATTGGCATGGCTCGACCCTCTTGCTGGATGTGTGCTGTGGGCGGGAATTTCCCGCCGTCGCCTCATCATCGACAGAACCTGAAAGAACTGAAGCGCTTTTTTTGAAAGACGCCCAGGCCTGCCTCAAACCAAGGGTAAACCCCGAAACCACCCTGACCAGGCGCTAGAGGAAACGCTCCAGCATCTTGCGCGAGGCACGGTCCAGCGCCGTGCTGTCGGGCACGCTGAACTGCACGCCGTCCTGGCTGGTGATCATCAGGTGCGTGCGGCCCGACAGGCGGCGGATATCCTCCTCGGCCTTGAGCACGAGCTGCGCGGGACCGCGGTCGGTCTCCAGGTCCCAGGTGCTGGGCGTGGAATAGCTGGACACCTTGCGGATGCGCTGGATGACGGGCACGAACTCGCGCACGGCCAGATCCTGCTCGATCAGCGTGCGGGCCTGCGCGGGCAGGTGGTCCATGTGGTCCACCCACAGCGCCTCCTTGCCATCGGCACAGACCAGGGACAGGCCTTGCAGCGGCGCGGCAATCGGAAAGGCGCGCACGGGCACCACGGATTCATGGCGCGTGCCGTCGGCCAGGATCAGCACCAGGCGGCCATGGGCGTTGCGCTCCACGCGTACGCGGCTCAGATCGGCGCCGGCGGCGCAATGTTGGGCAGTGGACATGGCTTATTCCTCGATGGTGGTTGCGACCAGGGTCAGGCCTGCGGCCTGGGCATCCTCTTCGGCGCGCCGCGCCTGGGCCTGGTACAGGCGCCAGTAGGCGCCCTGCTTTTCCATCAGTTCGTCGTGCGGACCCACTTCCACGATTTCGCCCCGGTCCATGACCACGAGGCGGTCTGCCTTGCGCAGCGTGGACAGACGGTGGGCGATGGCAATCGTCGTGCGGCCCTGCACCAGATTGTCCAGCGCCTTCTGGATTTCCTTCTCGGTCTCGGTGTCCACGGCAGAAGTGGCCTCGTCCAGGATCAGGATGCGCGGGTCGATCAGCAGCGCGCGCGCGATGGAGATGCGCTGGCGCTCGCCGCCGGACAGGCCCTGGCCGCGTTCGCCGACCAGGGAGTCATAGCCGTGCGGCAGGCGCAGGATGAATTCATGGGCATGGGCCGCACGCGCGGCCGCCACGATTTCCTCGCGCGTGGCGTCGGGCTTGCCGTAGGCGATGTTCTCGGCAATGGTGCCGAAGAACAGGAAGGGCTCCTGCAGCACCAGGCCGATGTTGCTGCGGAAGTCCGACACCTTGAGCCGGCGGATATCCACGCCGTCGAGCTGGATGGAGCCTTCGCTCACGTCGTAGAAGCGGCTGATCAGGTTGACCAGGGTGCTCTTGCCCGAGCCGCTGTGGCCGACCAGGCCGATCATTTCACCCGGGCGAATCTGCAGATCCAGGTTCTTGATGACGGCGCGGCTGCCGTAGCGGAAGGTCAGGTTGTCCAGCGTGATGGCACCCTGCACGCGCGGCAGCTTGACCGGGTTGACCGGGTCGGGCACGTTGCTCACGTGGTCCAGGATGTCGAAGATGCGCTTGGCGCCGGCTGCCGCCTTCTGTGTGACCGAGACGATGCGGCTCATCGAATCCAGGCGGCTGTAGAAGCGGCCGATGTAGGCGATGAAGGCCGTCAGAATACCGACCGTGATCTGGCCGCCCGCCACCAGCCAGATGCCGAAGCCCCAGACCACCAGCAGGCCGATCTCGGTCAGCAGCGTCACCGTGGGCGTGAACAGCGACCAGGTCTTGTTGACCTTGTCGTTGGCCTGCAGGTTGACCAGATTGGCCTGGGCGAAGCGGTCGGCCTCGCGCTTTTCCTGGGCGAAGGCCTTGACCACGCGGATGCCGGGAATGGTGTCGGCCAGCACATTGGTCACCTCGGACCAGACGCGGTCGATCTTCTCGAAGCCCGTGCGCAGGCGGTCACGCACCAGGTGGATCATCCAGGCGATGAAGGGCAGCGGCACCAGGGTGACCAGGGCCAGCCATGGATTGATGGAGAACAGGATGACCGAGGTCATCACGATCATCAGCACATCGGTGGCGAAATCCAGCGCGTTCAAGGATAGAAACAAATTGATGCGATCTGTTTCCGCCCCGATGCGCGCCATCAGGTCGCCCGTGCGTTTGCTGCCGTAGTAGTCCAGCGACAGCGTCAGCAGGTGGTTGTAGGTGGTCGTGCGCAGGTCCGAGCCAATGCGCTCGGAGACCTTGGCCAGCACGAAGGTGCGCGCCCAGCCCAGGCCCCAGGCCACCAGGGCCGCAGCCAGCAGGCCGCTCAGGTAGAAGACCACCAGGCTGCTGTCGATCTGCTGGCCGTTCTGGAACGGGATCAGGATCTTGTCCACGATGGGAATCGTCAGATAGGGCGCCACCAGGGTGGCGCCCGTGGAGGCCAGGGTCAGCAAAAAGCCCAGCAGCAGCTGGTGCCGGTAGGGATGGGCAAAGCGCCACAGGCGCAGCAGCACCCAGGTGGAGGTCTGCGGACCCTGCTGGCGTGCGCAGGCCGGGCATTCGTCGGCCTCGGGCGGCAGCTCGGTCTGGCAGGCCGGGCAGCGGGGCACATCGTCCTCGGGCCCGTCGAAGTCCTCGCCACGCGCCATGCGCTCACGCTGGTGATCGAACTGTTGCAGCAGGCGCAATACGCCCGCCTGGTGGCGCAAGGTGAAGCGCCACAGCGCCAGCCGAGCCGCAGGACCATGCAATTCGAGGTTGCCCACGCCGCCGTGGTCCAGCGTACGCAAATTCTGATCGACAGAGAGTATCCACTCACTCCATCGCTGATCCTCAGGATCACAGGCGATGAGGCGCTGGTTGGTCAGGACAACCCAGCCTTCGCCGAAGCGCATATCCAGGGTCAGGTCAACCGTGGCGAGGGCCAGCACGTTTTCATTGGAAGCGAGCCTGGCTCGCAGCTCAGCCCCGCGGGGGCTGGCAAGGAAGGCCGAAACGTCCACAGAATGGTGTTCTTGCATGTTGAGTTGTTTTTCCCGCCCCTGGCGGCTCCTGGTGTCATGCGGGCAACCGCAGCTCCCCGGTGGATATCCCGCGCGTTGCACGGCATACCCTGCTCAACGCGCCAACCCTGGTTTAGGCTGACAACACTGCGCATGGGTTTTCTGGGCGCACAATCCTCTCCCATTCTCCGGCGATCCGAATCCGGGTCGTCGTTCACGCTTACCCGTTGACCGACATGGCGAAATTCAAAGACATCCAACTCTTGCGCACCACCTACCTGCGTGGACCCAGCGTCTGGACCTACCGTCCCGTGCTGGAGGTCTGGCTGGATCTGGGCGAGCTGGAGGACTATCCCTCGAACAAGCTTCCCGGTTTCAACGAGCGCCTGACGGCCTGGCTGCCCGACCTGGTCGAGCACCACTGCGGCGTGGGCGAGCGCGGCGGCTTCATCCAGCGCCTGGAAGGCGGCACCTGGTGCGGCCACGTGCTGGAGCACATCATCATCGAGCTGCTGAACCTGGCGGGCATGCCTGCCGAGTTCGGCCAGACCCGCGAGATCTCGCAGCGCGGCGTGTACCGCATGGTCTTCCGCTGCCCCGAGGAAACCGTGGCGCGCACGGCCCTGGCCCATGGCCACAGGCTGATCATGGCCGCCATCAATGACGAGCCCTTCGACCTGAAGGCCGCCATCAAGGCCATCAAGACCGAGATCAACGACCGCTACCTGGGCCCGAGCACGGGCTGCATCGTCGATGCGGCCGGCGAGCGCCGCATCCCCCACATCCGCCTCAATGACGGCAACCTCGTGCAACTGGGCTACGGCGCCGCGCAGCGCCGCATCTGGACCGCCGAGAGCGACCAGACCAGCGCCATCGCCGAGGGCATTGCCCAGGACAAGGACTTCACCAAGCGCCTGCTGGCCGCCTGCGGCGTGCCCGTGCCCGAAGGCCAGATCGTCCACAGCCCCGAGGAAGCCTGGGAAGTGGCGCAGGACATCGGCTTTCCCGTCACCGTCAAGCCCTCGGACGGCAACCACGCACGCGGCGTGACGCTGGACCTGCGCGACGAGGCCGACATCAAGGCCGCCTTCGCGCTGGCCCAGCCCGAAGGCTCGGACGTCATCGTCGAACGCTTCATCGACGGCACCGAGCACCGCATCCTGGTGGTGGGCGGCAAGGTGGTTGCCGCCTGCCGTGGCGAGACCGTGAGCGTGGCCGGCAATGGCAAGTCCACGGTTCGCGAACTGGTCGCCGTGGTCAACCAGGACCCGCGTCGCGGCCCCGAGCAGGAATACCCGCTGGACTGGATCAACCTCGAAGCCCCGGCCGTGAAGCTGGAACTCAAGCGCCAGAACGTCACGCCCGACACCATTCCTGCCCAGGGCACCAGCGTGCTGCTGCAACGCAACGGCAACATGGCCATCGACTGCACCGACGAAGTCCATCCCGAAGTGGCCTACATGGCCACGCTGGCCGCCAAGATCGTGGGCCTGGACATCGCGGGCATGGACATGATCCTGCAGGACGTCTCGCGCCCCATGAAGGAGCAGGGCGGCGCCATCCTCGAAGTCAACGCCGGCCCCGGCCTGCTGATGCATCTGAAGCCCACCAGCGGCGCGCCGCGCCCCGTGGGCATGGCCATCGCCGACCACCTGTTCCCGCGCACCGAAGAGGGCACGGGCGCCGGCCGCATCCCCCTGGTCGGCATTGCCGGCACGCGCAACAACGGTTTCACGGCCCGCCTGGTGGGCTGGCTGCTGCAGTTGTCGGGCAAGCTCACGGGCGTGGCCAGCAGCGAAGGCATGTTCCTGTCCAACCGCCAGACCCAGAAGACCAATACCGCCAACTGGGCCGGCGCCCACCGCCTGCTGACCAACCGCCTGGCCCAGGCCGCCGTCATCCAGACCACGGCCCGCTCCATCCTGGAGGAAGGCCTGGCCTACGACCGTTGCCTGGTCGGCGTGGTCACCGACATGGACGGCTTCGAGCAGTTGCCCGACCATGACGTGCACGAGCAGTCGCAGATGACGCGCGTGATGCGCACCCAGATCGACGTGGTGCTGGACGAAGGCGCGGGCGTGCTCAATGCCGACATCGAACAGGTGGCCGACCTGGCCCGCCTGTGCGACGGCGAGGTGCTGTTCTATTCGATGCAGGCAGACAGCCCCGTGGTAGCGGCCCACCGTTGCGAGAGCGAAGGCCGTGCCGTCTTCGTGCGCGGCAACCAGGTGATCCTGGCCACGGGCGCCGCCGAGCGCGTGCTGGGCACGCTGGACGCGCTGAGCCTGCCCGGCGGCCTGCGCCCGGACACGCCGGCCCTGCTCGCTGCCATTGCCGCGGCGTGGTCCATGGACATTGCCCCCGACCTCATCGTCGCCGGCATCAAGACCTTCGACTACACGCCGGCCGCCGCTGCGGTTTCCACCGCCGCCGCCTGAGCCCGACCACACGATGACATGCAGGCAGGCCCGGCGACGCGGGCCTGCCCTCCGAAAGAAGACACTATGCAGATCACCCGCATCCGAGCCCTGCGCGGCCCCAATCTCTGGACCCGCAGCACCGCCATCGAAGCCATCGTGCAATGCGAGCCCGGCGACTGTGACTACTCGGCCCTGGCAGGGTTCGAGGACCGGCTGCGCGCGCGCTTTCCCAAGATCGGCACGCTGCAGCCGCACGGTGCCGACCAGCGCCTGTCGCTGGCCCATGTGCTGGAAGTGGCGACCCTGTCGCTGCAGGCCCAGGCCGGCTGCCCCGTGACCTTCAGCCGCACGCACGAGACCGTGGAAGCCGGCACCTACCAGGTGGTGGTGGAGTACACCGAGGAATCCGTGGGCCGCCTGGCCATGGAACAGGCCGGTGCGCTGCTGCAGTCGGCACTGGCCGACACGCCCTTCGACGCCGACAAGGTGGTGGCCGAGCTGCGTGAACTCGACGAGGACGAGCGCATCGGCCCCTCCACAGGCTCCATCGTCGATGCGGCCGTGGCGCGCGGCATTCCCATCCGCCGCCTGACCTCGGGCTCGCTGGTGCAACTGGGCTGGGGCTCCAAGGCGCGCCGCATCCAGGCCGCCGAGCTGGACCAGACCAGCGCCGTGGCCGAGTCCATCGCCCAGGACAAGGACCTGACCAAGCGCCTGCTGCACGCCGCCGGCGTGCCCGTGCCGCTGGGCCGCCCCGTCAAGGACGTGGAAGAAGCCTGGCTCGTGGCCCAGGAAGTGGGACTGCCCGTGGTGGTCAAGCCCCAGGACGGCAACCAGGGCAAGGGCGTGGTGGTCAACATCACCACGCACGAGCAGCTCAAGGCCGCCTTTGCCACCGCCTCGGAATTCGGCGACGACATCATGGTCGAACGCTTCCTGCCGGGCCACGACTTCCGCCTGCTGGTGGTCGGCGGCCAGCTGGTGGCCGCTGCGCGCCGCGAGCCGCCCCAGGTGCTGGGCGACGGCCAGCACACCATCCGCGAACTGGTCGAGCTGGTCAACCAGGACCCGCGCCGCGGCTCGGGCCACGGCACGGCGCTGACCAAGATCCGCCTGGACGACATCGCCATCGCGCGCATCGCCACCGAAGGCCTCACGCCCGAATCCGTGCCGGCCCAGGGCCAGCGCGTGGTGCTGCGCAACAACGCCAACCTGTCCACGGGCGGCAGCGCCACCGATGTGACGGACGACGTGCACCCCGACATCGCCGCGCGCGCCGTCGAGGCCGCCCAGACCATCGGCCTGCACATCTGCGGCGTGGACGTGGTCTGCGAGACCATGCTGCGCCCGCTGGAGGAGCAAAACGGCGGCATCGTCGAAGTCAACGCCGCACCGGGCCTGCGCATGCACCTGGCGCCGTCCTTCGGCAAGCCCCGCAACGTGGGCGTGCCCATGGTCGATGAGCTGTTCGCACCCGGCCAGGATGGCCGCATCCCGCTGGTGGCCGTCACCGGCACCAATGGCAAGACCACGACCACGCGCCTGATCGCCCACCTGTTCACCTCGCATGGCTGGCGCACGGCCATGACCAATACCGACGGCGTCTACGTCAACGGCCGCCAGATCGACAGCGGCGACTGCTCGGGCCCGCGCAGCGCGCGCAACGCCCTGGCCCACCCCGAGACCGATGCGGCCGTGCTCGAATGCGCGCGCGGCGGCATCCTGCGCGAAGGCCTGGGCTTCGACCGCTGCCAGGTGGCCGTGGTCACCAACGTGGGCGCGGGCGACCACCTGGGCCTGAACTACATCACCACGGTGGAAGACGTGGCCGTGCTCAAGCGCGTCATCGTGCAGAACGTGGCCGCCGACGGCTATGCCGTGCTCAACGCCGCCGACCCGCTGGTGGCCGCCATGGCCTCCACCTCGCCGGGCAAGGTCATCTATTTCGCGGCCGACCGCCACCACCCCGTGATGGCCACGCACCGCGCCCAGGGCAACCGCGTGGTCTACGTGGACGGCGACAGCATCGTTGCGGCCGAAAGTTCGTGGCGCGAGACCATCGCCCTGCGCGAGATCCCCATCACGCGCAACGGCACCATCACCTTCCAGGTGGAGAACGTCATGGCCGCCATCGCCGCCGCCTGGGGCGTGGGCCTGCCGTGGCAGACCATCCGCCGCGGGCTGGCCGGCTTCGTCAACGACAGCGACAACGCCCCCGGACGCTTCAACGTCATGGACTACCGTGGCGCCACGCTGATCGCCGACTACGGCCACAACCCCGACGCCATCCGCGCACTGGTGCAGGCCGTGGATGCCATGCCGGCCCAGCGCCGCAGCGTGGTCATCAGCGGCGCGGGCGACCGCCGCGACCAGGACATCACCGAGCAGACCCAGATCCTGGGCCGCGCCTTCGACGACGTCATCCTCTACCAGGATGCCTGCCAGCGCGGCCGCGCCGACGGGGAAGTCCTGGCCCTGCTGCAGCAAGGCCTGCAAGGCGCACCGCGCACCGGCTACGTGACCCAGATCCAGGGCGAGTTCAACGCCATCGACCACGCGCTGGCGCGGCTGACGCCCGGCGACCTGTGCCTGGTGCTGGTGGATCAGGTCGAGGAAGCCCTGGAGCATCTTCGCCGCCATGTGGCGGGTGAAAACACCCCCTGAGGCGCTTTGCGCCTTCCCCCTCTCTCGCTTCGCGGGAGGGGGACGACACCCTCGGGGCGGGGCGGCCCTTCCTCGGTGTCCCTGAGTTGGGCCGCGCCACTCTCATACGCAACGCCATGATCAAACCCAGTGCGAAGTATTTCCCGCGAGGCCGGGCCTTGCTCACGGCCGCTCTGGCCACGCTGCTGCTGGGCGCCTGCGGTGCGCGCGCTGAGCAGGTGGGCGCGGTGGACACGGTGTTCAAGTTCATAGGCCCGGACCACAAGATCGTGGTCGATGCCTATGACGATCCCAAGGTGGCGGGCGTGACCTGCTATGTCTCGCGCGCCAAGACCGGCGGCATCAAGGGCGGCCTGGGCCTGGCCGAGGACCGCGCCGAAGCCTCGATCAGCTGCGTGCAGACCGGACCCATCCAGATCCCTGCGCCGCTCAAGCAGCAGGAAGAAGTGTTCAGCGAACGCATCTCGCTGCTGTTCAAGCGCCTGCGCGTGGTGCGCATGGTCGATGCGCAGCGCAACACCCTGGTCTACATGACCTACTCGGACCGCGTGATCGAAGGCTCGCCGCAGAACAGCGTCACGGCCGTGCCCGTGCCGCGCAACACGCCGATACCGCTGCAAAAGTAGCCTGGGCTCATTCCTGCGCCTGGGACCTGCAGGCCTGCACGAAGGCCGCCAGCGCAGGCGAGCGGCGCTTGCCTGCCCGCTGCACCAGCGAGAAATCGCGCCACATGCGCGGCAGCGTGGTCGGCAGCACGGCCAGCTCTCCCGAGGCGACCAGGGCCTGCACCAGCACGCGCGACAGGCAGCTGACGCCCAGGCCCTGCGCCACGCAGCGCGCAATCGCCTCCGAACTGCCCAGCGTGGCGGCGGCCGGCAGCTGGTGCAGATGCGGCAGCAAGGCATGCTCCACCATCTCGCGCGTGCCCGAGCCCGGCTCGCGCAGCAGCCAGCGCGCACCGCGCAAAGCGGCCACGCCCAGCGGGCGCTGGCGCGCGGCCTGCACCAGCGGGTCCTGTGCTGCAGCCACGATGACGAGTTCGTCGCGCATCCAGGGCTCGACCTCCAGCCCGGGCCAGTGGCTGGTGCCCTCGATCAGGCCCAGGTCCACGTCCAGCGATTCCACGGCCTGGCCCACCTCGCGCGTGTTGGCGATCTGCAGGTCCACGCTCAGGTGCGGATGGCTGCGCGCCAGGTGCGCGAGCACGGCCGGCAGCGCATAGGTGCCTATGGTGGTGCTGGCTGCCACGCGCAGACGCACGGGCAGGCTGGCGGCCCGCACCGAAAACGCCTGCTCTATGCCCCTGGCCTGCTCCAGCAGCGCCAGCGCCTCGGGCAGCAGGGCACGCCCCGCGTCGTTGAGCGCCAGCCGCCGGCCCACGCGCTCGAACAGCTGGGCGCCCATGGCCTGCTCCAGCTGCTGCAGCGCGGCGCTGGTGGCCGACTGCGACAGGGCCACGGCATCGGCCGCCGCCACGGTGGAGCCGGCCTGGGCAACGGCGCAGAAGATTTCAAGTTGGCGCAGGGTGAGATGCAGCATGGCGTGCAGTCTGGACGAGGCATCAACCTGTTTCCCCGGTTGATGCTACAAAAACTATTCGTTATACGAATATAGCCAAGAAATCTAAAGTGCCTCCCATGCACCGCGCTCCTGACGCGGCGCGCAGGCACCATGAACACCACTTCCCTCCCACGCTCCTCCCTCCCTGGCTGGCTTCGCCGTTTGACCGAGCTTGCGCCCGGCCTGCTGCTGGCAGGCGCCATTGCCGCAGCCGCCACCTGGGGCGCACGCCAGCCCCTGCTGGCCGGCTCGGGCCTGAGTGCACTGACGCTGGCCATCTGCATCGGCCTGGTCATCGGCAACACCGTCTATCCACGCCTGGCGCCCAGCTGCCATGCCGGCGTGGGCCTGGCCAAGCAGCGCCTGCTGCGCGCGGGCATCGTGCTCTACGGCCTGCGGCTGACCTTCCAGGACATAGGCCATGTGGGCATGGCCGGCGTGGTGGTCGATGCCCTGGTGCTGGGCAGCACCTTTTTGCTGGCGCAGTGGCTGGGCCGCCGCGTCTTCGGGCTGGATGCGCGCACCACGGTGCTGATCGGCGCGGGCAGCTCCATCTGCGGCGCCGCTGCCGTGCTGGCCACCGAACCCGTGATCAAGGGACGTGCCGAAGACGTGGCCGTGGCCGTGGCCACCGTGGTGGTCTTCGGCACCGTGGGCACCTTTCTCTACCCCGCGCTGTTCCACTGGAACGCCGCCCACGGCTGGCTGGACATGTCGCCCGCGCAGTACGGGCTGTACGTGGGCTCCACCGTGCATGAGGTGGCCCAGGTCGTGGCCGCCGGCGAAGCCATTGCGCCCGAAGCCGCCGACGTGGCCGTGATCTCCAAGATGGTGCGCGTGATGATGCTCGCCCCCTTCCTGCTGCTGCTGTCCATGGCGGTGGCGCGCGGCAACCGCAGCAGCCAGGTGAGCGACGGCCAGCCGCGCCGCATCACCATTCCCTGGTTCGCGCTGGGCTTCGTCGCCATGGCCGGCGTGAACTCGCTGGGCGTGCTGCCCGCTGCCGTGGTACAGGTGGGCGTGCAGCTGGACAACGCGCTGCTGGCCGTGGCCATGGCGGCCCTGGGCCTGACCACCCATGTCCGCGCCGTGCGTGCCGCAGGCACGAAGCCCCTGCTGCTGGCCGCCTTGCTGTTCGCATGGCTTCTGGTGGCGGGCCTGCTCTTCAACCGCTGGGTGCCCGGCCTGCTCTGAAGCTGCCAGCATCCCTCGACCGGCCCTGCGAGGCATCGTCTCGCAGGGCCTTTTTCATGGACGGCCTGCCTTCCAGAACAAGGGAATACCCTTAAATCAAATGCAGGCACAATTAATTTGCAATGCAAATTAATTGAACTACAAAGATAATCGAGGCATGTCCTTTGCCTCTGCCCCTCCCCGCGCCCGTCTCGGCTTTCTCATGGTCACCCTGGTACGCCAATGGCGCCGCCAGGTCGAGGAACAACTGCTGGCCGACGGCCTGACCGACGCCACCTGGGCGCCGCTGATCCACCTGCGCGCCTGGGGCGATGGCGTCACGCAAAAGGAACTGGCCGAGCGCGTGGGGCTGGATGGCTCCAGCCTGGTGCGCCTGCTCGATATTCTGGAAGGCCATGGATGGGTGGAGCGCCGCGCCGACCCCGGTGACCGGCGCAGCAAGCGCATCTTCCTGACCGATGAAGGCAACGGCGCCGTGGACCGCGTGCGCGCCACCATGCTGCAGGCCGAGCTGGCCATGCTGCAGGACTTGGACGATGCCGAGGTCGAGGCCATGCTGGCCGGCATGGCCAAGATCCAGGCGCGCATGGGCGCGCTGCGCACGGAAGGCGCGCCATGAGCGCCCTCCACGATGCCTATGGCCGCCTGCTGCAGGCCTCGGCCCGCTGGGGTTTCGACCCCGTGCGCCTGCGCCAGCACCTGCGCACGGCCTTCGCCGCCTGCCTGGCCTTGCTGGCCGCCTGGCAGCTGGGGCTGGAGCATCCGCAGTGGGCTGCCATGGCCACCTGGGCCGCATCCCAGCCGCTGCGCGGGCAACTGGTCGAGAAAAGCTTTTTCCGGGTCGCAGGCACCGTGGCCGGCACGGCCGTGGGCGTGGGCCTGGTGCTGCTGGCCCAGGGCAATCTGCTGTGGCTGGTGCTGGGCCTGGCCGTCTGGCTGGGCCTGTGTGCGGGCGTGGGCAATCTGCAGCGCAGCTTCGTGGCCTACGGCACCATGCTGGCCGGCTATTCGGCAGCCATGGTGGCGCTGCTGGACTTCGCCCATCCCGAGCAGGTCTTCGCCCTGGGCTGGGACCGGCTGTTCACCGCGCTGACCGGCGTATTCGCAGCCTTGCTCGTGGGCTGGCTGTTCACGCCCAAGGGCAGCGGCATTCCCGGCAATGCCGAGGTACGCCAGCTGTTTGCCCGGCTGCTGCGCGATCTGGCCGACAGCCTGCAGGCGCGCGGCCGTTCGTCACTGGGCTCGCAGGAGATCGCCGCCCGCCTGCTGGCCATGGCGGTGATCGAGGAGGGGCTGGACCCGCACGCCGCAGGATCGCAGCGCTCGCGCGAGGCCGTGCACGCGCTGCGCCGGCTCATGAATGCCCAGATCTCGGCCCTGCTGTGGCTGCGCGATGCACCGTCGCAGGAGCCGCCTGCGGCCTTTGGCGAGGCGCAGGCCCTGGCCGCCGCGCAGGCGCTGCGCGAAGCCGCCGTGGCGCTGGAGACGCGCGTGCAGTTGCACGAGGCCGCGGCGGCCCTGGTATGCGCACGCGAGGCCGCTGTGGCCTGGCCCGGCGCAGCCGACATGCTGGCCCCGATGGGCTTTGCGCTGCAGGCCCACCTGGCCGCCACCCATGACGTGGCCCTGCCGCCCGGCCACCGCGCCCGCCAATGGCCGGTGGTGCTGCACAGCGATTGGCTGGGCGCGCGCCGCGCCATGCTGCGTGCCAGCGCGGCCATCGCCATCGTGGGCCTGCTGTGGGTGGTGACGGGCTGGAGCGGCGGTGCCTACATGCTGCTGGGCATGTCCATCATGCTGACCGTGTTCTCGGGCTTCGAGAACCCGTCGGCCACCATGCGCCATGTGACCCTGGGCCAGGCCATGGGCGTGCTGGTGGCCCTGGCCTGCCAGTGGCTGGTCTGGCCGTTCGCCAGCAGCCAGGCGGGCCTGGTGTGGCTGATGCTGCCCTTTGTCTACGTGGGCGCACTGCTGTTCTCGCACCAGCGCACCGCGCTCTCGGGCTATGACTGCAACATGGTGCTGCTGCTCCTGCTGCAGCCCCACTACCCGCAGACGGCCAGCTTCGGCCATGCGCTGGCCCTGGGGCTGGCGGTGGTGTCCGGGCCGCTGGCCGGCTGGGCTGCCTACCGATTCATCCTGCCGGTCACCCTGCAGGGACGGCTGCAGGGCCTGCGCTCCATGATGGTCCACGAGCTGCAGGACATGGCCGCCACGCCCGGCCATGCGCGCGATGGCCGCGTCTGGCGTGCCCGCCTGTACCACCGGCTGCTGCGCCTGGTGCGCATGTCGGAGCAGGCCGGAGGACAGCTGGGCGCGCAGGCGGCGGAGTGCGGCCTGGCCGCCCTGCATGTGGGCCGCGCCATCCAGGCGCTGCACCAGCTGTCCGAGGAAGCCGCGCTGGGCGACGGCACGGCCCGCGCCGTGCGCGCCGCGCTGCTGCGCCTGCAGCGGCTGCAGCAGTCCCCCGGCCAGTGCCCGCCGCTTTTGCGCGCGCTGGCGCAGCGCGTGGCCGAACGCCACCCCGACCAGGCCCGCCAGCTGCGCCATGCCGCGCATGAGATCGCGCAGCACGAAGCCTTCTTCCGCAATGCCGGCTGAAGCACGGACCCATGCCAGAATGAACGGCTAAGGTCGGCCCAGGCCGGCAGCGCCCCACGCTCTCTGCCCCCCTGTTGCGAGGAAAGCATCCATGACGTGGAGCGACACCACCATCACCTCACAGCGCCTGGCGCTGCGCCCCTTCACTGCCGCCGATGCCGATGAGGCCTTTGCCTGCATCACGCCCACGTTGACGCGCTACCTGTCGTTCGAGCCGCCATCGGCGCCTGCCGATTTCGAGGCGGTCTGGCGCGGATGGCTGCGGGAGATCGCAGCCGGCACGGACTTCAACTTCACGCTGCGCGAGCGCGCGTCAGGCCGATTCACCGGCCTGCTGGGCCTGCACCGCGCGCGCGATGCCGAGCCCGAACTCGGCATCTGGATACGCGAGGACGCGCATGGCCAGGGCCATGGCCGCGAGGCCGTTGCCGCCCTGGCCGCCTGGGCCGCGGAAACCTTCGCCCCGCAGTCCTTCAGCTACCCGGTGGCCGAGGCCAACACGGCCAGCCGGCGCATCGCCGAAGGATTGGGCGGAGTCGTCGTGGAGCAGCAGCAGCGGCCCAAGTACGCGGCCGTCATCTACCGCATTCCAGCGCGCAAGCCGCACCCATGAAAAACGGCCCCCTCAGGGGCCGTTCATCGTTCAGCCGGCCATGATCACACGGCGGCAATGGACACGGCCTTGGAGACCAGGTAGGCCTCCAGCGCCTCGGGGCCGCCTTCGGAGCCGTAGCCCGAGTCCTTGATGCCGCCGAACGGCATCTCGGCCGAGGCCACGGCCGGCTGGTTGATCCACAGCATGCCGGCCTCGACCTGCTGCGCCAGCTGGTGAGCGGTCTTGATGGAGCGCGTGAACGCATAGGCGGCCAGGCCATAGGACAGGCGGTTGGCCTCGGCGATGGCATCGCCCAGATCGTCGAAGCCGCGGATGGCAGCCACGGGGCCGAAAGGCTCCTGGTTGAAGATCTCGGCGCTCAGCGGCACATCGCCCAGCACCGTGGGTGCAAAGTAGTTGCCCTTGTCGCCCAGGGAGCCGCCGCCCGTGAGCAGCTTGGCGCCCTGCTTTTGCGCGTCCTCGATGAAATGGGCCAGTGCGGTGACGCGGCGCGGATTGGCCAGCGGGCCCATCTGCGTGCCCTGCACCAGGCCATCGCCGACCTTGAGGCCTTCGGCATGCGCCACCATGGCGCGTGTGAACTCCTCGCGCACGCTGTTGTGCACCAGAAAGCGCGTGGGCGAGATACAGACCTGGCCTGCATTGCGGAACTTGGCCGCACCCGCCGCCTTGACGGCCAGCGCCACGTCGGCATCCTCGGCCACGATGACCGGCGCGTGGCCGCCCAGCTCCATGGTCGAGCGCTTCATGTGCTGGCCGGCCAGCGCCGCCAGCTGCTTGCCCACGGGCGTGGAACCCGTGAACGTGACCTTGCGGATCACGGGATGGGCGATCAGGTAGGAGGAAATCTGGGCCGGATCGCCGAACACCAGGCCCACCACCCCGGCCGGCACGCCGGCATCGACAAAGCACTTGAACAGGGCGGCAGGCGCGGCCGGCGTTTCCTCGGGCGCCTTGCACAGGAAGGAGCAGCCCGTGGCCAGCGCCGCGCCGATCTTGCGCACGATCTGGTTGACGGGGAAGTTCCAGGGCGTGAAGGCGGCCACGGGACCCACGGGCTCCTTGATCACCAGCTGCTGCACCTCGGGACGGCGCGAGGGCACGATGCGGCCGTACACGCGCAGCGCCTCGTCGGCAAACCATTCGATGATGCCCACGCCGGCCAGGATCTCGCCCTTGGCCTCGGCCAGCGGCTTGCCCTGCTCCTGCGTCAGCAGGGCGGCGATCTCGTCGGCCCGGTCCTTGAGCAGGGCTGCGGCACGGCGCATGGCGGCTCCGCGCTCATGGGCGGAGACCTTGCGCCAGGTCTCGAAGCCGCGCTGAGCGGCGGCCAGCGCACGGTCCAGGTCGGCCACGTCGGCATGGGCCACATGGCCGATGACCTCGCCGCTGGCCGGATTGCGCACGGGAATCTTCCTGCCGCTGGCGGCGTCCTGCCATTGGCCGTCGATCAGGAGTTGGGTGTCGGAGTAGGAGTGGCTCATGCTGGATCAGATCCTTGGTAGATGACAGGGGGCAGATGTGTGGGGCAGGCACGGCGCTCGCAGTGTCCGCACCCGGCTGCCGCTGCAGCGCAGCGACCATTCTAGGAAGCGCCGGACGGCCCTGCCGTCACCGGGCTGTCACGCACACAACACCTAAAATGCCCGGGTTTCGCAATATCCACCAATCCGTTGAGAGGGAGCTCATGACCGATCTTTTCGACACCACTGCGCGCAGGGGCTTGCGCAGCGTCGCGCTGGCGCTCGCCCTGGCCGGCAGCCTGGGGCTGGCATGGGGGCAGGAGGGCGCCACAGATGTGCCTCAGTTCATCCCCCGCATGAGCGTGGACTCGCGCGTCCAGCCGCAGGACACGCCTCGGGAGTTCCTGGCTTCGCGCAGCATGTCTTCCCCCGCAGCCGTCACCCCCACGCCGCTGCGCGTGGAACTGGGCACCTGGAAGGATGTGCGAGCCGCCTCGGCCGCTGTGGGCGGCGCCCTGCAGGTGGGCGCACAGCGCCCCAGCAGCCAGACCGCCACCACCCAGGCCCTGGGCGGGCAACTGCAATGGCAGACCTCGGCCGACGGCGGGCTGATTGCCGCAGTCAGCGTGCGCTCCGAAGGTGCCTACGGCATTCGCCTGGGTGTGGAAATCGAGCAGTTGCCCGGCAGCGCCCTGCTGCGCATCTATGCCCAAGGCGACCGCGCCGGCGCCTATGAAATTTCCGGCCAGCGCGTGCTGCAGCTGCTGCAGGCCAACAAGGACGCAGGCGATGCCAGCGCCGACGGCCGCACCTGGTGGACGCCCGACAGCGGCGGCGACGAGGTCACCCTGGAGATCGACCTGCCGCCCGGCACGCCTGCCGATGCGCTGCGACTGGCCATTCCGCGCGTCATGCACGTGTACGAGAACCTGTCGCTGCCGCTGGAGGGCGAGAACGTGTTCTCGGCCCAGCTCAACGAGTCCCTGTCATGCCACCTGGACTCCACCTGCTATGACGCCTACAGCGCGCAGCGCAACGCCGTGGCGCGCATGTTCTATGTCCAGAATGGCCAGGGCTATGTGTGCTCGGGCACGCTGATCAACGACAAGGCAGGCTCCGGAACGCCCTACTTCCTCACGGCCAACCATTGCATCAGCACCCAGACCGTGGCCTCCACGCTGGAGACTTCGTGGTTCTATCGCACGCCCTCGTGCAACAGCCGCACGCTGTCGTCGGCCTCGCGCACGCTGCGCAACGGCGCCACCCTGCTGTACGCCACCGCCACCTATGACGGCAGCTTGCTGCGGCTCAACGAAGCCGCCCCTGCAGGCGCCGTCTTTGCCGGCTGGTCCACCCAGGCCCTGACCAGTGGCGCCAAGGTGGTAGGCATACACCACCCGCGTGGCGACCTGCAGAAGATCAGCTTCGGCACCTATGACCGCTCCTTGGCCTGCGAACCCTCCAGCGATGCCACCATGACCTGCCGGTACCGCGATGGCGGCTACCTCAGCGTGAATTGGGACCAGGGCCTGACGCAGCCGGGCAGCAGCGGTTCGGGCCTGTTCCTGAATGGCCTGCTGGTCGGCACGCTCTACGGCGGCGACGACCAGACCTGTTCGCGCACGGGTGGCAACTCGATCTATGGGCGCTTTGACCTGCTCTTCCCCAATGTGCAGAAGTGGCTTGCTGCAGACACGGGCACGGGCGGCGTGGACACCGGCACCGGACAGGCCCGCACCGCCATCTACCGCTTCTTCAACCGCCAGACCGGCGCTCACTTCTATACCGCCAGCGCCTCCGAGCGCGACTATGTGGTGGCCACCTACCCGGCCTTCCAGTACGAGAACGTGGCCTTCTATGCGTCCACCCAGCCGCAGCAGGGCCTGGACCCGGTGTTCCGTTTCTTCAACACGGCCTCCGGCGCACACTTCTTCACCATCAGCCAGCCTGAACGTGACTACGTGCTCGCAACCTATCCCAGCTTCAAGAGCGAGGGCACGTCCTGGTATGCCCAGACGGCCGCCGGCAATGGCACCGTTCCCATGTTCCGCTTCTTCAACGTGCAGACAGGCACGCACTTCTACACAGCCAACGCGGCTGAACGCGATTTCGTGATCGCCAGCTATCCCGTTTTCAAGTACGAAGGTGTCGCCTACTACGTCTGGAACTCGCAGTAAGCACAGCGCACTGCACTTGCTGCAGTGCCTCCCCAAGAAGAAGGCCCCGCACTGCGGGGCCTTCTTCTTGGGCAACAGCCGTCACCCCACCAGCACCAGCCCCGGCGGCAGGCTATCCCCAAAGCTGCGCTTCGCATCCTGGGCGTCCATCTGCTGGACCTGTTCCACCAGGTCGATCCAGCGCTGCGGTGCACCGGCGCCGCGCAACCGCTCCAGCACCAGGGCGCGCTGGGCATCGGACAGGTCCAGCGCACGGTCGCCCGTCATGCGGGCCATCTGCACGGCAGCGAACATGGCGGTTTCATTGCGGCGCCAGTCCTGGGCCAGGGTGGCGTCCAGGAACTCCTGCGCAGCCTCGGGCGGCATGACGCGGTGGGCGTTGGCGGCCAGCGGCATGCGCGCGGCCAGCCGGCCTATGGCCCACCAGGTCTGCACGGATTCACCGGGGTGTTTCAGCCGCTGCAGCATCCACTGGCCCATTTCCTGGCGGTACTGCCAGGGCACGGCCTCCATGGCGGCGAACAGGCGCAGCATGTCGTCGTAGCTGCCATGGGCGGACTTGCCCTGGCTGCGCTGCGTGGACTGCTGCACGGCCTTTTGCATGTGGCCGGCAACCTCTTCCAGCAGCTCCATCTGCCGGGCCTCGTCCAGGCCCGCGGCCACGCGGCGCCAGAACACCCACCATTCGGTGCGGTTGGCCGCCTCGCCGCCATGGCCCAGGCCCTGGCCATGCAGTTGCCAGACCTGCTGCATGCGCCAGCCGTCCAGCTCGGCGCCCACGCCGGGGCGCAGGCACCAGCCTGCCAGGTTCAGCCAGACGCGCTCGTGCTCGGCCGTGCGGCGGCGGCGCCTGGCGCGGGCCAGCAAGGCGTCGAACAGTGCGCGCAGCAGCGGCAGGTCCCAGTCCTCGCGCGGGCCCAGCCGTCGCTCCAGCGACTGGCGCAGTTGGCGGACCTCCTTGGCCGTCACCTCCTGGGCCTGGCTGCCGAAGATGCGCTCGATCAGGGCCACGGCGTCCGCCAGCCGGCCCTGCCGGGCAGAACGATCGCCGGTGTCCTGCGAATCTGCGGCCAGCGCACCGCGCACGATGAACGGCAGCAACCACTGGCGCTGCGCATCGTCGGCGGCCACGCAGCGCACCTCCAGCGTGCCGACCTCGGTCATGCAGGCCTGCAGTTGCACTTCGACCTGGGCCTTGTCCCGGCCCTCGGGCGCGGGCAGCACGGTGGACAGGGCGGGCAGCTCGACCCAGCCCTCGCCGTCGAGCGCCGCGATACGGCCGGCCTGCGCAGGCGCCGCCGCCAGGCTGTTGGCCACCAGCGAAAAGCGCACGGCCTGGCCCAGGCGCAACGCAAAGCGCCGGCCGGAGAGCACGATGCGCACGCCCTCCTCCGTGCCGCGCGGCAGCAGGCAGATGCCCTGTGGTGCGGCACCCGCCTTCTCGGGCAGGACCAGCCAGTAGCTGCGCGGCGAGCCACCGCCGATGCGCGGTACCGGGGCGGGCACAGTCCGGGCATCTTCCGATTCCGGCAGATCCTCAGACGGACGGCTCTGGACATGCATGGCCAGGCCATGCGCCGCTGCGCCGCGTGCCACGGCCCAGTCGGGATGCGGGTTGTGCAGCAGGCGCAGCGGCTGGCCGCGCCAGGCCTGCAGCTGCGCCACCAGCCGCTGGGCCAGCGCATGGGCGTGGAAGACGCCGCCATTGAGCAGAACCGCATCGGGCAACTCCCCAGCCGCGTGCTGCGCGAGGAACTGCGCCAAATGCCGTGTGATCGCCGCATCGGCAGGATATGGGAGCCCCAGGCCGCGCAAAGCGCCCTGGCGCCGGGTGGGCAGATCCTGCAGGCCGGCCAGCGGCATGAAGCCTTCGACCACGGCCTCGCGCACCTCGTCGCGGCGCAGCGTGGCCGTGCGCGTCTGCGCCAGCAGCTTCGATCCGCCGCCCAGCAGGGTCACGGCCACGGACTCGGGCGCATCGTCGGCCAGCAACTGTTCCTTGGCCATGCGGCAGCGCTGCACCAGTTGGGCGAAGCGTGCGGCGGGCAGACGCTCGCCGGGCGGGGCGAACTGCGGCTCCAGCCGATGGGCCAGCGCCAGGTCCATGTTGTCGCCGCCCAGCATCAGGTGCTCGCCCACGGCCGTGCGTGTCAGCACGGGCAGGCCTCCAGCTTCAGCGGGCTGCACGCGGATCAGGGTCAGGTCGGTGGTGCCGCCGCCCACATCCACCACCAGCACCAGGCGGCAGTGCGCCAGCTCGGCCGCCAGGCGTTCGCCCTGCAGCACCAGCCAGTCGTGGAAGGCGGCCTTGGGTTCCTCCAGCAATTGCACCGCAGGCAGACCGGCCAGCCGCGCGGCCTCCAGCGTCAGTGCGCGCGCGCCTTCGTCGAATGAGGCCGGCACGGTCAGCACGACCAGCTGGTCCCTCAGCGGCGCGCCGGGGTGCGTGCGGTCCCAGGCCTGCCGGACATGGTCCAGGTAACTGGCCGAGGCCTGCAGCGGCGACAGCCGGGCCACCTCTTCGGGCGCGCCCCAGGGCAGGATGGCCGCCGTGCGGTCCACGCCCGCGTGCGACAGCCAGCTCTTGGCACTGGCCACCAGGCGCGACGGCACGGCCGCGCCCAGATCACGCGCCCAGCGGCCATTGACGGCGGGCGCTTGCGCATCGGCGCCCAGTGCCGCCCAGGGCTGCTGCCAGGCATCGCCCAGCTCGCCGGGCGCCGCCTGGTAGCGCGCCGAGGGCAGCAGCACCTGGGCGGCGACCTCGCCGGCCGAGACACGCTGCGCCACGGGCAGCAAGGCGATGTCGGCCGCCGTGCCGCCCACGGGCACATGCGCCACCACGGTGTGGCTGGTGCCCAGGTCGATGCCCACGATGTGGGCGGCGTCGGGAGCGAAGGGGGTGGCGGAGGCGGGGGCGGCAGTATCAGGCATATCGGCAGTCATACAGGGCACGGTGCGCGGCCCGGACCGGGCCTGCCGCCGGGGCGGGCTACGCTACATCGGCCCGCACGTCGAACTCCACCTTCCAGCGTTCGTCACCACCCACGGGCACGGCGTTGAGTTCCAGCGTGCCGATGTCGGTCACGCGCGCATGCAGGGTGACGGGCACGATCTCGCCGGGCGCACGGCCTTCGGCGGGCAGATGGGCCTCGATTTCCTGCAGCTCGACCAGCTCCTCTGGGCCCCAGAAGTCCAGCACGGTGCCGACCTGGTCGGCGCGGCGCACGGAGGAGCCGAAAAAGCGCAGGCGCACGGGCTCGCCCACGACCAGGCCGAATTCCTGGGTGTCCAGCGCCACCTCGGTGCCCTCTTCCATGCCGAAGGGCGCCAGGCACAGGGCCGAGATGGGCGGCTCCATGCCGGGGATGGCGGGCATGTTGCTTTCCACGCCCACGTAATAGCTCTGCGCCGTGCCGCCACGGATGCGCACGCCACGGCCCGCAGCCGCCACATGGCCGAAGTAGGCGGCGCCGCGCGCCACGGCCAGGTCGAGGTTGGCGCCATCCAGCAGGCGCGCGGGTTGCGCGCCTTCGCCGGCCAGCCAGCCGTTGACGACTTCCAGGATGCGCTGCTCTATCTGCGGCGCCTTGAGCACGCCGCCGTTGAACAGGATGGCCGAGGGATGCAGGAAGGACGCGCCCTCGGGCTGCGTGCCCTGGAGGCCTTCGATCTGCTCGGTGGCGCCGGCCTGGCGTGAGAGGAAGGCCGCCAGGTGGCGCGTGACGGCCGCGTCCTGCGCATACGGCAGGCCCAGCTGGGTCAGCGCGGCGCGCGCGCGGGTCTGGGGCTTGTCGGAGACGGCTGCGCGCGGGAAGAAGCCTTCCACCAGCATCTGCAGCACCTCGTCACGCGTGACCTCGGTGCGGATGCTGCCGCCGATGAGCTTGCTGCCCCGGCTGGGCACGACCACGGGCACGGACTGCAGCGAGGCGTCGGCCAGCAGTTGCTCCTTGGCCTGGCGGCAGCCATGGGCCAGGGCACGGGTCTGCCAGGCGTCGAGCTGTTTGCCCTCCTGGGCCAGCTTGCGGGCCACGCCGTAGGCCAGGGCCAGGTCCATGTTGTCGCCGCCCAGCAGGATGTGCTCGCCCACGGCCACGCGCTGCAGCTCCAGGCCGCCGTCCTTTTCCAGCACGGCGATCAGCGACAGGTCGGTGGTGCCGCCGCCCACGTCCACGACGAGGATGATCTCGCCGCTTTGTACCTGCTTGCGCCACTGGCCGCCGCTGGCCTGGATCCAGCTGTACAGCGCAGCCTGGGGTTCCTCCAGCAGCGTGAGCCTCTGGAAGCCCGCGGCGCGGCAGGCCTCGGCCGTCAGCTCGCGCGCGGCCGGGTCGAACGAGGCGGGAATGGTCACCGTCACATCCTGGGCGTCGAACGGCGCCTCGGGATGGGCCTGCTCCCAGGCCCAACGCAGGTGCGACAGATAGCGGATGGAGGCGGTCAGGGGCGAGACGCGGTGCACCTCCTCGGGCGCATCGGCCGGCAGCAGGGGCGAGCGGCGGTCCACGCCCGGATGGCACAGCCAGCTCTTGGCGCTGGAGACCAGCCGGATCGGCGTGGCCGCGCCGCGCGATCGCGCGAACTCGCCCACCACGAAGTCCTGGCTGGCGCCCCAGGGCAGGGCCATGTCGGCCGCAGTCAGCTCGCTTTCATGCGGCAGGTAGAGGAAGGATGGCAGCAGTGGGCGCGCCTCCACGCTGGAGGGGCCGGTGAGCTGGGGAATGTCCAGCACGCCCTGCTCCACCTTCTCGCCATCGCTGGCCTGGCGGTCCACATAGGAGAGCGCGCAATGCGTGGTGCCCAGGTCGATGCCGATGCTGTAGCGCGCCTGGGAGAATTGAAGGGACTGGTCCATGCTCACAGCTCCACCTCGGCCTGGGCCACGATGGCGGCAGCCTTGTGGTCGGTGAGCTGGGGCAGGCGGACATCGTCCACGCGCCAGCCACGGTGGCCCAGCGTGCCCGTGAAGGGTGCCTGGCCGACCACGTTGCCCGTCAGGCGCACGGCGGCGGCATCAAAGCCTGCGGCCAGCGTGACGCGGCTGCCTTCGGCCTCGGCACGCACGGGGGCGATGCTGAAATGCTCGCGCAGCACCTTGCGGCAGCCTTCGTGCACCACGCGCGCGGCGGCGCCGATCTCGGCGTCGGCATAGCCGGCCACGTCTTCCTGCACGAAGTCCACGAAGCGCGCCTCGCGCTGCAGCAGGCCCAGCAGCTGCAGGGCGGCGGTGCCAGCGGGTGCGGCCGGCTCCACGACGGTCTTTTCGACGATCTTCTCGACCGGCACCTCGACACGCTTTTCAACCACTTTCTCGACCACCTTCTCGACAGGCACCTCGACGCGGACCTCGACGATCCGGTCCACGGGCACCTCCACGCGCACCTCCTTGGGTGCGGACGGCGGCACGTCGGCGGCCAGCGGCTCGCCGTCACGCAGGCGGGACACGTCGGCGGCCAGGGGGCCGTTGCCGAGGATGGCGAAGAAACTGCCGATCGCGATGGCGATGCGGCTCAGGAACGAGGGGGGAGTCTTGGAATTCATGGGCTTCTCTTGGCGAGAGGACCCTGCCGGGCCGATCGCCGCGCAGCAGGGCAACCGGGCGCCCGGTGGTCCTCCACCGGGCGCCCGCAGGGTCCGTGATGTTACCCAAAGCAACGAAGCCCCGTCCTGTACACGGCCCCATGCCCCCGTGCGCAAATGGCCTCGCGGCATAATCGCGGCTCCTCATCCCCCTGTCCATGGCCCCTACACGCCTTTTCCGCCACGCCCCGACCCGCTGCACCGCCTTGCGCGCGCAGCGGCCGCAGCGCGTGCACGGCGTGCCCACGGCCTTCATCAGCCTGTGCGGCTTCACGGCCCTGCTTTCCGCCGCCGTGCGGAAAGCCTGAGGTCCAACCCCAGCTTCCCGCACGGCCCCCGCAGCGAATCCGCATGCAAACGCATGCCAGGAGCTGCCGGCCCATGCCCGCATCGCCCTGGCCTGCACGCCTTTCAGGCTGCGCCGCCGCATGGCACAGCCGCTGTGACCCAGGAGCTGACGATGGACATGGAACTCTCCCAAAACTTTCTGCGCGCCAAAAGCCCTTGCGCGGCGGGCTTTCGCTGGTTCGTGCGCAACCGCCATGACGGCAACGACTACCAGCGCGTGCTCGACGCCCTGGTGGGCGATGGCCGCGTCGAGGACGCGCGCTGGCTCATGAACCAGTTCGGACCCACCGACGCCGTGCTGGAGGTCGATCACCTGGAGGCCGATGCCCTGGTGTTCTCGGGCAGCGTCGTCGTGCATGGCGAGCTGCGCGTACCCGGCCTGCTGGCCGTGGGCCGCACGCTGCAGGCCGGCGCCGGCATCCACGCCGGCCGCATCGAGGCCGGCCAGGACCTGCACAGCGGCGGCGCCATCTTCTGCAGCGGCCCGCTGCAGGCCGGCGGCCTGGTCAAGGCCGCCTGGAGCGTGGACGTGCACGAGGAACTGCGCGCCGAGGACGTGCGCGCGGGCTGGGAGCTGCGCTGCGGCGCCGACCTGCGCCTGGGCGGAGGGGCCCAGGCCGGCCAGGACATCGAGGTGCAGGGCGCCATCCGCTGCGGCAAGGGCCTGCGCGCGGGCGGCAGCATCCGCGCCAGCGGCCTGATCGAGCTGGGCCACGGCCTGTACGCTGGCGCCGACGTGGAAGGCGGCAGCCATATCGAGGTGGACTGGGGCATGCGCGCGCTGGGCGACATCCGTGCGGCCTGCAGCATCCGCGCGGGCGAGACCCTGCATGCCGAAGGCGAGATCGCGGCCGGCCCCGGCTACGGCATCTATGCGGGCATGAACGTGCAGCAGGATGCCTGGCCGTCCTGTGCTTGGGTGCATGCGGCGCAGCGGCCGCCAGCCCTGCTCAGCGGCTGGTGGGAGGAGGCAGCGGCTCCGGCCTGATGCCCGCAGGGACACGCCGGCCTGCGCCCCCGCAGCGCAGCGCCGCGATGCAAAATACCCGCTTCGCCGCCGACCGGGCGGCTCCAAGGAATCCCACATCGTGTTCACCGGCATCATCCAGGCCGTGGCAAGCATTGCCGCGCTGCGCGACCAGAACGGCCTGCGCACCTTCACCCTCGACTTTCCCGAAGGCTTCTGCCAGGACCTGGCCATCGGCGCCAGCGTCTCCACCGACGGCGTGTGCCTGACGGTGACCGAGATCCTCTCGCCCACGCGCGCCACGTTCGATGTGATGCTGCAAAGCCTGAACATCACCACGCTGGGCGGCTATGCCGAGGGCGGGCGCGTCAATGTGGAGCGCGCGGCAAAGGATGGCGCCGAGATCGGCGGTCATCCGCTGTCGGGCCATGTGGATTTCACCTCGCCCGTGCTGGAAGTGGCCTCCAGCGACACCAACCACCGCATCCGCTTCGGCATTCCCGAGGGCTTTCGCCACTACGTGTTCGCCAAGGGCTACATCGCCATCAACGGCGCCAGCCTCACGGTGTCCGAGGTGGACCGCCAGGCAGGCTGGTTCGAGGTCTGGCTGATCCCCGAGACGCGCCGCATGACCGTGTTCGAGTCCAAGGGCGTGGGCGACCTGCTCAATGTGGAGATCGACCGCAGCACCCAGGTCGTGGTGGACACGGTGCGCGAGACCGTGCAGCAAAGCCTGGGCCGCCTGCAGCCCGTGCTCGAGGCCCTGCTGAAAGAAAAAGGCCTGAGCCTGGACGACTTCATAGACGTCCCCAAGCTGCCCGGCTGACTGCCTTCGTCGTTCAACGCCCCGCCGCCAGCGGCGGACTGAAACGCCGCAGGCGCAGCGCGTTGCTGAGCACGAAGACGCTGGACAGCGCCATGGCCCCGGCCGCGAACACGGGCGACAGCAGCGTGCCGTTGACGGGGTACAGCAGGCCAGCGGCCACGGGGATCAGGGCCACGTTGTAGGCAAAGGCCCAGAACAGGTTCTGCCGGATGTTGGCCATGGTGGCCTTGGACAGCGCGATCGCATTGGGCACGCCGCCCAGGTCGCCCGACATCAGCACCACGTCGGCCGCCTCGATGGCGATGTCCGTGCCCGTGCCGATGGCCAGGCCCACATCGGCCTCGGCCAGGGCCGGCGCGTCGTTGATGCCGTCGCCCACATAGGCCAGCGTGCCATGCTCGGCCTTCAGGCGCTTGACGGCATCGACCTTGCCGCCGGGCAGCACCTCGGCCACCACCTCGTCGATGCCCAGCTGGCGCGCAATGGCCTCGGCCGTGCGGCGGTTGTCTCCGGTGATCATGGCCACCTTCAGGCCCAAGGCGTGCAGCGCGGCAATGGCGGCCGGCGTGCTGTCCTTGATGGGATCGGCCACGGCGATCATGGCTGCCAGGCGACCGTTCACCGCGGCATACAGCGGCGTCTTGCCTTCGTCGCCCAGGCGCGCGGCCCCGTCTGCCAGCGTGTCCACCTGCAGGCCCAGCTCGCGCATGAAGCGGTCGGCACCGATCTCCACGCGCACGCCGTCCACCTGGGCGCGCACGCCAAAGCCTGTCACCGATTCAAAGCGGTCCACGGCACCCAGCGGCAGATCCTCGGCCTTGGCAGCATCCACGATGGCGCGCGCAATCGGGTGCTCGGAGCGGTCCTCCACGGCCGCCACCAGCGCCAGCACGCGGCTGCGCTCGCCCTCGAAGCCGGGGGCCAGCACCAGGTCGGTCAGCTCGGGGCGGCCGCGCGTCAGCGTGCCCGTCTTGTCCACGGCCACCACGCGGGCGTCTTTCAAGGTCTGCAGCGCCTCGCCCTTGCGCAGCAGCACGCCCATCTGCGCGGCCCGGCCCGTGCCCACCATGATGGAGGTGGGCGTGGCCAGGCCCATGGCGCAGGGGCAGGCGATGATGAGCACGGCCACGGCATTGACCAGCGCAAAGCTCAGTGCGGGCGACGGCCCCCAGGCCAGCCAGGCGCCGAAGGTCAGCAGGGCCACGGCCATCACCGCCGGCACGAACCACATGGTGACCTGGTCCACCAGCGCCTGTATGGGCAGCTTGGAGCCCTGGGCCTGCTCGACCATGCGGATGATCTGCGCCAGCAGCGTATCCGCGCCCACCTTGGTGGCGCGAAAGGCCAGCGCGCCGTTCTGGTTCACCGTGCCGCCGACCAGTTCGGCACCCGGGGTTTTCTCGACCGGCACGGGCTCGCCGCTGATCATGGATTCATCGACGAAGCTGCTGCCCTCGATGACCTCGCCATCGACGGGAATGCGCTCGCCGGGCCGCACCTCGATGGTGTCGCCCGCACGCACGGCGGCGATGTCCACCTCCTGCACGGCGCCGTCCTTGCGCACGCGCGCCGTCTTGGCCTGCAGTCGCACCAGGCGGCGGATGGCTTCGGAGGTATTGCCCTTGGCGCGCGCCTCCATGAAGCGGCCCAGCAGGATCAGCGCCACGATCACGGCCGCCGCCTCGTAATACACATTCACCGTGCCGGCCGGCAGCCACTGCGGCACGAAGGTGGCCACCAGCGAATAGGCAAAGGCCGCCGAGGTGCCCACGGCCACCAGCGAATTCATGTCGGGCGCGCCGCGCAGCAGCGCGGGAATGCCCTTCTGGAAGAAACGCAGGCCCGGCCCGAACAGCACGATGGCCGACAGCAGGCACTGCAGATACCAGCTGTTCTGGGTGCCGATGGCCTGCCCCACCCAACGGTGGAAGGCCGGCACCATGTGGCCGCCCATCTCCAGCACGAACACCGGCAGCGCGAACACCGCGGCCACGATCAGCGAGCGCTTGAGCGAGGCCCGCTCGCGCGCCTGGCGCTGCTCCGTGCCGTCTTCGGCCGGCGACTGCGCTGCGCCGCCTTCACTGGCCGGGTTCGCGCTGGCGCCCAGCGGACGCGCTTCGTACCCGGCCTTGTGCACAGCTGCCACAAGGGCCGCCACATCTGCACTGCCAGCCAGCGTCACCACTGCACGCTCGGTGGCCAGGTTCACGCTGGCCGATTGCACGCCTTCCACCTTTTTCAGCGCACGCTCCACGCGGCCCACGCAGGAGGCGCAGGTCATGCCCTCCACTTCCAGTTCCACGCTGGACTGGGGCACTTCGTAGCCGGCCTTCTCGATGGCTGCAATGGCGGCGGGCAGATCGGCCGCGCCCTCGAAGCGGATGCTGGCCTTTTCGGTGGCCAGGTTGACCACGGCTTCCTGCACGCCCGGCAGCTTCTTGAGCGCGCGCTCCACACGCCCCACGCAGGAGGCGCAGGTCATGCCCTGAACGGGCAGGTCTATGGCCATGCCGGCCTTGGTCGATGCATTCATTGCCTGACTCCTTTGTTCTCGCATGCAGGCACTTTAGAGATTGCCACCATGTCAAGGTCAAGCCCCCTGCAGGGCGCTTTCATCGCCATGTCATCTGCCTTGCCCAGCATCGGCGGCCGTGACAAACCGATACAGAGAGAACCCGTTCATGTCCTTGACCTCCCATCGCCCCGCCCTGCGCCCGCTGGCCGTGGCCCTGGCTGCCTCCGCCCTGATCGCCGGTTGCGGCGGCTCCGGCAACGACACGCCCGCAGGCCAGCCGCTGGAGCTGCGCATTCTGCACATCAACGATCACCACTCCACGCTGGAGTCCAAGAGCAAGACCCTGCAGCTGGACGCCGGCACGGGCAAGGCCGAAGCCGTGGCCGTGGACGCCGCAGGCTTTGCGCGCGTGACCCAGGCCATCGAGGAGCTGGCCACGCAGTCGCCCAACGTGCTCAAGCTGCATGCCGGCGACGCGCTCACCGGCACGCTGTACTTCAACCGCGCAGGCGCCGACGGCGAGGCCGATGCCGCCCTCATGAACACCGTCTGCTTTGACGCCTTCACGCTGGGCAACCACGAGTTCGACAAGGGCGACAGCGGCCTCAAGTCCTTCCTGGACCGCCTGCGCGCCGGCACCTGCAAGACGCCCGTGCTCAGCGCCAACGTGCGCTTTGGCGCCAACTCGGCCCTGAACGCGGCCAAAGCGCCCGGCTATGTGAACCCCTCCACCGTGGTGGAGCGCGGCGGCCAGAAGATCGGCATCGTCGGCCTGACCATTGCGGGCAAGACCAAGGCATCGTCCAGCCCCGATACCGACACCACCTTCGAGGACGAGGCCACGGCGGCCCAGCGCGAAATCGACGCGCTGCGCGCCAAGGGCATCAACAAGATCATCGTCATGAGCCACGTGGGCTATGAGTACGACCGCCAGATCGTGCCCAAGCTCAGCGGCGTGGACGTGGTCGTGGGCGGCGACTCGCACACCCTGCTCGGCCCCGACGTGCTCAACACCACGGGCGTGGGCACGCCCGGCGGCGCCTACCCCACGCGCCTGACCGACAGGGACGGCAGCCCCGTCTGCGTGGTCCAGGCCTGGGAGTACGCCCAGGTCGTCGGCGACCTCAAGGTCCAGTTCGACGCCGACGGCCGCGTCACCCAGTGCACGGGCACGCCCCATGTGCTCATCGGCGACAGCTTCACCATCGCCGGCAAGGCCGCCACCGATGCGCAAAAGACCGCCCTCAAGGCCAGCGCCGCCGCCACCGGCGTGCTGCGCGTGACCACGCCCTCGGCCAAGGCCACTGCCGCGCTGCAGCCCTTCAAGGACAAGGTCGCCCAGTTCAACCTCAAGCAGGTCGCCACCGTGCCCCGGGAACTGTGCTCGCGCCGCGTGCCCGGCGGCGTCGGCACCATGAACTACAGCCAGTCCAGCGCCGCCTGCAATGCCGAAGGCAGCGTGAGCGTGCGCGGCGGCGACATCCAGCAGCTCGTGGCCCAGGCCTACCTGGAAGAAGCCAACCGCCACTACGGCGGCGCCGACATCACCCTGCAAAGCGGCGGCGGCGTGCGCATCCCGCTGCTGGGCCAGGTCACGGCCGCCCAGGTCATCCAGGTCCTGCCCTTCGGCAACAAGCTGTTCCGCCTCGACATCACCGGCACGGAAGTCAAGGGCATGCTCGAGGACGGCCTGCAGGCCGTCTACGGCCCCAGCGGCACGACCGGCCCCTACCCCTACACGGGCGGCCTGCGCTTTGACGTGAATGCGGCAGCGGCCGCCGGCCAGCGCGTGTCGGGCATCGAGGTGTATGACAACGCGAGCAAGACGTGGAAGCCGCTGGATACGGCACGCACGTACAAGCTGTTCGTGCTGAGCTTCAATGCCACGGGTGGCGACGGCTACAAGACGCTGGCGGCCGTGCCTGATGCGCGCCGTCTGGACATTGGCGTGCTCGATTCCGATGTGTTCTTCAACTACATCGAGAGGCAGCCTGTGGATGCGGTGTCTGGTCTGCCGCTGCTGTCGCGACTGCCGGCGGATCTGTACAGCACGCGTAGTTTTCAGGGTGGGCGCTGAGTCTTCCTGATGGGTCCAGGGATCTGTTTTGTTCCCTGCCGGGGGGTTGTTCTTCGAGGCCGGGTCTCGGCCCGGCGGCCGACCTACCTTCTTTTGCTTCGCCAAAAGAAGGTAGGCCAAGAAAAGGCGACCCGGATGTCCGCGACCCCTCCGCTTCGCTGCGGGGCAACCTGCGTCGTGGCGGTTGCGGGGTTCGCTGCGGAACTCGCTTTGCGCTTCGCGCGCCGCTCAAACAACCGCAGCGAGTCAGATCACGAAGCAGTCCTGTCCTTCGGCAGGACTGCAACCCCGCAACCACCACGCCGCAGGCGCTGACATACGGGGAGTTGGTAAGGGCCTTCGCTTCGCTCGGCCCCTGGTTTGAAGCCGAGCGGAGCGATGGCGCCGGCTGTTGGCTGTTGGCTGTTGGCTGTTGGCTGTTGGCTGTTGGCTGTTGGCTGTTGGCTGTTGGCTGTTGGCTGTTGGCTGTTCCCCAGCCTCCCCCCTTCTGCCCACGCCTGCGTTGGGCGGGATGCGGGGTGGCAAGCCTGCCGAAGGACAGGCTTGCTTCGTTGTCTAGCTCGCCGTGATGTTTGAGTGAAGCGCGCAGCGCGCAACGAGTTTCACGGCGCACCCCGCATCCCGCCCAACGCAGGTCGCCCGCAGCGAAGCGAAGGGTCGTGGGCAGTTTGGGGCGCGCTTCTTTGCCCCGCTTTCTTGTCGCGCGACAAGAAAGCGGGTCGGCCGCCGGGCCGAAACCCGGCTCCTGCCGCCAGAGGCACAACAGAATCAAAAACAGGTCAACCAGAAATCAGCCAATCCGAGCAATCACAGCCCCCAACACCTGCGCCTTCCCCGCCTCAGCCACCAACGCCACCACCCCACTGCGATGCGCAGTCACCTGCATCTCCATCTTCATGGCCTCCATGACGGCAATCACATCGCCTTCCTGGACGGTGTCGCCATCGGCCACCTTCCACGCATGCAGATTCCCTGCAATGGGTGAGGTGACGGCAGCGGGGTCCACGGCAGATTCGGCAGCCGGCGCGGCAGCCACACCGCCGCCAGCCGATGCCAGCCCCTGCAGCAGCACCGCAGGCAGGCCCAGCGACACCCGTCGCCCGTCGATCTCGACCGCGCAGCGCACCAGGCTGGCGTCGGGCAGCGGCTCGGCGCGCACGGCGGCGGCCAGGGGTTCGGCGAAGTCGGATTCGATCCAGCGCGTGTGGACCTTGAAGCCGTCGTTGCCCACGAAGTCGGCATGGCCGATGACGGCGCGGTGGAAGGGCAGGACGGAGGACAGGCCTTCGATGCGGAACTCGGCCAGCGCGCGGCGGGCACGGGCCAGGGCCTGTTCACGCGTGGCGCCGCTGACGATGAGCTTGGCCATCAGCGAGTCGAAGCTGCCGGGCACGACCGAGCCGGACTGAACGCCCGTGTCCAGGCGCACGCCGGGGCCCGAGGGCGGGTCGAACCGCACCACGGGGCCTGGCGTGGGCAGGAAGCCCCGGCCCACGTCTTCGGCGTTGATGCGGAATTCGATGGAGTGGCCCAGCGGCGCCGGGGTTTCGGTGATGGACAGGGGCAGGCCGTCGGCCACGCGCAGCTGCTCGATCACCAGGTCCACGCCCGTGGTCTGCTCGGTCACGGGGTGCTCGACCTGCAGGCGCGTGTTGACTTCGAGGAAGGAGATGGCGCCCGTCTGGCTCAGCAGGAATTCCACCGTGCCCGCGCTGACGTAGCCGGCCGCCGCGCAGATGTCGCGTGCGGAGCTGTGGATGCGGGCGCGCTGATCGTCGCTGAGGAAGGGCGCCGGGGCCTCTTCCACCAGTTTCTGGTTGCGCCGCTGCAGCGAGCAGTCGCGCGTGCCCAGCACGACCACGTTGCCGTGGGTGTCGGCCAGCACCTGGGCCTCGATGTGGCGGGGGCGGTCCAGGAATTGCTCGACAAAGCATTCGCCGCGGCCGAAGGCGGTGACGGCCTCGCGCACGGCAGAGTGAAAGAGCTCCTCGACCTCGTCCATGCGCCACGCGATCTTCATGCCGCGTCCGCCGCCGCCGAAGGCGGCCTTGATGATGATGGGCAGGCCGTGCTGCTGGGCAAAGGCCAGCACTTCGCCGGCATCCTTGACGGGGTCGGGCGTGCCGGCCACCAGGGGAGCGCCGACCTGCAGGGCGATCTTGCGCGCCTCGACCTTGTCGCCCAGCTTGGCGATGGTCTCGGGCGTGGGGCCGATCCAGCGTAGGCCCGCATCCAGCACGGCGCGCGCGAAGGCTTCGCTTTCGGACAGGAAGCCGTAGCCGGGGTGCACGGCGTCGGCGCCGCTCTTGTGCGCGATGGCGATGAGCTTGGCGATGTTCAGGTAGGTGTCGGCCGGGCGCTCGCCGTCCAGGCCATAGGCCTCGTCGGCCATGCGCACGTGCAGGGCGTCGATGTCGGCATCGGCGTAGACGGCCACGGATTTCACGCCGTAGTCGGCGCAGGCGCGGGCGATGCGGACGGCGATCTCGCCACGGTTGGCAATCAGGACTTTTTTCATGATCAGCTTCTTTCAGTTGCGGACAGGCGCCACCGGGCGCTCCCCGCGTTCAGTTCTTGGAGCCTTGCGCGCCGGGGGTGTATTCTTCGAAGGCGCGGATGGGGTTGAAGCGGATCCAGGCGCCCACGGGAATCTGGCCGGCCAGATCCAGGTGGTGCGGCGCCACGCAGCCGATGACGGGGTAGCCGCCCGTCAGCGGATGGTCGGCCAGGAACAGCACGGGCTGGCCGCTGGGAGGCACCTGGATGGCGCCCAGCGGCGTGCCTTCGCTGGGCAGCTCGCCGGCCACGGCGCGCGCCAGGGGCTGCTCGCCGGCCACGCGCAGGCCCACGCGGTTGGACTGCGGCGTGACCTGCCAGCGCTGCGCGGCCAGCAGGGCCACGGCCTCGGGCGTGAACCAGTCGGTGCGCGGGCCCAGTTCCACGTCCAGCACCACGTCCTGGCCGGCGGTGGGCAGGGACTCGGGCGGCAGCTCGGGCGCGGACACGGCCGTGCGGTCCGCAGCCCGCACGGGCAGGATCTGGCCCACGGCCAGGGCGGCTGGGCCGACATTCGCCAGGGTGTCGGTGCAGGCGCTGCCCAGCACGGGCGTGACGGCAAAGCCGCCGCGCACGGCCACATAGCAGCGCGCGCCGGCCACGGGCTGGCCCACGGTCAACTGGTCGCCATCGGCCAGGGCCACGGCCTGGTAGCGCGGCACGCTCCAGCGCTGGCCGGACCCGGTGGTCACGGTCAGGGGCGCATCGGCGCCCGTGATGGCGACCACGGTCTCGCCCTGGCTTTGCAGCGACAGGCCACCGCCCACGGTCTCCAGCACGGCCAGGTCGCTGGCATTGCCGACAAGGCGGTTGGCGGCCTTGAAGGCTGCCTGGTCCATGGCGCCCGAGGCCGAGACGCCCTGCCCGGCCTGGCCCAGGCGGCCCCGGTCCTGGAACAGCGTCATCAGGCCCGTGGCCTTGACGCGCAGCGCGTTGCCTTCATGCGGCGCGGCCTGCGCCACGGCGGGCGCGGGCGCCTCATCCACCTGGGCCATGCCGGCCGCATCGACAAAGCGCACGCGGTAGCCGGGCTGCAGCAGCGCGGGCAGCTGGCGCGCCAGGTCCCACATGCGGGCCGAGGTGCGGCCTATCAGTTGCCAGCCGCCCGGGCTGGCCTGGGGATAGACGGCGCTGAACGTGCCGCCCAGCGCCACCGAGCCGGCCGGCACGCGCGTGCGCGGCGTGGTGCGGCGCGGCACGTTGAAGATCGGATCGCCCCCGCTGAGGTAGGCAAAGCCGGGCGCAAAGCCCGTGAAGGCCACGGCGTACTCGCTGCCCGTGTGGCGGCGCACGACTTCCTCGGGCGTGATGCCCAGCAGCTGCGCCACATCGGCCATGTCCTCGCCGTCGTAGTGCACGGGGATTTCGACCAGCACATCGCTGCGCTCGGCGCGCTGGCTCAGGTCACGCGCGGCGATGCGGTTCACCAGCTCGGCCACGCCCACCTGGGCGGGGGTGAACTGCACAAGCACGGTGCGCGCGGCCGGCACCAGCTCCTGCACGCCGGCGATGGGCTCGCGCTGCAGCGAGCCCAGCAGGGCCAGGGTTTCATCCAGGTCGGCCAGCTCCACCAGCAGGGCCTGGCGGTTGACAGGTAGAAAGCGCATGGCCACTCCTCAACCCGCGAAGGAGGAAATGCGCACGCCCTCCTGCTCGAAACGCTCGCGCAGATGGCGTGCAATGGTCACGGCTCCCGGGCTGTCGCCATGCACGCAGATGGAGTCGGCGGCAATGCGCACGGGGCTGCCGTCCACGGCCTCGACCACCCCTTCGCGCACCAGCATAAGCATGCGCGCGGCGATCTGGTCCACGTCGTGCAGCACGGCGCCCGGATCGCGGCGCGAGACCAGGGTGCCCTCGGGCGTGTAGCCGCGGTCGGCAAAGGCCTCGGCCACCACGGTCAGGCCTGCGTCGCGCGCCCAGTCGATCAGGGGCGAGCCGGCCAGCGCCACCAGCACCAGGCTGGGGTCGATGGCGCGCATGGCCGTGATCACGTCGGTGGCCTGGCGCCTGTCGTGGGCGATGGTGTTGTAGAGCGCGCCGTGCGGCTTGACGTAGCGCACCTCGGTGCCGGCCACGCGGGCCAGGCCCTGCAGCGCGCCGATCTGGTAGATGACGCCGGCCACCAGGTCGGCGCTGGCCACGTCCATGTTGCGCCGGCCGAAGCCGACCAGGTCGGGATAGGACACATGGGCGCCGACGATGGCGCCGCGCGCGCGGGCGGCCTTGAGCGTCTCCAGGATGCCTGCCGGGTCGCCGGCATGGAATCCGCAGGCCACGTTGGCGCTGCTGACGATATCGAGCATGGCGGCATCGTCGCCCATGCGCCATCCACCCAGGCTCTCGCCAAGATCACTGTTCAGGTCAATTTTCATCGTTCTCTCCTCGCCGGATTCGGTGCACGGGGTTCAGTGCAGCTGGCCGGCGTTTTCCTTCAGATCCTGGGACACGGTCAGGGCCGTGCGGATGGTCTCGCGCACGGCAGCCACCTGGTCGGCCAGCGACATGCTGGGCATGCCCGGCTTGCGCGCTGCCTGCTCAGGCAGGGCCGGCACATGGATGAAGCCGCCCCGCGCACCCGGCGCAGCCTTGCCCTGGGCCAGCCAGTGCATGAGCGCGAAAAACACGTGGTTGCAGACAAAGGTGCCCGCCGTGTTGGACACGGAAGACGGAATGCCCCGCGCACGCAGGTTGTGCACCACGGCCTTGATGGGCAGCGTGGAAAAGTACGCGGCGGGCGCGCCCGGGATCACCACCTGGTCCACGGGCTGGCGCGCCGCATGGTCGGGAATGCGGGCGTCGTCGATATTGATGGCCACGCGCTCGGGCGTGAACTCGCTGCGGCCGCCGGCCAGGCCCAGGCTGATGACCAGCACCGGCTGCAACTGCGCAAGCGCCTCCTGCAGCTGGCGCAGCGATTCGCCGAACACGCAGCGCAGCTGCAGGCCGTGGACGGTGGCGCCCTCCACGATCTCGCCATGCAGGGCACGCGCCACTTCCCACGAGGGATTGACAGGGTCCTGCTCGAACGGCTCGAAGCCGGTCACCAGGATGCGCGGGGAAGTGGAATCGGTCATGGCAACAGTCCGTCCTTTAACGGAACATCAGGAAATACATGAGGAAGACGTTGGCCGTCAGCAGGGCCAGGGCCGTGGGCACCTGGGCGCGGATCACGGCATTCTTGTCGATCTCCAGCAGCGCGGCGGGCACCAGGTTGAAGTTGGCCGCCATGGGCGTCAGCAGGGTGCCGCAGTAGCCCGAGAGCATGCCGATGGCCGCCATCACGGCCGGGTCGCCATGGTAGACGCCCACCAGAATGGGCACGCCCACGCCGCCCGTCATCACCGGGAAGGCCGCGAAGCCATTGCCCATCACCACCGTGAACAGCGCCATGCCCAGCACGTAGACGGCCACGGCCACGAAGCGGATGTCCATGTTGATATAGGTGGTGGTCACATAGGCCACGGCCTTGCCCACGCCGGCGTCCGAGAACACCAGGCCCAGCATGCCCAGCATCTGGGGCAGCACCAGGGCCCAGCCCAGCGCATCGGTCAGGCGGCGCGATTCGCGCATGCCCTGGGCCGGCGTCTCGCGGGTCAGCCAGCAGGCCAGGCCCAGCGCCAGCACGCAGCCCACGCCCAGGCTCACCAGCGTGGTGGCCTTGGGGTCCAGCAGGGGCGTTCCGCCGAAGACCAGGTGCGAGGCGCTCAACGTGCCGACCATGGTAATCAGCGGAATCGCCAGGGCCGGCACGAACAGCTTGTTGCCCAGGCGCTTGGCGCTGGCCAGGTATTCGGCATCGCTGCGCGGCGCGTGGCGGCCGCTGCCCACGCCGCCGAAGCCGGCGATCAGCGCCATGGCCACGGCGATCACGCCCACCACCATGGGGGGCAGCTCATGACCCACCAGGAAGACGGCCGCATACAGCGCCCAGAACAGGCCGCTGGACCAGCGCTTGGGATTGCTGGCATCGCGCAGCGTCATCACGGCCGTGACGGCCAGGACGAAGCCGACCAGGTAGTACAGGTGTTGGATGGTCAGCGTCATTTCAGGCTCCCTTGGCTTGGGTGGCGTTGGCATTGGCCGCGTCGGCTGCGACGCCCGCCTTGTACTGGGCCAGCTCGCGCTCGAGCATGCGGTCCAGGCGACCCAGGCGCCAGGCGTGGATCACGAAGGCGCAGATGGCCGTGGGAATGCCCCACAGCGCGACGTGGATGGGCTCGACCTCGATGCCGGCTTCCTTCAGGAAGGTGGTCATCAGCACGATGGCGCCGAAGGCCACGAAGATGTCCTCGCCGAAGAACAGGCCCACGTTGTCCGTGGCGGCCGAGTAGGCGCGCAGCTTGTCACGCACCTTGGCGGGCAGGATGCCGAAGCGCGACTGGGTCGCGCCTTCGGCCATGGGCGCCAGCAGCGGACGCACCATCTGCGGATGCCCGCCCAGGCTGGTCAGGCCCACGGCGGCCGTCAGCTGGCGCGCCGCCAGGTAGACGATGAGCAGGCGGCCAGCGGTGGCCGACTTGATGGAGCTGATCCAGTTCTGCGCATGCTGGCGCAGGCCATGGCGCTCCAGCAGGCCGATCACGGCCAGCGGCAGCAGGATGATCAGCGGCAGGTTGCGCGTCTTGATGAAGCCCGTGCCGATGGTGGCCAGCACCTTGTCGACGGGAAAGCCCGCCGCCAGTGCCGTGCCGATGGCCGTGACGATCACGACCAGCATGGGATTGAAGCGCAGCACGAAGCCCGCAACGATGATGGCCACCCCGATAAGCGGCCAGAGATTGACGTCAGTCAGCATGTTGATTCCCCCTTCACACCCCCGGTGCGCGACGGCCGTCGAGCCACCCCGCATGCCCAACCCGGTGGCAAGGAGTGCGCTGCCGACCTGGTTTTGTTCAACAAAACTAGTAATTTGTCTTACATAAACGAATTGTGATTAAGACAATCAACGCATACTGATAGTACAAACCCGCATACACCTGCCTACGCAATGTGCACTGACAGGGTTCTTGCCAAAGTCAAGCAAACTATCGATGATTGAATACCGATAGAAGACATGAATGCAACAATGCCCCTGCGCCGGTATCGCCTGCGGCAAGGCCGCCTCCTACAATGGGCCGCGCTCCCAGCGCGGGGCGCATGCGCGGCAGGCGTCGTGAATGGCCCTTCCTGCTCCCAACCCACCTTGCCCGAGCCCTGAATCCATGCGACGCCGTCAGATTGTTTCCCTGGTTCCCCGCGCTGCGGCCATCGCAGCGGTCCCGGCCTTGGCGCCGGCCTTCGTGCGCAATGCCTTTGCCGACGAGGCCGGCCTGTCCGCCAAGGCCATCACCATCGGCTCCACGGTGTCCCTGAGCGGCCCGCTGGCCGCATACGGCACCGACATCAAGCTGGGCACGGAAGCGGCCATGGCGCAGATCAATGCCCGCGGCGGAATTCACGGCCGCACGCTGCAGCTGCAGATCGTGGACGATGGCTATGTGCCCCAGCGCTCGGCCGACAACGTGCGGCAGATGCTGTCCAAGGGCACGGCCTTCGCCCTGCTGTCGTGCAACGGCACGCCCAACAATGCGGCCATCATTCCGCTGATCGAAGAGGCTGGCGTTCCCTACGTGGCGCCGATCACGGGCGCCTCGTCGCTGCGCAAGGGCGCGCGCAACGTCTTCCATGTCCGGGCCAGCTACACCAATGAGGTCCACCGACTGATACAGCGGCTTGCAGGCATGGGCCTCAAGGGCATCGGCATCGTCTACCTGGACAACGCCTACGGCCGGGAAATACTGGAAGACGCCACACGCGCACTGGAAGCCGGGAAGATGGCCCCCTCCGTACAGGCGGCCATTGCCACCGATGGCAAGAACCTGGCCGAAGTGTTGAACAAAGTGCATGCGGCCCGTCCGTCCGCCGTGTTGCTGGCCACGGCCGGCACGGTGTCGGTCGCGCTGGTGCGCGGCCTGCGCAAAAGCGTGCCCGGCGTGCTGCTCACGGGCCTGAGCGTGACCTTGCCCAACGACAGCCTCAAGCCGCTGGGCGACGATGCCCGGGGCCTTGCCATGACCATGGTCGTCCCCGCGCCCCATCAGGCCCGGCTGCAACTGGTGCGCGACTACCAATCGGCCCTGCGCGCCCACGGCCAGCAGGAGTTCTCCATGGGCTCGCTGGAAGCCTATGTGAATGCACGCGTGCTGGCCGAGGGCCTGGAACGCGCCGGCCGCGACCCCACCCAGGCCAGGCTGCGCTCAGCGCTGGCCGGCATGCGCAACTGGGACATGGGCGGCTTTGTGATCGACTACAGCGGCCAGCCGCCGCATGTGGGCTCCAGCTTCATCGACCTGGGCGTACTGGGCAACGCGGGGCGCTTCATCGGTTGATGCCGGTGGCGGCTTGCGGGCCGGGCCGCGATGGTCTCTTTCTCTCGCCGCACCAAGGAGTTCTCGCCATGCCTGCCGAACGCCACCGCCTTGTGCCCTGCGCTTCCCACCGCGGCGTGCCACGCCGCCTGCTCATCCTGGCCGCCGCTGCCCTGCCCGGCCTTGCGCCGGCGCAGAAATGGCCGGCGCAGCCCGTGCGCATCATCGTTCCCTATACGGCCGGTGGCGGCTCGGACAACATCGCTCGCGCGCTGGGCACGGAACTGTCGCGTGAACTGGGCCAGCCCGTGGTCGTGGACAACAGGCCCGGGGCCTCGGCCATGCTGGGCGCAGAAATGGTGGCGCGGGCCGCGCCTGACGGCTACACGCTGCTGATGGCCGACATGCCGCACACCATCACGCCCAGCCTGTACAAGACGCCCTACGACGCGCTCAAGGACTTCACGCCCGTGGCCCTGATCGGATCATCGCCGCTGGTGCTGGCCGTCAACCCGAATTTCAAGGCGCAGAGCGTGAAGCAATTCGTGGCCCTGGCCAAAGCGCAGCCGGGCCGGCTCAACCTTGCATCGGGCGGCACGGGCACGGCCACGCATCTGGCGGGTGAGCTGTTCAAGCAGCAGACCGGCACCTTCATCACCCACATCCCCTACAAGGGCTCGGGGCAGGCCATTGCCGATGTGGTTGCCGGGCATACCGAGAGCATGTTCGCCTCGGCACCCACCGTGATCCCGCATATCCGAAGCGGTGCGCTGCGCGCCCTGGCCACCACCAGCGCCCAACGCTCGCCGGCCCTCCCCCAGGTTCCCACGCTGGGCGAAAGCGGCGTGCGCGGCCTGACCGTGCTGCACTGGTTCGGCCTGCTGGGGCCTGCCCGTTTGCCCTCCGGCATCCAGACCACGCTGCACGATGCCGTGGCCCGCGCCATGGCCACGCCCACGCTGCAGGCCAAGCTGCAGTCCCTGGGGCTGGAGCTGACGCCCCGCACTGCGGCAGAGTTCGGCGCCCAGATGGAGACCGACGCGGCGCGTTGGGCGCGCGTCGTCAAGGAACGCAACATCAAGGCCGACTGATGTCCAGCCTGCACCCTCTTCCCGACGCCATCGACCTGCGCAGCGATACCGTCACGCGCCCCACGCCGCAGATGCTCGAAGCCATGGCCCGCGCCCCGCTGGGCGATGACGGCCTGGACGGCGACCCGACCGTGCGCGCGCTCGAGGAGACCGCAGCCCAGCGCTTCGGCAAGGCTGCGGGCCTGTTCGTGGTCAGCGGCACCATGGGCAATCTGGTGGCCGTGCTCGCCCATGGCCGCATGCCCGGCGAGGTGCTGGCCGAGGCCGGCAGCCATCTGCTGAACGCCGAGCGCGCCGCCGCGGGCCTGACCGGCATGCACTACCGCAGCCTGGCCGGCGACGGCGGCCTGATCGCCCTGCCCGCGCTGGAGGCGGCGCTGGACACCGCCATCTCCGCACGCTGCCCCAGCGCGGTGGTGGCCGTGGAGAACACGCACAATGCGCGGGGCGGCACCGTGGCCGGGCCCCAGGCGCTGGCCGCCGTGCATGCGCTGGCCTGCCGCCATGGCGTGCCCGTGCACACCGATGGCGCGCGCCTGTTCAATGCCGCCGTGGCACTGGGCCTGTCCTGCCGCGAGATGGCTGCGCACACGGACTCGGTCACCGTCTGCCTGTCCAAGGGGCTGTCCGCGCCCGTGGGCTCGGTGCTCATGGGGCCGGCCGACTTCATCGCGCGGGCGCGCACCATACGGCGCATGCTCGGCGGCACCCTGCGCCAGGCCGGCGTGATTGCGGCGGCAGGGCTGGTGGCGCTGGAGCACATGGTCGAGCGCCTGGCCGACGACCATGCGCGCGCCTGCCGCCTGCACCAGGGCCTGCGCGCCATCGACCCGGCATGGTGCGCGGCCGAACTGCCGCAGACCAACATCGTCCAGGTTCGCGTTGACACCAGCGCGGCCGAAGCGCGCCTGTGGCAAGCACGCCTGGCCCAGGCCGGCGTGCTGGTGCGCACGGGCAGCGCCGGCCTGCTGCGCCTGGTCACGCACCGCCATATCGACGATGCCGCCGTGGACAGCACGCTGCAGGCCTTCGCCAGGCTGCAACACCCCATCTGAGCACTGCACGAAACCGGCGACCGGCCCGGCGCTGGCTACACTGCGCTCTGGCCCTTGCATCCCGACCACCATGACCCGCAGCACCGACATCCTCAACCTGACCGACCGCGTGACCGAGCAGCTGCGCAGCAAGCTCATCGATGGTGCCTGGGAGCCCGGGCAGAAGCTGTCGGAAGCCTCGCTCAGCGAAAGCCTGCAGATCTCGCGCAACACGCTGCGCGAGGCCTTCCGGCTGCTGACCAAGGAGGGGCTGCTGGTGCACGAGCCCAACAAGGGCGTGTCGGTGGCGGCGCCCAGCATCGCCTCCATCATCGACATCTACCGCGTGCGCCGCATGGTGGAGTGCCAGGCCCTGGCCCAGGCCTATCCCATGCACCCGGCGCGCAGCCTGATGCGCGAAGCCGTGGAAGCGGCCCAGCGCCACCGCGAGGCCCAGGACTGGTCCGGCGTGGGCACGGCCAACATGAGTTTCCACAAGGCCGTGGTGCAGCTGGCCGACAGCGAGCGCCTGGACACCATGTTCGAGCACCTGCTGGCCGAGCTGCGCCTGGCCTTCGGCCTGCTGCGCGATCCGCACTTCCTGCATGCGCCCTATGTGGACATGAATGCGCGCATCCTGCAGCAGTTCGAGGACGGCAAGCCGGCCGAGGCCGCTGCCGCGCTCAATGAATACCTGGTGCATTCGGAGCGGCTGATCCTGGCCGCCTATGCCCGACGCCTGGCTGAAAAAGGCATCAAGGTGTGAGACAAAGACACCCCCTGAGCGGCTGACGCCGCTTCCCCCTCTCTACTCGCTTCGCGAGGGAGGGGGACGACACCCTCGGGGCGGGGCGGCCCTTCCTCGGTGTCCCTGGCTTTTCGGGCGCGCCGGTTTCATGGGCTATGGGCAACGCACAGCGCCAGGAATCACTGGCTCGTGCTCAACGCGAGGCCTTGCGCCGCGCGTCCAGGCTCCAGCGCGCCACGGGCGCCAGCATCAGTTGCACGAATCCCCCGGCGATCGCCAGGTTCTTCAGGAACTGCACCAGCTGGCCCTTGTCGCCGAACTGGTTGTGGAACATCAGCGCCGACATGACGCTGAACACGGCCATCACGGCCGCGGCCTCGCGGGTGCGCCAGCCCAGCAGCAGGGCCGTGGCCACGCCCAGTTCCACCACCAGCGCCATGGCATACGACAGCATGGGCAGCGGCAGGCCCGCCTTGGCGATATAGGCCATGGTGCCCTCCGGCCCCATCAGCTTGCCGATGCCGCTGTAGATGAACAGCAGGCTCAGCAGCACCCGGGCCAGCAGCGGTGCGAAGTCGGCCCAGGGCGATGCGGCGGCATGGGCAGTGGAATGCGTGGCGGCGCGCGTCATCGCATCAGCCCGGGACACGGCCGGAACCCTGGCCTTCGGCCGCTTTCACCGAGCCGCCCAGGCGCTGCACTTCGGCCAGGTACTCGGGGCCGCTGCGCATGCGCTGGTACTGGGCCAGGCGCTGCTGGTAGTCGGCATCCCAGTGGTTCACATCGGACTCGCGGTAGACGTTGAGGCCGGCGCGGTTCCACAGGGCCAGGTCGGCCTGCACTTCGGCGCGCGACCGCGCGGGGCCGGAGCTGGCGGGCTCGGCGCCGAACCAGGTTTCTGCAGATACCGTGGCGGCCGGTGCGGCCGAGGCCATGCCCGGCCACAACGCGGAGGAAAGTGCGGCAGAAAGGGCGGTGATGGCGAAGAGGGTCTTTGCGTGCTTCATGGCGAATCCTTTGTCAAATCCTGCAGCGCGTGATTGCGTTCTGCATGGCTGCAGTCTCGTCTTCGCCCGCCTGCACGTCAGTGCCTAAACGCACAGCTTTGCGCAAACTCTCCGGTTCCCGCGCCCACCATCCACGCTCAGGGCCACTGCAGGCCGGGCCGCGCCACATGCAGGGCCTGCAAGGGCTCGGAGCGCCCGCGCACCTGCACCTGCCGGACTTCACCCAGGCCATCGGCCACGCCCGCGCGGCGCGCCACCTCCAGCGACAGCACCAGCCGCGCCTGGGCGCTCTTGGTGTATTCCTGCAGGCGGCTGGCCGTGTTGACCACCTCGCCCACGGCCGTGAAGGTGGTGGTGTGCTCGAAGCCCACGCGCCCCACGGCGGCGCGCCCCGCGTGCAGCCCCATGCCGAAATCCACCGGCTGACCGAACTGCGCCTCGAAGCTCGCGCTCCACTCCTGCATGCGCCGGTCTATCAGGGCACTGGCCTGCACGGCCTGGCGGCAGGCCGTGTCCAGGTCGGTGTCCAAGCCGAAGATGGCCATCACGCTGTCGCCGATGAACTGGTTGGCCATGCCGCCGCTGTCGTGCACGGCCTGGCCCACGCGCTCGAAATACTGGTCCAGCACCCAGGACAGGTCCACGGGCCATTGCCGCTCGGCCAGGCCGGACCAGCGGCGCAGGTCCACGAACAGGATGGCCACCTCGCGCACTTCGCGGACCTCGCGCTCCTGGCCCGCGCGCCCGGCCTGGGCGGCTGCCGGCGAGCGAAACAGCGGCGCCACCTGCACATCGCCCGTGGGCCGCAGCTGGCAGGCCAGCCGCACGTCCTGCGGCGCACCCACGCGCTCCAGCGTGAGGCGCTCATCGCGCCCCGGCGCGGGCAGGTGGGCCGCCGGGCCGGACACGCGCACCCGGCAGGTGGAGCAGCGCGCCCTGCCGCCGCACAGCGACAAATGGGCAATGCCATGCTCGCGGCTGGCTTCGAGCACGCTCATGCCCTGGGGCACCTGCACCGTGCGGCCCGGATAGTGCAGCAGCACCTGGCGGGCGCCGCGCAGGCGCATGCGCCGCCACAGCCAGGGGCCGGCCAGCAGCGCGGCCAGGCAGGCCAGCCAGCCCTGGCGCAGCCCGGTCGTCAGCGCGCGCAGCCACTGCGATGCCTCGGGCGAGGGGCCGGCCGGCGCTGGCACACCGGCCGCCGCGATCTCGCGCGCCATGGAGACGATGCCCAGCGCCGCCAGCACGGGCAGCAGCACGGCGGCCGTGAGCAGCAGCGGCTGCCAGCGCCGCCACCAGCCGCGCGCACGCAGGGCCATGTGCAGGCCCATGCAGCCATGGGTCCAGGCAGCCGTCATCAGCAGCAGCTGGATGGCCATGCTGGATGGATTCCAGGAAGAACGCACGATGCGCGCATATGAGGGGTCCACGCCCCAGGCCTCCTGTGCCAGCCGCGTGGCCGGCACGTGCAGGGCCAGCAGCAGCGGCAGGCCCAGGCCCAGCAGCAGCCGCACGGCCTCCAGCGCCGGCATGCGCAGGCTGCGCCGCCGCGCCAGCGCCTGCAGCGCCAGCCCCATGTGCACGGCCAGCGCGCCGTAGAGCAGCAGGCTGCCGGGCAGGGATCGCCACACGCCGTGGATCACCTCGCGCACGGCCTCGGCCGTGGCCAGCGAGACCAGGCCCAGGGCATGGTTGGACAGGTGCAGCGCCGCATAGGTCCACAGCACCAGGCCGGTGGACCAGTGGAGACTGCGCAGGGACGGAGGAAGGACACGGGCCATGGAAACGGATGATGCGCCCGACGGCAGGACAAGACAGGAACAATGGCGGCTTGAAGGAACTTGGGACAGCGCAGCCCGATCCAGAATCTTTGTACATTCCGCCCGCTATTGGTTCCATGGCCCACCCCACCCAGCCCTCCAGCTTCGCCCTGCGCGGCATCACCCTGTTCGAGGGCCTGGGCACCGCCAGCCTGGACCGCATCGCCGCCGACTGCGAATGGCGCCCGCTGCAGGCCCGCCAGCCCGTGTTCAACCGCTGCTCCACGGGCAGCGACGTGTTCTTCCTGGTCAGCGGGCGCGTGCGCATCACCACCTATTCGCCGGGCGGGCGCGAGGTCAGCTTCCGCGACTACGGGCCCGGCGAGCACTTCGGCGACCTGGCGGCCATCGACGGCCAGGCCCGCTCCACCGATGTGGTCACCCTGGAATCCTCGCTGCTGGCCAGCCTCTCGCGCCAGGACTTCCTGGCCCTGCTGGCGCGCGAGCCCGCCGTTGCCCTGCGCATGATGGAAGGTCTGGCCGGCCTGGTGCGGCGGCTGACCGACCGCGTCATGGAACTGAGCACCCTGGGCGTGCCCACGCGCCTGCACAGGGAGCTGCTGCGCCTGGCCCGGGAGGCGGGCGTATCGCCCGAGCACACGGCCCTCATCAGCCCCGTGCCTTCGCACTCGGTGCTGGCCAGCAAGATCAGCACCAACCGCGAGCAGGTCACGCGCGAGCTGGGCGCCCTCACCCGGCGCGGCCTGCTGCGCAAGGAGGGGCGCCAGGCGCTGCTGGTGACCGATGTGCGCGCACTGCAGGCGCTGATAGCGCAGGAAAGCTAGGCGGGCTCCATTCGCCAGCCCTGCGGCGACCACACCAGGCGTTCGGTCAGCCCGATGGCCTGCAGAAAATCCTCGTCATGCGAGACCACAACCAGCGTGCCGGCGTAGCCGCGCAGCATGGCCTCCAGCGCCTGCAGGGAAGGCAGGTCCAGGTGGTTGCAGGGCTCGTCCAGCAGGAGCAGGGGCGCGGGCGGCTCGGCATGCAGCGCGCAGGCCAGGGCGGCCTTGAGCTGCTCGCCGCCGCTGAGCCGCCCCGCGGGCTGCTCCACCTGCCGGGCCGCCAGTCCGAGCCAGGCCAGGCGCGTGCGCAGCACATCCACGGGGGTGCCGGGGCAGGCGTCCTGCAACTGCTCCATCACCGTGCGCCCGGGCTGCAACAGGGACAGGCGCTGGTCCAGGTAGGCACAGGCCTGCATGCGGCGCACCTCGCCCGCCTGGGGCGCAAGGCGGCCTGACAGCACATCGAGCAGGCGCGTCTTGCCGCAGCCGTTGGGACCGGTCACGGCCAGGCGCTGGCCGCCGTACAGAGACAGGTTCAGGCGCGGCCCCGGGGAAAACGGCAGCAGCACATCGTCCAGCAGCGCCACCACGTCGCAGGCAGCGCCTACCGGTGGCGGCGCCTGCATGCGGATGCCGGCCTGCAGATCGATCTGGCGCGCCGCCTCGCGCACGCGCTGGTCCAGCGCCTCGCGCGTGTCTGCATGCTGGCGGCGCAGGCGGCCGGCCGACGCTTGGCTGCGCTCCTTTTGCCGGTCCAGCAGAATGCGCGCCTGGTTGGCCTCCTGGCCCTGGCGGCGGCCGCGCGCCTCGCGGCGCTGCTGGCGCTCCTGCTGCTCGCGCAGCTGCTGCGTTTCGCGGCGCCGCTCCAGCTTGCGCTGCTCCAGCAGTTGCACCGCCGAGGCCATCTCGCGCGCCTTGGCTTCGGCATAGAAGGCGTAGCCGCCGCCGTAGCTGCGCAGCCCCTGCGGCGACAGCTCCACGATGCGTTCCATGCCCTGCAGCAGACTGCGGTCATGGCTGACCACGACCAGGCCACCGGGCCAGCGCTGCAGCTGCGCGGCCAGGGCCTGGCGGCTTTCGCGGTCCAGGTGGTTGCTGGGCTCGTCCAGCACCAGGTGGTCGGCGCCCGACAGCAGCGCGCCCGCCAGGGCCGCGCGCATGGCCTCGCCGCCGCTGAGGGCGTGGCCCGGCGTATCGGCACGCAGATGGCCCAGGCCCGCCAGCTCCAGCTGGGCCTGCAGGCGCTGGCGCAGGTCCCAGCGGTCGGCCAGCAGCTCGAAGTCGCGGGGCTCGCAACTGCCGGCCTCGATGCGGGCCAGCGCCTCCAGCGCGGGCTGCAGCCCGGCCAGCGCCGCCACCGAAGGCTGGTCGTGCCAGTCCGTGCGCTGGGCCAGGTACAGCACCTGCCCCGAGCGCAGGCAGCGGCCCTGCGAGGGCGCATCCAGCCCGGCCAGGATGCGCGCCAGCCGCGACTTGCCCACGCCGTTGCGCCCCACCAGGCCGGTGCGGCGGTGGTCCAGGGTTTCGGAAAGATCGGAGAAAAGGGGGCTGCCATCGGGCAGCACGCAGGAAACGCCGTCGAGCGTGATCGTGGTATTCGTCATATCGCGGTTCATGGATGCCAACGCAGTTCCTTGCCGCTTTGCATGCATTGCGCGTGCGGTGGGCAGGGTCGGGAAAAGCGGGCCGCTGGGACAGCGGCAGCATCAATGGCGCATGGGACGAATACCTCCTGCAATGGTGAACGAAGCCGCCATTATAGAAATCATGGGACGGACGTGCTGGCCGTGCCGGAGGGGGCGCCATCGGCGCCGTCGGCGCCAAGGGGGCCGGCATGCGCACCGGCGTTTGCACGCGGCGGCTCGGGTCCGGTGGGCCCGGCCTGCCGCGCGGGGGCTGCAGGCGCCGATGGCGCGCAAGGGTTCGAAGACTGTGCCGGCGGGCGGCCCTGAAAGCACAGGGCGTTGAGCGCGATCCAGAGGGGCATGTGTTTATGTTCCGGGGTCCGCAGCGGGCGGCGGCCGGCGCGCGCTGCCGCGCGGCCCGGCGATGCGCCGCTGCCATTCAAGGACGAAGACGAAGAAGACGGGCACGAAGAACACGGCCAGCACCGTGCCGCTGACCATGCCGCCGAACACGCCCGTGCCGATGGCGTGCTGGGTCTCGGCGCTGGCGCCCGAGGCCAGCATCAGCGGCACCACGCCCAGCGCAAAGGCCAGCGAGGTCATGAGGATGGGCCGCAGCCGAAGGCGCGCGGCCTTGATGGCGGCCTCGCGCAGGTCCTGGCCTTCCTCGCGCAGCTGCTTGGCGAATTCCACGATCAGGATGGCGTTCTTGGCCGACAGGCCGATGATGGTGATCAGGCCCACCTTGAAGAACACATCGTTGGGCATGCCGCGCAGCAGCACGGCCGCCACCGCGCCCAGCAGGCCCAGGGGCACGACCAGCATCACCGACAGCGGGATGGACCAGCTCTCGTACAGCGCGGCCAGCACCAGAAAGACCACCAGCATGGACAGGGCCATGAGCAGGGGCGCCTGCGCGGCCGACTGGCGCTCCTGCAGCGACTGGCCGGTCCAGGCCACGGCAAAGCCGGGCGGCAGCTGGGCCACCAGCCGCTCCATCTCGGCCATGGCCGCGCCGCTGGATGTGCCGGGCGCAGGCGTGCCCGAGATGCGCGACGCCAGGAAGCCCTGGTAGCGCACCAGCTGCAGCGGCGTCTCGGACCACACGGGCGTGGCGAACTCGGCCAGCGGCACCATGCCGCCCGCAGCGTTGCGCACGTTCAGCCGGAGCACATCATCGATCTGCATGCGCGCGGGCGCGTCGGCCTGCACGATGACCTGCTGCATGCGTCCCGCGTTGGGGAAGTCGTTGACGTACAGCGAGCCCATGGCCGTGGACAGCGTCTCGCTGATGGCGGCAAAGCCCACGCCCAGGGCCTGGGCCTTCTGGCGGTCGATCTCCAGCCGCACGCTGGTGCCCGAAGGCAGGCTGTCCTGGTAGGCCGAGCCCAGCACGCTGCTGCTGCCGGCCAGCGCCAGCAACTGGTCGGTGGCCGACTTGAGCGCGGCATGGCCCTGGCCCGTGCGGTCCTGCAGGTACATGGTGAAGCCCGAGGAAGTGCCCAGCTCGTCGATGGCCGGGGGCTGCAGCACCATGATGGCGCCCTCGGGCGCGTGTTCCATGGCCTTTTGCGCGAGCGAGACTTCCTCGCCGGCCGTGGCGCCGTTGCGCTGGTCCCAGTCCTTGAGCGTGGTGAAGGCCATGGCCGCGTTCGGGCCCGAGCCCGCGAAGCTGAAGCCCAGCACCGAGATGCTGGAGGCGATGCCGGGGCGCTGCGCCACATGCTCCTCATAGCGCTTTACCACGTCCAGCGTGCGCTCGGCCGTGGCATCGGCCGGCAGCTGGATGGAGGTCATGAAGTAGCCCTGGTCCTCCTCGGGCAGGAAAGCCGATGGCAGCTGGCGCAGCGCAAACACCAGGATGGCCACGATGGCCGCGAACAGCAGCATCATGCGGCCCGTGCGCCGGACCAGGCCCGTGACATGGGCCTCGTAGCGGTTCGTCAGCCGCTCGAAGCCGCGGTTGAACCAGCCGAAGAAGCCTTTCTTCTCGTGGTGGCCTGCCGCCACCGGCTTGAGCAAGGTGGCGCACAGCGCCGGCGTCAGGCTCAGGGCCAGGAAGGCCGAGAACAGGATGGACACGGCCATGGACAGCGTGAACTGCTGGTAGATCACGCCCACCGAGCCGCTGGCGAACGCCATGGGAATGAACACCGCCGTCAGCACCAGGGTGATGCCGATGATGGCGCCCGTGATCTCCTTCATGGCCTTGAGCGTGGCATCGCGCGGCGACAGGCCCTCCTCGGCCATCAGGCGCTCCACGTTCTCGACCACGACGATGGCGTCATCCACGATGATGCCGATGGCCAGCACCATGCCGAACATGGTCAGCACGTTGATGGAAAAGCCCGCCACCAGCATCACGGCGAAGGTGCCCAGCAGCGCCACGGGCGCCACGATGGCCGGGATCAGCGTGTAGCGCAGGTTCTGCAGGAACAGGTACATCACCAGGAAGACCAGCACCATGGCCTCGACCAGGGTCTGCACCACCTTCTCGATGGAGATCTTGACGAAGGGCGCGGTGTTGAACGAGATGGTGTGCTGCATGCCCTTCGGCAGGATGGAGGCCAGCTCGGCCATGCGCTTTTGCACGGCAGCGGCCGTGCGCACGGCATTGGCGCCGGGCGACAGCTGCACGGCGGCGCTGGTGGCGGGCTTGCCGTCCTCGCGGTTGGAGAAGGCATAGGACTGCGCGCCCAGCTCCACGCGCGCCACGTCGCCCAGCACCAGGCGGGAGCCGTCGGCATGGGCGCGCAGCACGATGGCCGCGAACTGCGCGGGCGAGGTCAGCTGGCCCTGCACCGTCAGCGGCGTGGTCACGCGCTGGCCCGGCGCGGTCGGCGCATCGCCCACGCGGCCCGGGGCGATCTGCATGTTCTGCTGCTGTATGGCCTGGGTGAGGTCGCCCATGGACAGCCCGTAGGAGATCAGCTTGGCCGGATCGACCCAGACGCGCATGGCCTGCTCGGTACCGAACAGCTGCACGCGGCCCACGCCCTCGATGCGGCGCAGCTCCTCCACGATGTTGCGCGCCATGTAGTCATTGAGTGCCAGCTCGTCGAACTCGCCGCCCGGCGAGATCAGGCCCACCAGCAGCAGAAAGCTCGACGTGGCCGACTCCACCTGCAGCCCGTTCTGGCGCACGGCCTGCGGCAGGCGCGGCTCCACGGCCTTGATGCGGTTTTGCACATCCACCTGGGCCAGCTCCGGGTTGGTGCCGGGCTTGAAGGTGGCCTTGATCTCGGCCGAGCCCGAGGTGTCCACCGAGGACTCGAAGTACAGCAGGTGGCGGACGCTGGACAGCTCGCGCTCGATCAGCGAGACCACGGAATCATTGAGCGTCTTGGGCGTGGCGCCCGGATAGGTGGCATACAGGCTCACCGTGGGCGGCGCCACCGTGGGATAGCGCGATATCGGCAATTGCGGGATGGCAAGCACGCCCAGCAGCACGATGAACAGCGCGATGACCCAGGCAAAGACGGGCCGGTGAATGAAGAACTGTGGCATGGACGCGAGGTCTGGTTTTCAATGCGCGCCAGGGCGCGCTGCGGAAAAAATACGGCGCCTGGCGCCGAATCATCTGAGGGGCCATCCGGATGCAAATCCAGATTGCCAGGAGGCATGGGGATGAAGGAAACTCCTGCCGGTGCGGCTTCGGCCTGCGGCGTGTTGCCGCAAGGGCCATTCACTCAGGGAGCCGCTGCAAAAGCTGAACGCTCCACCCGCTCATACGGCACTGCCGCTGTGACTTCATATTCATCGCTTTGTTTCGCATGCCGGCCAATGGCGGCGGCACAGGGAAACAGCTTGCGTTCTTTCGATGGCATTTCGGCCCGGGAAATGTGGAAGAACGATGGAGATGAACACAGCCGCCGCCGCGACCCAAAATGGCTTCTATCATTGCCCAGCCCTTGCCTTTCCAGCCATCGACATCGCTCATCCTCGTTGCCGAGGACGAGCCCGAGATCGCAGACATCCTGTGCGCCTACCTGGCCCGCAGCGACCTGCGCACCGTCCATGCCGCCGATGGCCAGCAGGCCCTTGAACTGCACCACCACTTGAAACCCGATCTCGTTCTTCTCGACGTGCAGATGCCACGCCTCGACGGCTGGCAGGTGCTGTCCGAAATCCGCCGGCGCGGCGACACGCCCGTCATCATGCTCACCGCCCTCAACCAGGACGTGGACAAGCTCATCGGCCTGCGCATTGGCGCGGACGACTACGTGGGCAAGCCCTTCAATGCGGCCGAGGTCGTGGCGCGCGTGCAGGCCGTGCTGCGCCGCTGCGGCCAGGGCCGGCTCCGCGATACCAAGCTGCTGCAGGCCGGCCCCTTTCGCGTGGACCTGGACAGCCGCGAGGTCAGCGTGCAGGTGCAGGGCGCCACGCACGTGCCCGAACTCACCGTGACCGAATTCAACCTGCTGGCCAGCCTGGTGCGTTCGCCCCGGCGCGTGTTCAGCCGCGCCGAGCTGCTGCTCAGTTGCCTGCCCGAAGGCCACACGCTGGAACGCACCGTGGACAGCCACATCAGCAAGCTGCGCAAGAAGCTCGAAGGCCTGGGCCTGCAGGGCATGCCCGACAGCGTGCGCAGCGTGGGCTACCGGCTGGGGATGGATCCATGAGCGCAGTGCCGGGCCTGCGCCGGCAGGTGGTGCTGACCATGTCGGCCGTCACGCTGGCCGTGGTCGTGCTGTGCGTGCTGGGTTCGTACGCCTTCTATGCACTGCTGCTGACCTTTCACCCGGCCAGCGTCTCCGACGGCTGGATGCCCTCCAGCGTGGAGCTGGCCTGGGTGCTGCTGACCCTGGTCATCGCCCTGCTGATCGCCATCTTCGTGGCCACGCGGCTGTCGCGGCGCATCCTGCCCTCGCTGGACTCGGTGGCCATCAGCCTGCGCCAGCTGGCCCAGGGCGACCTCTCGGCGCGCGCGCACACCGACGACAGCGCGCTGCACGAGGCCGCCCAGCTGGTGCACGACTTCAACAGCCTGGCCCAGCGCCTGGAAGGCATGGCGCAGGAGCGCGCCTTCTGGAGCGCGGCCATCGCCCATGAGCTGCGCACGCCCGTGACCATCCTCAGCGGACGGCTGCAAGGCCTGTCCGATGGCGTCTTCCTGCCCAGCAAGGACATGCTGGCCAGCCTGATGACCCAGGTCGAGGGGCTGACCCGCCTGATCGACGATCTGCGCCTGCTGGGCCTGCAGGACAACGGCCACCTGCATCTGGAGCTGCGCCAGACCTGCCTGGCCGGCGAGGTGCGATCGGTGACCCTGGCCGTGGGGCCGGCGCTGGAGCAGGCGGGCCTGCAACTGGCGCTGGAGCTGGACGAGCAGCCCGTGGTCTGCGACCCCGTGCGCATACGCCAGGCCCTGCTGGCCCTGCTGGAGAACGCCATGCTGTATGCGCAGCCCGGCCCCCTGCTGGTGGCCGCGCGCGTGCGCCAGGGCCTGTGCACCGTGCGCGTGGAAGACAGCGGCCCCGGCGTGGCGGCGGACCTTGCGCCGCGCATCTTCGACGCCTTCCAGCGCGGCGAAGGCGCCCGCAGCCGCAAAAACGCCGGCGTGGGGGCCAGCAAGGGCAGCGGACTGGGCCTGGCCGTGGTCCAGGCCATTGCCCAGGCCCATGGCGGGCGGGCGCAATGCCTGCCGGGCGAGCGCGGCGGCGCGCTGTTCGAGCTGAGCTGGCCGGCCTGACCTCGTCAGAGCCGCAGATCAGCCTGCGAAATCATCGGCCCGCACATGGCGTGCGTCCCAGGCGGCGGCCAGCGCAGCCGCCCGGCCCAGGCGCACGCGGTCCGATTCGAAGTCCACGATGCCCGCCTCCTGCGCCGCCGCAGGCCGCGCGGGCCGCTCGCGCGTGCGGCCGTCGGTGAGCAGCCACAGCCAGCCCTGGCAGGAGGCCTCTGCGCCGCAATGGCGCTGCAGCAACTGGCCCGCCTGCTCCACGGCCGCCTGCAGCGGCGTGCCGCCGCCCCCGCCGATGGGCGCGATCCAGTCGTCATTCCAGGCCGCAGCCTTGCGCGGCGGCAGGCGCAATTCCACGCGCGTGCCCGCAAAGCAGATCAGCGCCACCTGCTCGCGGCGGCGGTAGGCCTCTTCCATCAGCGATAGCAGCACGCCCTTGGCCCGCGCCAGTGCGCCGCTGGCGGCCATGGAGGCCGAGCAATCGAGCACAAAGCAATGCAGCCGCGTGGCCTGCGGCGGCTCGCGGCGGCGCTGCAGATGTTCGGGCGCCAGCGCCTGGGCGCCGCGCGCGGCCAGCGTGCGCGGCCAGTCCCAGCTGCCGGTGGGCGGCCCGCCTTGCGCCTGGGCCAGCCGGGGCTGGCTGGCCGCCTGCTGGCCCGCCCTCGCATCCCTTGCCTGTGGCGCGGGGCCGCGAGGGCTCAGGCTTTTTTTGCGGCGGGCGCTCCGGGCTTTGCGGCCTCGCGGGCCAGCAACGAAGGCACGGCGACACGCAGCAGGCCCACGGGCTCGGGCGGCATGGCGCCCCAGTCGGCCTCGGAGGGTTGGCTGCCGCTTTCGCCGTTGGCCGTGGCCTGGTCAGGCGGCCGGCTTTGTGCCGGCGACTGCGAAGGCGGATTCGATGGCGCCTGCTGTGGGGATGGCTGCTGCGGCTGTGGCTGCTGCGGCTGCGGCGCCCCCGGCTTGCGGCGGTGCACCAGCACCAACTCGGCCACGGCCTGCACATGGTCGGGCGTGACCTCGGCATCGCCCAGCCAGGCGGCCCAGGCGCGTGCGGCACGCAGCAGCACCAGGTCGGCCCGCAGGCCATCCACCTGGGCGGCAATGCACAGCGCGCCTGCGGCCTGCAGCACCGCGTCGGACCAGGGCAGCGCGCCGGCCGGCTGCAGGCGCTCGCGTGCCGTGCGCAGCTGCGCGGCCAGCGCGGCCTGGGCGTCTGCATGGCGGGCGCGGAAGGCTGCGGGGTCGGCATCGAACAGCAGCCGCGCACGCACGATGGCCTGGCGCTGGGCCGCATCCTGCACATTGGCCAGGCGCACGCACAGGCCCAGGCGGTCCAGCAGCTGCGGGCGCAGCTGGCCTTCCTCGGGGTTCATGGTGCCCACCAGCACGAAGCGCGCCGCGTGGCGGTGCGAGATGCCGTCGCGCTCGACCACGTTGACGCCGCTGGCGGCGGCATCCAGCAGCACATCGACCAGGGCATCGGGCAGCAGGTTGATCTCGTCCACATAGAGCACGCCGCCATGGGCGCGCGCCAGCAGGCCGGGCGCGAATTTGAGCGCATGGCCGGCCATGGCCTGGCCCAGGTCCAGCGAGCCGGCCAGATGCTCCAGCGAGGCGCCCAGCGGCAGCGTGACGAAGGGCGCGGCATCGATGAGCTCGGCCAGCGCGCGCGCGGCCGTGGACTTGGCCGTGCCGCGCGGCCCCTCGATCAGCACGCCGCCCAGTTGCGGGTCGATGGCGGCCAGCAGCAGCGCCTGGCACAGCAGGGGCTGGCCGGCAATGGCGGCAAAGGGAAACAGCGGCGGCAGCGCGGGCGGGGCGCCGCTGCCCAGGTCAGGAGATGCGGTCATGCGCGCAATCCTTCGAGATGGTTTTCATGTTCCAGCAGCAGGTCTTCCAGCTGCTGGCGATAGTCGCCAGGCTGCTCCCACAGGCCGCGCTGCATGGCTTCGAGCAGGCGCTCCAGCATGTCGCGCAGGGCCTGCGGATTGTGCTGCACGAGAAAGTCGCGCGTGGCCGCGTCCAGCACATAGGCGTCGGCCACCAGGGCGTACTGGTGGTCGCCCACCTGCTGCGTGGTGGCGTCGAAGCCGAAGAGATAGTCCACCGTGGCCGCCATCTCGAAGGCGCCCTTGTAGCCATGGCGCTTGGCGCCGTCCATCCACTTGGGATTGGTGACGCGCGAGCGCACCACGCGCGCAATCTCCTCCTTGAGCGAGCGCACGCGCGGCTGGGCCGGGTTGGCATGGTCGCCGTGGTAGAGCGCGGGCTGGCGGCCCGAGAGGTGGCGCACGGCCGAGGCCATGCCGCCCTGGAACTGGAAGTAGTCGCCCGAGTCGAGGATGTCGTGCTCGCGGCTGTCCTGGTTGTGGGTCACCACGTCGAGCTCACCCAGGCGGCGGCGCAGCGCATCGCCTGCGGGCACGCCCTCGGCGTCCTGGCCGTAGGCATGCTGGCTCCAGCCCAGGTAGGCCTGGGCCAGGTCGGCATCGCCCTGCCAGTCGCCGCTCTGGAACAGTCCGCCCAGGCCCGATCCATAGTGGCCGGGCGGCGCGCCGAACACGCGCCAGCCGGCCTGCAGGCGGGCCTGCACGGCGTCCATGCCCTGCGCCTGCAGCTGCTCGGCCTCGGCCAGGATGCGCGCGCGTATGGGGTTGTCCTCGGCGTCCTCGTCCAGCGCGGCCACGGCCTGCACGGCCGCGTCGAACATCTGCACGGCGCCGGGGAAGGCATCGCGGAAGAAGCCCGAGATGCGCAGCGTCACATCCACGCGCGGCCGGCCCATGCCCACGCGCGGCACCACCTCGAAGTCCACCACGCGCTGGCTGCCGGGCGCCCATCTGGGGCGCACGCCGATCAGCGCAAAGGCCTGGGCGATGTCATCGCCGCCCGTGCGCATGGTGGCCGTGCCCCAGACCGACAGGCCCAGGGTGCGCGGGTACTCGCCATGCTCCTGCAGATAGCGCTCCAGCAGCCTGAGCGTGGCCTGCTGGCCCAGCTCCCAGGCGGCCTGGGTGGGAATGGCGCGCGTGTCCAGCGTGTAGAAATTGCGCCCCGTGGGCAGCACGTCGGGCCGCCCGCGCGAGGGCGATCCGCTGGGCCCGGGCGGCACGAAGCGGCCCTGCAGGCCGCGCAGCAGCTGGCGCAGTTCCTCGCCGCCGCAGGCATCCAGCGCGGGCGCCAGCACGGCATGCACCTGCGCCAGCGCGGCGCGCGTCTGCGGCCAGTCACCGGCCGGGGCCTCACCTTCCAGCAGTTGCTGCGCCAGCAGCTCCAGGCGCTCGCGCGTGTCGCCTTCATGGCGCCAGGGCTCGTCGCTCACGGCCTGCAGGGCGGCGGGGCGCGCGCCGGTCCAGGGGCGTGCGGGCTCCATGCGCAACGGGTCGAACCCGGGGCTGTCCAGCAGGTCGGCGGCCAGCGCCTGTATCAGGCCCTGGCCTTCGTCCGACGGGAAGCGCGCCAGCGCCAGCAGCGTGTCGCGGCGCTGGCGGCCCTGCGGCGAGGCGCCGAAGACATGCAGGCCGTCGCGGATCTGGGTTTCCTTGAGCTCGCACAGGTAGGCGTCTATGCGTTCGAGCACGGCATCGTCGTCCTGCGCGGCACCGGACGCCAGGTCCAGCTCCTGGTCCAGGTGCTGGCGGCGCACGATGTCCAGGATCTGGCGGCGCAGCAGCGCGCCGCGCCGCGCATCGACCAGCAGGGCGTCGTAGTACTCGTCCACCAGGCGCTCCAGATCCTGCAGCGGGCCGTGGTTTTCGGCGCGCGTCAGCGGCGGCATCAGGTGGTCGATGATCACGGCCTGGCTGCGGCGCTTGGCCTGGGCGCCTTCGCCGGGATCGTTGACGATGAAGGGGTACAGGTGCGGCAGCGGGCCCAGGATGGCATCGGGCCAGCACGCGCCCGACAGCGCCAGACTCTTGCCCGGCAGCCATTCGAGGTTGCCATGCTTGCCCACGTGGACCATGGCGTCCACGGCAAAGCGGTCGCGCAGCCAGAAGTAGAAGGCCAGGTAGCCGTGGGGCGGCACCAGCTCGGCATCGTGGTAGCTCGCATAGTCCTGCGCGCCCATGCCTTTACCGACCAATGCACGCGCCGGCTGTATGCCGACAAAGACATGGCCCAGGCGCAGGCCCGCGATCATGAAGCGGCCCTGGCGCAGCAGCGGGTCGGCCTCGGGCGCGCCCCAGCGCGCCGTGATGGCGTCGGCCATGCCGTCCGGCAGCGCGGCCAGGCGCGCCAGGTACTCGTCCAGCGCATAGCTTTGCCAGGCCGGGCGCAGCGGCCACTGGGCCGGGTCGTTGGCAATGCCCTGCTGCAGGGTGTGCATCAGCGCCTCGCCATCGGCGGGCAGCTGCGCGGGGTCGCCCAGCTCATGGCCTTCGGCCGCCAGGTGCTGCAGGATGGCGATCACCGAGGCCGGCGTATCCAGCCCCACGCCGCTGCCGATGCGGCCTTCGCTGCCCGGATAGTTGGCCAGCACCAGGGCCAGGCGCTTGTCGCGCGCGGGCAGGCTGCGCAGGCGGCACCAGCGCCAGGCCAGGTCGGCCACGAAGTCCACGCGGTCGGGCTCGGGCTGGTAGGCCACCACGTCGGCCTGGGTGAAGGCGCAGCGGTGGGACAGGCCCTTGAAGCTGATGGCGCGCGTGATGATGCGGCCATCCATCTCGGGCAGCACCACCTGCATGGCGATATCGCGCGGGCGCAGGCCCTGGCTGTCGGCCCACCAGTCCTCGCGGTTGCCGCCGCTGGCGATCACCTGCAGCACGGGCGCATCGCCGGCCAGGGCCGTGCCCGATTCCAGCGCCGAGAACGCCGTGGTGTTGAGCACCAGCTGCACGGCATGGTCTTCGCAGAGCTGGCGCAGGGTGGCCAGGCACAGCGGGTCCTTGAGCGAGTCCAGCGCCACGGGCAGCGGGTTCATGCCGCGCTGCTGCAGCGACAGGGCCATGGCGTCGAAGGCCGCCGTGTTGCCCGCCAGCAGGTGGGAGCGGTAGAACACCAGGGCCACCGTGGGCGCGCCCGGCGTCCAGGCGCGCTGCAGGTCGTCGATGCCGGCCACGTCATGGGCCTGGGCCTGGGCCTGGACCTGGGCATGGCTCCTGGCAGCGAACAGCGCCGGGGGAACGTGGACAGCCGCCTGCGGCAGGGTGCGCGGCGGCAGCGGCGCCTCGCCCCGGTCCAGCCCGTGGTAGACGGTGGCCTTGAGGAATTCGCGCGCATTGGCCGCGCCGCCCGAGCGCAGGTACTGCCACAGCTGGCGGCAGGCGGCGGCCGGCAGCGTGCTGCGCGCCAGCAGGTGCGGGTCTTCCTGCAGGTCACCCGAGAACATGGCCAGGCGCTGCCCCTTGCGGCGCGCCAGCGAGCCGATCTGCTCGATGCCGTAGGGCCAGGCCGATTCCGAGCCCAGGTGGTCCACGATGACCACGCGCGCATGGCGCAGCACCTCGTCCACATACAGGTCCAGCGAGGCCGGCTGGCGCAGGTACAGCAGATTGGCCAGCCGCACCGAGGGAAAGTCCGCCGACGCCCCGGCCAGCGCGGCCACGGCCGAGGACAGCAGGGCCAGCGTGGTGTCGGCCGAGCTCAGGATGACGATGTCGGCCGGCGTCTGGTCGAGGCGGGTGACGATGCTCTCGTCCTCGACAAAGCCGCCGGGGCGCGTGGACAGCAGGTGCATGGAACAGGTTTCAGTACGGAATCGGAAGGTCAGGCGGCCACATTCTCCAGGCCCTTGCGCAGCGCTGCTTCGTCAAGGTCTTGCCCGATGAACACCAGGCGCGTGCCGCGTGCCTCGCCCTCGCGCCAGGCGCGGTCGAAGTGGTGGTCGAAGCGGCGGCCCACGCCCTGCAGCAGCCAGCGCATGGGCTTGCCCGGAATGTCGGCAAAGCCCTTGACGCGCAGGATGCTGTGCTGCTCCACCAGCGTCTCCAGCGCAGCCAGCAGGCGGTCGCGGTCCACGGCGGGCAGGTCGATCACGTAGGAGTCGAAGTCGTCGTGGTCATGGTCCTCGTCGTGGTCGTGGTGGCTCACGCGCTGGTCGATGGTGGTCTCGGCCGCCTTGGCCAGGCCCAGCACCACGTCCAGCGGCAGGCGGCCCTGGGACGATTGCACGATCTTGACCTCGGGCGGCAGCTCCTCGCGCACCAGGGCGGTCACGCGCGCCAGGGCATCGGCATCGGCCAGGTCGGTCTTGTTGAGCACCACCAGGTCGGCCGCGCCCAGCTGGTCCTCGAAGAGTTCGTGCAGCGGCGATTCGTGGTCCAGGTTGGGGTCGGCGCGGCGCAGCTCGTCCACGGCCTGGGGATTGGCGGCGAACTGGCCGCTGGCGGCCGCCGGCGTATCCACCACGGTGACCACCGCGTCCACGGTGAACACGTTGGCGATCTCGGGCCACTGGAAGGCCTGGACCAGGGGCTTGGGCAGGGCCAGGCCCGAGGTCTCGATGATCACGGCGTCGATCTGGTCGCGGCGCTCGGCCAGCGCGCGCATCACGGGGAAGAACTCTTCCTGCACCGTGCAGCACATGCAGCCGTTGGCCAGCTCGTACAGCGCGCCTTCGCGCTCGTTGCCCTCGTCGTCGCAGCCGATGCCGCAGCCCTTGAGGATCTCGCCGTCGATGCCCAGCTCGCCGAACTCGTTGACGATGACGGCAATGCGCCGGCCGCCCGCGTTGTCCAGGATGTGGCGCAGCAGCGTGGTCTTGCCGCTGCCCAGGAAGCCGGTGACGATGGTGGCGGGAATCTTGGCGGTTTGCATGGAAGGTTCTCCAGAAAAAAGAGGAAGTCAGACGGTGGCGAAAGGCACGGCGCTGCGCAATGAAGGAAGAACCTCCTGCGCAAACAGCTCCATGCCGGCGAGGGCCTGGGCGTCGCTCCACAGGCCGTTGGCGTTGAAGACGCAGCGCAGCTGGCCAATGCCCGTGCGCTCGCGCAATGCGGTGATCTGCGCATGGCACTGCTCGGGCGTGCCATGGATGAATTGCTCGGCCAGCACGCGCGTCACATCGATGGGCAGCACCTGGTCGGCCGGCACGCCGCGCTTGCCCGCAAAGTACACGCGCCGCTGGTACAGCTGCGGCCACAGCGTGGCCAGCTGGGCCTGCACGGCGGCCTCGTCGGCACCGATGCAGACATAGCGCGCCAGCGATGAACGCGCACGCAGCGCGGCGGCATCGCGCCCGCGCTCCCGGGCAGCGGCCTCCAGGCGCTCCAGCTGCATGCCTTCGGGCGGCTCCAGGCTCAGCAGCAGGGGCAGATTCTGATCGACGGCAAAGCCCAGGGTCTCAGCCGTGGAGCCGGCCACATACAAGGGAGGATGCGGACGCTGCACGGTCGAAGGCAGGGCGGGCCGGTCCTCGAAGCTCCACGGCCCCTGCCCCGCCACGATGGGCTTGCCCGACAGCGCCTCCACCAGAATGCGGCAGGACTGCTCGAAGCGCTCGCGCGTGCTGTCAGCATCGATCTGCAGGGCGCGCAGCGCGGCCGGCTCCGTGCCCCGGCCCACGCCCACGTCGATGCGGCCCGCGCTTTGCAGGTCCAGCTGGGCAATCTCCTCGGCCAGCATCAGCGGATGGTGCAGCGGCAGCACCAGCACCGAGGTGCCCACGCGCAGCCGCTCGGTGCGCGCCAGCACGGCGGCGGCCAGCAGCAGGGGCGAGGGATAGGGCCAGGCGGTATCGGGCACGCGGAATTCGTTGAACCACACGCCCTGGAAACCCAGGCGCTCGGCGCGCTCGAACAGCGCCAGGAATTCACGGTGGTCGCCGCGCGTGGCGTCGCGCGTCCAGCCGGCCAGATCGATGCGCATGGGGTCAGTTCTCCTGTTTCAGCCGCGCGCGCAGCAAGGTTTGCGGGGGTGCGTCGATGCGCTCGAAATCCACGCCGAACACGGCATCCAGCCCCGGCGCATGCAGCAGCTCGGCAGGGTCCCCATCGAGCGCAATGCGCCCCTGGTCCAGCACGATGACGCGCCCGAAGTGCGCCAGCGCCAGGTCCAGGTCATGCATGACCACCAGCACCAGCCGCTCGCGCCCGCGCTGCGCCAGCGCCTGCACCAGGGCCAGGCGGTGGCGCACGTCCAGCGCGGCGCCGGGCTCGTCGGCCAGCAGCACGGGCGGGTCGGTGGCCAGCACGGTGGCCAGCAGGGCACGCGCCTGCTCGCCGCCGGACAGCGTGGACCAGCGCCTGCGCGCGAAATCCTGCAGCCCGGCGCCTGCAATGGCCGCCTCGACATCACCCCGGCCCGCCAGCCGCATGTGCATGAGCTCGGCCAGCGTCAGGTCCCAGTGCGGCGCAAAGCGCTGGGGCATGTAGCCCACGCGGCGTGCGCGCTCGGCCACGGGCAGGGTTGCAATGTCTTGCCCGTCCAGCAGCACGCTGCCGGATGCAGGCGCCTGCAGCCCCGCCAGCAGGGACAGCAGGCTGGACTTGCCCGCGCCATTGGGTCCGACCAGGGCCACGGCGCCGCAGGCGGGCAAATGCAGCGAGACGGCGTCCAGCACACTGCGGCCACGATGGCGCAGCGTGAGGGACCGGGCCTGCAGGCGCGGTGTGACGGAAGGGATGGCACCGTTCATGCGGACCTCAGCCTGCGCGCCAGCAGCACGATGAAGAAGGGCCCGCCGGCCACGGCCGTGACCAGACCCAACGGGATTTCGGCCGGCGGCAGCATGCTGCGCGCAATCGCATCGGCCAGCGTGACGATGATGGCGCCCGTGAGCGCCGACGCCGGCAGGGCTGCGCGGTGCAGCGGTCCCGCCATCCAGCGCGCGATGTGCGGCGCAGCCAGACCCACGAAGGCCACCAGCCCGCCATAGGCCACGGCCACGGCCACCACCAGCGAGCCGGCCAGCACGGCCAGCGGCGTGAAGCGCGCCACATCCAGGCCGAAGCCCTGGGCCGCATCCTGCCCCAGGCCCAGCAGGTCCAGCCCGCGCGCCAGCGCCATGGCACCGGCCAGGCAGGCCAGGGAGGCACCGGCCAGCAGGCCCAGGCCGCTCCACGACGGCGTCTGTATGCCGCCCAGCACCCAGCTGAGCACCACCTGCAGGCTCACCGTCTCATCGGACAGCGCCAGCATCAGGAACGAGCGCAGCGCGCCCAGCACGGCCGCCAGCGCCACGCCGGCCAGCAGCATGCCGGCCGCATCGGTGGCACCGGCCACGCGCGAGACGGCCAGCACCAGCACGGTCGAACCCCAGGCGCCCGCAAAGGCCAGCACGGGCAGCGTCCATGCCTGGGGCAGGCCGAACAATAGATGCATGGGAACCAGCAGGGCGACAGTCGCCCCCAGTGCCGCGCCGCCCGAGGCGCCCAGCAGATAGGGCTCGGCCAGCGGATTGCGGAACACGCCCTGGAAGATGGCGCCCGACAGGCCCAGCAGCGCGCCCACCAGGGCGGCTGCCAGCACGCGCGGCACGCGCCACTGCAGCAGCAGCCGGCTGCGCAGGCTGTCTTCGCCGCCCAGCGCGGCCAGCAGGTCGGCAGGGCTGGCCCACTGGTGGCCCGCGCAGGCGGCGATCAGCAGGCTGGCCAGCAGCAGCAGGACCGCACCGGCCCAGGGGCGCCACGCAGGTGGATGTGAAAGGGAATTCATGCGGCCTCCCCGGCCCAGGCCGCAGGGTGCAGCCAGCGCGAGAGCTTTTCCACGCCGCCGAAGGTGCGCGGCCCGGGAATCAGGAACTCGGCACGCGCCACCGTGGTGGCCCGGCCGCCGCGCACGGCACGCAGGTCGCGCCAGCCGCGCTGGCCGATCAGGTCCTGCATGGCCTCCTGCGTGCCCGCGAACAGCAGCACATCGGGGTCGGCGGCCAGCACGGCCTCGGGCGAGACCTGGGGCACGGTGCCCAGGCCGTCCAGCGCGAACGAAGCGCCCGCGCGCACCATGGCCTCGCCGGTATAGGTGCCAGGGCGTGCCGCCAGCAGCATGCCGTTGCCCAGCCGGCCCGTGACCATGAGCGCGCGCGGCCGGGGCTGGCCGGCCACCTGCCGGTCCACGCGCAGCAGCCGCGCCTCCTGCGCCAGGGCCAGCGCCTGGCCGCGCGCCTGCACGCCCGTGGCGCGGGCCACCAGGCGCAGGTTGTCCATCACCTCGGCCAGCGAGCGGCTGAGCAGCACCATCACCGGCACGCCGATGCGCTCCATGGGATCGACCAGCTGGTGCGCCGCCTGGCGCGCGGGCGTGACGATGACCAGGTCCGGCTGGCGCGCCACCACGGCGTCCACCGAGAACCCCAGCCGCCCGCCCACCTTGGGAATGCGCTCCACGCCCGGTGGAAAGCGCGTGAAATCCTCCACGCCCACCACGCGGTCCAGCAGGCCCAGCGCGGCCACCAGCTCGGTATTGGAGGCAAAGATGGAGACGATGCGCTGCGGCGGCGCGGCAATCTCCACGCGCCGGCCCAGCGCATCCTGCAGCACCACCGGACCGCCTGCAGCGACGGTGTCGGCCCAGGCCGCGGGCAGGCCGCAGGCCAGGGCCGCTGCCGCGCCCTGGCGCAGCAACTGGCGGCGCGTGGTGCTGGATTGCCTCATGCCATGGTCCTCAAAACTCTGCTTGCAGGCCGACCATGAGTTCGCGGCCCGCCATCGACGTTCCGCAGCCGCCGTTCTGGTACGCCGGGTTGGCGATGCAGGGCGCACGGTCCAGCGCGATGAAGATGGGGTGGCGGTTCAGGTCGAACAGGTTGTTCACGGCCGCGAACAGCTTGACGCCCGGCGACACGCGGTAGTCGGCACGCAGGTTCCAGATGGTGAAGGCGCCCTTGCGGTGGATGAAGGTGCTGCGGGGCTCGCCCTGCGGGATGAGCAGCGACTCTTCCGTGTCGTACCACATGGGACCGCGCAGCAGCGTGGACAGCTGCAGGCTCCAGTCGCCCTGCAGCCGCCCGCTGCCGCGCCCGTAGCGCACGCCGGCCGAGGCCTCGTAGCGGTACATGCGCTGCACCTTGTCGGTATTGGCCGACGCCGGCGATCCCTTGTCCCGCATGCTGAAGTGGTAGTAGCCGCCAGCCCAGGCCTTGAGCTGGTGGCCCGTCAGGTTCAGCGCCCGCGCCAGGTCCATGTCGGCCTGCATTTCCAGGCCGCGCGCCACGATGTCGGCCGCGTTGTTGGCGTAGTCCGAGGTATTGGTCGTGGCCCCGCGCGAGACGGTGATGATGCGGTCGCTGATGGTGTTCTGGAACAGGGCCGCATCCACGCGCCAGCCGGGCTGCTGCAGCGCGGCGCCGACCTCGATCTGGCGGCTGGTCTCGGGCTTGAGGTTGGGGTTGCCGAAGGTGCGGCCACCGCCGACGGCCGTGAAGTCCGAGGCCAGCTCCGTGGCCGTGGGCGCGCGAAAGCCCGTGGAGGCCGCAGCGCGCAGCGTGAGCCGGTCCGTGGCCTTCCAGGTGGCGCCGGCCGACCAGGTGTGGTTGTCGTAGTCGCGCGTGCTGGCCTGGGCCAGGGCCAGGTTGGGCGTCTCGTCGAAGCGTGTCGTGCCCCAGGTCTTGCGCAGGCCGGCGCGCAGGGTCAGGCGGTCGTCGAACAGGGTCTGCGCGTCCTCGACGTACAGCGCGTGCACCTGCTCGGTCTGGTTGTTGTCGTAGGGCGCAACCTGGCCCGCCGGGCCGCCCGGCATGGCCACGCGCAGGCGGTCGGAGCGCAGCTTGCTGCGCTCCCAGTCGAAGCCCATCAGCAGGTCATTGGTCTGGCTGACACGCAGGCGCGGCTGAAAGCGCAGGCCCGTGGCGTCCAGCTGGCGGTGGTTGTAGTCGCGCGCCGTGCCGGGCACGGCGCTGTTGCCCGAGCGGATCACGGGCGATGCCCAGTTGAACTCATCGGTATCGACCAGGCTGTAGAGGTGGGTCGTCCAGCTCAGGCGCTGGCCGGGCAGTGCGCCCTCGTAGGTCAGGTCCAGCGAGCGGTTGCTGCGGTTGTCTCGGCTGTAGATGTTGGCGCCCGATCCGCGAAAGCCCGCGTTGTAGATGCCGTCCGTGCGCAGCTGCAGCTCCACGCGGTGCAGCTCGTGCAGCTGCCAGCCCAGGGCGCCGCTGGCGCCGCGCCGCTTCCAGCCCGTGTTCTCCATGCGCGTGCCGCCATCGCCCGACTCGTAGTCGCCGCGCCCGCCTGCGCTCACGCCGAAGTACCAGTCGAAGCGGTCATTGGCGCCGGCCGTCTGCGCATCGGTGCGCCACAGGTCCCACGAGCCGGCCTGGACCTGGGCACGCGTGCCGGGCGCCGTAGCCCCCGTCTTCATGATGATGTTGACCACCCCGCCCATGGCCTGGCTGCCGTAGATCACCGAGGACGGGCCGCGCACGATCTCGATGCGCTCCACATCCGAGGGGCTGAGCTTGGACAGGTTGGCCGTGCCCGCGCGCCGGCCGTTGACCAGCACCAGCACCTGGCTGCGGAAGTCGCGCCCCTGGCCGTCGGTGGAGGCGCCGCGCAGGTTCATCGAGGTCTGGGCCGCCGTCCATTCGCTGAGAAAGCCCACGGCGTTCTCGGCCAGCAGGTCGGTGACCGAGCGCGCGCTGGAGCGCTCTATGGCCTCGCGGTCGATGGTCTGCGTGGTGCCCGCGATGCGGCTGCGCGCCTCGGGCCGCGCCGTGGCGGTCACGAAGACGGCGTCCAGCGCATCGTCGGCGGGTGCACCGGCTTTGCCGGCCGCCGGTTCCTGTGCGGCGCCGGCCGCCGCGGCGCAGCAGGCCAGCACGGCCGCAGCGGTGGCCGGGCGCAGGAAGGGAGGAAGGGGAAAGGGGCCGGAACAATCGGCGGCCAAAGAAGCGAAGCGCATGCGTTGAATCCAACTGCCCCAGTCACCCGTGGGGCCTATCGTCTGAACCACGCCGCACGGCGCGCACGCCGGAGCCGGCCACGGCAGCGCAGGCTGGGGCCGGACCGGACAGGCGCACTCCCGCGGCGTCCGAAAGCAATGCAGAAGGCCGGTATCCGGGCTTGCGGAACGCTGCGGCGCGCATCGTGGGCGCGCTGCAGCAGGCATCCCCGCCTTCCCATGTCCGTCCAGACACAGTGGCTTGCGGCGCGCAACCGGTGGGTGGCGCGCCAGCGTGGGGAGTTGTATTCCGCTGACCGTTGCGGGGGCAGCGCAGGCATTGCGAGCGGCCACCTCGATGGCATCGCGCACCTGCTTCCCGTTGAACCCCTGGCCGGCAAGCGGCATGGGGCACCTTCAGCAACAGCGCACCGCCACGGCCCAGGGGCTGCGGCGGTGCGCCAGCGGCGGATTATCGCTGATGCGGTCTAGGCCCAGAAGCCCGGCACGTGGGCCAGCGCACGCAGCGCGCGGCGGCTGCTGCGCGCGCTGGTGGCCAGGCGGGCCTGCAGGTAGCCGGCGGCAAACCAGGCGCGCGGATCCGTGCCGGCCTGGTCACGAAAAAGCGCGGCCGCCACGGCCATGTCGTTGTGCAGGCCCAGCGCGTCCTGGGCGGGCACCAGCGCCTCGGCAAAGCGCCGGCCCTTTTTGCCGGGCCACATTCCGGGCGCGAATTCCCGCGCGAAGTCCGCCAGGTAGCGCAGGCGCTTGAGCCGCTTGCGCACGCGGTGCTGCTGCGCCAGCGGCAGGCGGTCGAACTGCCGGCCGTCGCGCAGCACCTGGCGGTGCAGGCGCGCCAGCCGCCGTGCCAGGTACTTGCGCGTGCCTGCGGCGGACAGGCTGACCAGGCCGGGCTGCCGCTTGCCTGCAGGCGCCTGCGCCAGCGCATGGATCTCGGCCAGCGTTTGCAGGAACTGCAGCTCGCGGACCGCAGCGGCCGCGTCCGCGTCGGCCTGCCCGGCATCCGGCACGGCCCATTCGCACAAGGGCGCATCGGCGTCCTGCAGCAGCGGCCGCACCACGTCGGCCAGGGTGCCGGCATCGCGCAGCGTGCCCAGGCGCGCAAAGGCCAGGGCCAGCGGGGCATCCCATTCGGCGCGCATGCCGGGCGCCAGCCCTGCGCATTCGCGCAGCAGGGTGCGCAGGCGCCGCAGGGCCACGCGCAGCTGGTGGATGCGTTCGGCCTCGCCGCTGCCGGCGTCCACGGCATCCATATGCGACTGCACCTGGGCCAGTGCGGCAGCCAGCGTCGCACGCACAAAGCCGGCCGCATCGGGCCGGTCGGGGAACTGCCTGGCAGGGGTGGTCATGGTCAGGAGAGGATGTGCGGGCGTTGCTGCGATTGTGGGCACCGCCCGGCCCCCGGGTCAATCGGCGCCATCCCCGCTCAGGCTGTGCAGCGCGGGCCGGGCAATGCGCACATAGTCGGCCGAGTCCAGCACGATGGAGCGGTCCAGCCGGCCCGCATTGAAGGCGATCTCGGCAAAGCGCTCCACCAGTGCCGGGTCCACCACCAGGCGCACCTGCGGGTTGAAGGAGAACGGCGGCACCGATCCCATCACGCAGCCGGTGGCGGCCTGGGCCTCCTCGGGCGAGGCCAGCGTGGCCTTGCGCACGCCCACGGCCTGGGCCAGGCGCTTGAAGTCCAGCTTGCGGTCGCCGGGCAGCACGGCCAGGAACAGCTGGGGATCGCCCGCACCGGCCGCATCGCGGCTCTTGCAGAGCATGGCCTTGGCGCCCTGGCCGGGGGCGGTGCCCCGGATTTCGGCGACGAGGTCGGAGCGGCCCTCGGCAGGGTGCTCGATCACGCGAAAGCGCGCGTCCTGGGATTGCAGCAGGTGAACAAGGGTGTCGAACATGGCAGGGAGCACAAGAAACGGACAAGGAGGCAGGTCGCCTGGGTTTTGACATTTTGTCCAATTCAAAACAAAATGTCCAATATGACACAACGCACTCCCGAGCAGCGCCAACTGCTGGAACAGGTGGCCAAGATCGCCGAAGGCCTGGGCCAGACCCTTGCCCCGTTCTGCGAGGTGGTGGTGCATGACCTGCTCGACCCGTCCCATGCGGTGCTGGCCATCCACAACAATCTCTCGGGCCGCGAGGTCGGCCAGGGCGCGACGGAGCTGGGCCTGGCCCGCATCCAGGACCCCGGCTACGAGCAGGTCATCGCCAACTACCCCAACCAGTTCGCCGATGGCCGCCAGGCCAAGAGCACGTCCATCGGCATCCGCGACTCCGAGGGCCGCTACATCGCCGCCCTGTGCATGAATGTGGACCTGACGATGTTCCAGGGCTTCCAGAGCATGCTCAACCGCTTTGCCGCCGTCAGCGGCGACACGCCGGCCCGCGAAATGCTGGCGCCCATGGGCGCCGGGGCCGGTGCCGACGCGGTGCGCGCCCGCATCGACCAGTTCGCGGCGCGCCTGGCGACCACGCCGCGCGCCCTCAAGCCCGAGGAGCGGCGCGCCCTGGTCCGTGAACTCAAGGGCGACGGCCTGCTGGACCTTCGCCGCTCCATGGAGACCATTGCCGCCCACCTGGGCGTGTCGCGCGCCACGGTCTACAGCTACGCCAAGTAGCTCCCGGCACCCCGCCGATCAGCAACCCCTTCTCTCCCGTACCGATGACAAGCCTTCCCACCTATGACGACGTGGCCGCAGCGGCCCAACGCATCCAGGGCCATGCCCACCGCACGCCCGTGCTCACCTCGCGCACGCTGGACGAGGCGCTGGGCGCCCGCGTCTTCCTGAAGTGCGAGAACCTGCAGCGCATGGGCGCCTTCAAGTTCCGTGGTGCGTTCAACGCCCTGTCTCGCTTCAGCCCGGCGCAGCGCAAGGCCGGCGTGGTGGCGTTTTCCTCGGGCAACCACGCCCAGGCCATTGCACTGGCTGCCAGGCTGCTGGAGATTCCCGCCACCATCGTCATGCCGCATGACGCGCCCGCCGCCAAGGTGGCGGCCACCAAGGGCTATGGCGGCCAGGTGGTGGTCTACGACCGCTATACCGAAGACCGCGAGCAGATCGGCCGCGACCTGGCCGAGCGCCACGGCCTGACCCTGATCCCGCCCTACGACCATGCCGACGTGCTGGCCGGCCAGGGCACGGCCGCCAAGGAACTGTTGGAGGAAACCGGCCCGCTCGACGCCCTCTTCGTGCCGCTGGGCGGCGGTGGCCTGTTGTCGGGCACCGCCCTGTCCACACGCGCGCTCAGCCCCGGCTGCGCCCTCTACGGCGTGGAGCCCGAGGCCAGCAACGACGGCCAGCAGTCGCTGCGCGCAGGCCGCATCGTCCACATAGACACCCCCAAGACCATTGCCGACGGCGCCCAGACCCAGCACCTGGGCGGCATCACCTTCCCCATCATCCAGCGCGACGTGACCGACATCCTCACCGCCAGCGATGCCGAGCTGGTCGATGCCATGGGCTTCCTGGCCACGCGCATGAAGCTCGTGGTCGAGCCCACCGGCTGCCTGGGCCTGGCCGCCGCGCGCCAGAAAGGCGAGGAGCTGCGCGGCCGGCGCGTGGGCATCATCCTGAGCGGCGGCAATGTGGACATGCAGCGCTTTTGCAGCCTGCTGGGCGCCTGATCCTGATCGAAGGTCGCCCTCACCCCCGCGGGCTGAAGGTGCGCGGAAACACCACGGGCGCGCTGCGGTCGGCCAGGCAGTAGCCCATGGCGGGGCGGCGTGACGTGCCCTCCACCTGGCCGGCCTCCACCAGAAAGCCGGCCGCCATCATGCGCGTGCGAAAACCGCTCTTGTCCACGGGGCGGCCCAGCACCACTTCGTAGGCCTGCTGCAGCTGCGGCAGCGTGAAAGGCTCGGGCAGCAGAAAGGCCGGCAGCGAGGTGTATTCCACCTTGCCCCGCAGCCGCTCCACCGCTGCGCGCAGGATCTCGCCGTGGTCGAAGGCCAGCGCAGGCGCGCGCAGCAGTTCATCGACGGCAAACCACGACACATCGGCCGCATTCGCGCCCTTGGCCAGGATCAGGTCATGGCCCGGGATCAGCGCGAAATACACATGCGTGGCCGACCAGCCACGCGGGTCGCGCGCCGCGCCGCCCCAGCTTCCCAGTTGCTCCAGGTAGGGGCTGTCCACGCCCGTCTTGTCCAGCAGCTTGCGCCGCGCGCAGGCCAGCAGGTCTGCGTCCTGGCGCACATCCACAAAGCCGCCGGGCAGCGCCCACAGCCCCGGGAACGGCTCGCTGCCCGCCGTGGGGCGCTGCACCAGCAGCACCTGCAGGGCATCGTCGGCCACCGTGAAGATGACCACGTCCACCGTGGTGAACGGGCGCGGGAAGTCCAGCGCGCCCTGCGGGGATGGGGAATTTTTTTCAGCCATGGGATGGATTGTGCTTGACGTGCCTGATTTTAAGTTGCACTATGCAACCCACACGAGTTGTACAGAACAACTTAAAAGGAGAAGCACCATGTTCGGCATCCGTTTCATCAAGTCCCAACCCACGGTCCACCTCATGCAGTTCCGCGCCGGCAAGGTGGTGCGCGAGGGTGCGGGCCAGTCCTTCTTCTACTACGCCCCCACCACCACCCTGGTCGCGGTGCCCGTGGGCAGCCAGGACTGCCACTTCATGCTGGAGCTGGTGACGGCCGACTTCCAGAGCGTCACCGTGCAGGGCCAGGTCACCTACCGCATCAGCACACCGCGCCAGACCGCCACGCTGATGGACTTCTCCCTGGCACGCGACGGCCAGAAATACATGTCCGAAGACCCGCAGCGCCTGGGCGACCGCGTGACCATGCAGGCCGAGGTCATCATCCAGCAGGCCGTGCAGGCGCTGGAGCTCAAGCAGGCGCTGCGCTCCTCGGCACTCATTGCGCGCACGGCCCAGCAGGAGCTGGCCGCCCAGCCCGAGATCGAGGCGCTGGGGCTGGAGATCCTGGGCGTCTCGGTCATGGCCGTCAAACCCACGCCCGACATCGCCCGCGCCCTGGAGGCCGAGGCGCGCGAGTCCAACCTCAAGGCTGCGGACGACGCCGTCTATGCCCGCCGCATGGCTGCCGTGGAAAACGAGCGCGCCATCCGCCAGAACGAGCTCGATACCGATGTGGCCGTGGAAAAGAAAAAGCGCCAGATCCGCGAGGCCCAGCTGGAAGCCAAGGCCGCCCAGATGCGCAAGGAAAACGAGCTGCGCGCCGAACAGATGTCCGCCGACGTGGCGCTGGAGACCAGCCGCCGCGACTTCGTCGAAGGCCAGGCCGCCAACAGCCGCACCCTGGCCGAGGCCGAGGCCTACCGCGTGGGCGCCGTCATGCAGGCCCTGGAAAAGGCCGATCCGCGCATCGTGCAATCGCTGGCCGCCGTGGGCATGCAGCCGGGCCAGCTCATCGCCCAGGCCTTTGGCGGCATTGCCGAGAAGGCCGAGCGCATCGGCCAGCTCAACGTCTCGCCCGAGCTGCTGCAGTCGCTCATGGGCGCCGGTGCAGGCCATGCAGCTGCCGTGGCCGATCCCGAACCCGCAAGGAGCCGCCGTGAACGCCAATGAACGCAAGACCGTGCTGGTGGTGCGGCGCACGCGGCTCGATGAGCTGGTGGCCAGGTACCACACGCTGTCCCAGGCGCGCTTCTACATCGAGCACCTGGGTGCCGACTTCGGCGACTACCTGCGCGAAAGCGCCGCCTACGCCGCCGCCCTGCAGGCCGTGGTGCAGGCCCTGGAGGCACGCGGCCGCTACCAGATCGTGGACCGCGCCCTGGTGCCCAACTTCGTCTTCGGCGCCGACGACATCGTGGTGGCGCTGGGCCAGGACGGCATGGTGGCCAACACCATGAAATACCTGGACGGCCAGCCGCTCATCGGCGTCAACCCCGAGCCCGCGCGCTGGGACGGCCTGCTGCTGCCCTTCGCCCCCGCCGACCTGGCCGCCCTGCTGGGCGACGTGGCCGCCAACCGCCGCCCCACGCGCGCCGTCACGCTGGCCGAAGCACGCCTGAGCGACGGCCAGGTGCTGCGCGCCGCCAACGACCTGTTCATCGGCCCGCGCAGCCATACCTCCGCCCTGTACGACATCGCGCTGGGTGACCGGCACGAATCCCAGTCGTCCTCCGGCCTCATCGTCGCCACGGGGCTGGGCTCGTCTGCATGGATCAAGAGCATCGTCACGGGATCGATGGGCATTGCCCGCGCCGTGCGCGGCGCATCCACCGACTTCGACTACCAGCCCTTCGCCTGGGATGCGCCACGCCTGGACTTCGCCGTGCGCGAGCCCTTTCCCAGCCGCTCTTCCACGGCCGAGCTGGTCTACGGCCAGGTCACCGCCGGCCAGCCGCTGACCCTGCGCTCGCGCATGCCCGACCATGGCGTCATCTTCTCGGACGGCATGGAGGCCGACTACCTGCAGTTCACGGCGGGCATGCAGGCCACCATCGGCCTGTCGGACCGGCAGGGCTGCCTGGTGGTGTGAAGCCCGAAGCACGGACAATCATCGACACAACAAGAAAATCCATGGAAATGGACCGTATGAACAACAAGAACACACTGACATCGACCAGCAAATTCATGAGCCTGGTCCTGCGCCACAACCCCGGCCGCGCCGGGCTCGCCCTCGACGCCCAGGGCTGGGTCTCCATAGACGCATTGCTGCGCGGCGCCCAGGCGGCCGGCCGCAACATCTCGCCCGCACTGCTGATGGAGGTGGTGCAAAGCTGCCCCAAGCAGCGCTTTGCCATCAGCGCCGACGGCCTGCGCATCCGCGCCAGCCAGGGGCATTCCGTGCAGATCGACCTGGGCCTGCAGGCCAGCGTGCCGCCGCAGCGCCTCTACCATGGCACGGCCACGCGCTTTCTGGACTCCATCCTGCGCACCGGCCTGGACCGGCGCAACCGCCACCACGTGCACCTGACCGACAACCTGGCCACGGCCCGCTCCGTGGGCCAGCGCTATGGCCGGTTGGTGCTGCTGGAGATCGATGCGGCGCGCATGCATGCCGATGCCTGCCCGTTCTACCGCTCGGACAACGGCGTCTGGCTCACGGACAGCGTGGCACCGCACTACCTGCGCGTGCGAGCCGAAGAGGAACACGATGAAACCCATCATTGCCCTTGACGCCGATGGCGTGCTGCTGGACTACAACCGCGCCTATGCCGGTGCCTGGGAGCGCGCGTTCGGCCAGCGCCCCGCCGAGGCCGACCCCCATGCCTACTGGGCCATGGACCGCTGGGCCGTGCAGGCGCTGGACGGCGAGCGCCTGCAACAGTTCAGGGCCTGCATGGACGATGCCTTCTGGCGCAGCATTCCCGCGCTGGGCAATGCCTTGCAGGCCTGCCACGACCTGCAGGGCGCCGGCTACGAACTGGTCTGCGTGACGGCCCTGGCGGCGCGCTTCGAACAGGCCCGCCTGGGCAACCTGCGCGACCTCGGCTTTCCCATCGACCGCGTGATCGCCACGGGCCGGACCACCGGCGTGCGCAGCCCCAAGGCAGACGCCCTGCAGCGGCTCGGCCCGGTCGCCTTCGTGGACGACTATCTGCCCTACCTCCGGGACATTGGCCCGGGCATTCACGCGGCCCTGGTGTGCCGTGGCCCGAACGGCACGCCCAACACCGGGCCGGACCTGGTCCACGCCCACTCGCAGCACGCAGACCTGATGGCCTTCAGCCAGTGGTGGCTGCAGCAAGCTCCATCGCATTCCTGAAACGGCACACACGGCAACGAGACAGCCCATGACTACGACAGACCACATCGCCTCCCTGCAAGACCTCCAGCACGCCATGGCCCAGGGTCTCACCCCGCGCTTCCTGCCGTTCTGGGGCCACCAGCCTGCGGCCGATGGCTCCATCGGCAAGACCTGCATGAGCCAATGGTTCGAGGCGGGCTTCGAGGTCGATGGGCAGCACTACCCCACGGCCGAGCATTTCATGATGGCGGGCAAGGCACGGCTGTTTGGCGACGAGGCGGCGCACGCGGCCATCGTGCGCTGCCGCACGCCGGGCGAGGCCAAGAAGCTGGGGCGTGGCATCCAGGGCTTCGATGAAGCGGCCTGGGTGGCCGCGCGCATGGACATCGTGGTGCGCGCCAACCAGGCCAAGTTCTCCCAGAACCCCGCCCTGGCCCGCTATCTGCTGAACACTGGCGACCGCGTGCTGGTGGAGGCCAGCCCCGTGGACGCCATCTGGGGCATTGGCCTGGCCGCCGACGATGTGCGCGCCACCGACCCCGCGCGCTGGCAGGGCCTGAACCTGCTGGGCTTTGCCCTCATGCAGGCGCGCGCGCGGCTGCGCAGCACCGCTCCTGACCGACCATGAGCGGGAGCACGGGCATGGCCATGGACACGCTGGACCGATACCGTGGCGCCCTGCTGGGCCTGGCCTGCGGCGACGCCGTGGGGACCACGCTGGAATTCCAGCCGCGCGGCAGCTTTGCGCCGCTGACCGACATGGTGGGCGGCGGCCCCTTCTCGCTGCCCGCAGGCAAGTGGACCGACGACACCTCCATGGCCCTGTGCCTGGCCGAAAGCCTGCTCCAGCGCGGCGGCTGCGACCCGCAGGACCAGATGGCGCGCTATGCCAACTGGTACGAATGGGACTACTGGAGTTCCACCGGCAACTGCTTTGACATCGGCATGGCCACCAGGGCGGCCATCCAGCGCTTCCTGGCCTCCGGCGATCCGCTGGCCGGGTCGCCCGACCCGGACCAGGCCGGCAACGGCTCCCTGATGCGGCTGGCGCCCGTGCCCATGTTCTTCGGCCCCGACGAGGACCTGGTGCAGCGCATGGCTGAACTCAGCTCACGCACTACCCACGCGGCACCTGAATGCCTGCAGGCCTGCCGCCTGTTCGCCGTGGCGCTGTGCCGGGCACTGCAGGGACTGCCCCGGCAGCAGGTTCTGGACCTGGGCGGCGTTCTGCAAGACGGCGCCAACCCGCGCCTGCGGGAGATTGCCCGTGGCGACTATCGCGACAAGCCGGCCGCACAGATTCGCGGCAGCGGCTACGTGGTGGACAGCCTGGAGGCGGCCCTGTGGTGCTTTGCGAGGCATGACAGCTTTGAAGGCGCAGTGCTGCAGGCCGCCAACCTGGGCGATGACGCCGACACCACGGCAGCCATCACGGGCCAGTTGGCCGGAGCCTTCCACGGCGCCAGCGGCATTGCGGGCCGCTGGCTGGAACGCCTGCACCTGGCCCCTGAGATCACAGCCCTGGCCGATGCGCTCTGGCAAGCCGCCAGAGGTGCCAGGGACGCTTCTCCGACCGCACCTCTCAGCACCTGAGCGGCCTGGCGCGCTCACGACAGTCGCCGGGGCCGCGAGCGGACTGAACCAGGCTTGTCTGCGCGACCTCCCACGCGCCCGAGCTCCGTGACACTCGGGCCTTGCTCTTTACGAATGGCGTGCATGGGTGGCTTTTGACTGAGCCACGCTCCATTTTCAGAACAATCTGATTGCATCAACTCATATCTTCGGCGTAGAGTGTGAAATACCTAAGAGGCCACACATCGAATGATTCGATGCTTTCATTTCCACCACTCCTTAGTCACTCAAAAGTTCGATAAAACTATTGCGTGATATTTTCGAGAATCATACTTCAGCAATGGAGCGAATCAGTATCATGCATTTTTCTTTCATTCCCTCATTTCCTTCGCAAGTACGCCGCCTTGCATTGATCGCCCTTCCATTTCTCATCGCCTTTTCAGCGGCAACGATGAACACCAATGCCTTTGCCGGTGGCGTATTCTCCCCCACCAGCTCCAGCATTTCACTGCCCGAGGAAATAACAGTACCCGGAAATTACGCCAACGGATCGACGCTATGGAAGTCTACGGTAACCGTATTTAATCTGCGAGCAGTGCTGAACACGGCATTCGAGTACGATGTTGAAAAAGCCGTTGTAGCTGCCAATGTCCAATCCGGAAGCAAGACGCCCGGATACAATAATGTCTACAGCACCAATATTCCCGGCATTGGAATCCGCTGGTGGGCCACATGGCGCGGCCCCGGGGCTCCCAGTGGCAGAACCGTGCCCATTACTACCGAATCAGAAAATAATTCGGGCGCGCTGGGTTATTTCTGGAATGCTTCATCCCGCCAGGATGTCTGGATCGAGCTGGTGAAAACCGGCAACGTTTCCGCTGGCACGCTAACGGGCTCCGGGATGAACGTCGAGATGCGATTCCAGTGCCCCGGCTGCACCGCAGGATACGTCAACCTGTCCGGCCGCACCAGGGTGGTGGTCGGTCCCTCCTGCTCGGTGGCCGCCTCGGCCATCTCCGTACCCATGGGCGCTGTGCCCATCCTGCGATTCACGGGCCTCCAATCCACCTCCATCCCCCAGCACTTCGACATCACGCTGGAATGCAAGGGCGGTGCGCCCGCAAGCGTTCTGCACCCCCACGTCACGCTCACCGATGCCAACGACACCAGCAATCGGAGCACCGTCCTGACCTTGAGCCAGGCCACGTCAGGCGGCAAACCGGTTGCCACCGGAATAGGCATACAGATACTGAAGGATGGCACCGCACTCGCATACGGCCCCGACTCCAACGTGCCTGGCAACACCAACCAATGGAGTGCGGGAACCATCGTTCAGGGCGTTGCCCAGTTCAAGATCCCGCTGACTGCCAAATACGTGCAGACCGCTGCGGCAGTCACGACGGGGCAGGCCAACGGCAGGGCCACCTTCACGCTGAACTACCAGTGAGCAGCGTCCCCGCCCTCAGGGCTTCTTGTCCAGCTGCATTTCCCAGGACTTGAGCTGCTTGGCGCGGGCGCGGGCGAAGTCGCTCCAGCAGTTGGTGCGCGCATCGTCCTTGGCAAAGCTGGCCGAGTTGAACTCGGAAAGAAACTCGCAGGCACTGCGCGCGTACTGCACCCAGTTCCTCTGCGCCACTTCCAGCTCTTCCGAAGCCTGGGGCATGCGCGCCTTGAGCTTGAGCGACAGCGAGACGTAGGCGGCATTGACCAGGGCCACGTTCTGCTCCTGCAGGCAGGCACGCACCTCGGACATGTTGGTGGAGCTTTCCTCGCAATTGCCAGAACTCGTGGGATTGGCGGCCCGGGCCGCGGGGCTGCCACACAACAGGGCAGCGCAGGCGAGAGGGGCGAGTAGGGACGCTAGGGCTTGGTGCATGGAAGAGGGCTCGCTGGGAGGTGCCGGTGGGCGCAGCACCCCGGCCGTCGCGATTACACCATCGACCCGCCCTGCCTCGGGCCCACATTTCCCTGGTGATCACCCTGATGCAGCGACGCAAAGCGCATAAACATGCTCCCAAAGCTTTGTTGCCGTGGGTCAAGGGCGGCCAGAAGATGCAGGCGTACGCATCTTTCGTTCGTCCCGACCGCCCCGCTCCCGCCATGCACACAAGCCCCACCCTGCGCCGCCAGCCCCGCGCCACCCTTTCCGCATCCCTGACCTTCATCGCCGCCGCGCTGGCCCTGGCCTGCACCCAGGCCCGGGCCGATGCCACGCTGGACAAGATCAAGCAGCGCGGCAAGGTCACCATTGGCGTGCTGGTCAATGGCGGGCCCTTCGGCTCCATCGACCCGTCCACCCAGCAGCTCGTGGGCTGGAACCCCGAGCTGGCACGCGCCCTGGCCAAGGGCCTGGGCGTGGAGGCCGAGCTGGTCCAAGTGCAGACCGCCACGCGCGTGCAGTTTCTGCAGGCCGGCAAGGTGGATCTGCTGATCGCCTCCATGGAGCTGAACCCCGACCGTGCCGAGACCCTGGGCTACGCGCCCACACCCTTCTACCGCGTGGGCGGCACTGCCGCCGTGCGCAAGGGCAGCGGCATCGCCAGGTGGGAAGACCTTCGCGGCAAGCCCGTGTGCGTGTCCCAGGGCAGCAGCTTTGCCAAGCCGCTGGCCAGCGAGTACGGCGCCCAGGTGCATGGCTACAAGAGCTCGTCGGACTCGCTGCTGGCGCTCAAGGGCGGCAACTGCGTGGCCGCCGTGCATGACAGCACGCTGATCTACCCGCTGCTGCGCAGCAACCCCGAATGGGCGCAGTACTCGGCTCCCATCGCCGGCGAGGTGCTGCCCGCGCCTTCCGTGGTCTGGACCCGCAAGGGCGAGGCCGACACCATCGCCGCCGTGGACAAGGTGGTGCAGGACTGGCACCGCACGGGCTGGCTGATCGCCGCCGAAAAGCGCGTGGGCATAGAGCCGGCCAACCCGCTGCTGCCCGAGCTGCAGGCCCCCGATGTGCGCGCCCAGCTGGAGCACATGGGCTTCAAGGTGGCGGGCGGCTCCCCGGCCGACCTGGGCCAGAGCCTGCAAAGCGAGCGCCCGCGCTACGCCCGCGCGATCCAGTCGGCAGGGCTGTCGCTGCGCTGAGATGCAGGCAGGTCCTCAGAGGGGAGAGGGCCGATTGTCCAGGCGCCACTTCTCCCCCTCGGGCGTGCCCGGCACGGGCGGGCGCAGGCCCTGGATGCTCCACAGGCTGAAGGGCGTCTCGTCCACATGCATCTCCCAGCGCAGGCCACGGTCGGCAATGAAGGGGGACAGCTGCCGCCGCACGCCTTCGAGGAACCGTGTCTTGGTCTCCTCGTCGCGTATCTGCCGCGCGATGTGGTCCACGGAGATGCGCACGAAATCGTCGGCAGGCTCGCCGCCGATGAAGAACGAAGTGCGCGCCACGGCCTCGAACACCACGCCCACGTAAAAGCGCGGCAGGTCGCCGTAGACGGCCGTGATGCGCTGGGCGATGGCCTGTTTGTCTTCATCGCTGAAGGCGTTTTCGGGGTGGTAGATCTTCCACAGGGGCATGGCTTTCTCCGGGGGCAAAAAGAGGAGTACGGGAATCCGGGGTGGCGACGCAGCGCGGCCGTCAGGCCGGCTGGCCTGCATCCGCAGCCTGGTAGCGCGCCGCCGGCACGCCGCTGAGCGTCAGCGCCTTGACGAGATTGGCGCGCGATTGGTCAAAGTCCAGCCAGGCGGTCGTGCTGCCCAGCGTGGGAAAGCAGATGGCCTCGCCCTGATCCAGCGCCGCCAGGGCCGTGTCCACCAGGGTCTCGGGCGACATGAACAGGTGCTCGGGAAAAGGAGAAGGCTTGCCCCCGAAGAACTCCGAGCGCACCAGGCTGGGCATCACGGCCTGCACGGTGACGCCGCTGGGTGCCAGCTCGGCCTGCAGCGAGCGCGTGAAGCTCAGCACATAGGCCTTGGAGGCGCTGTAGCTGGAGGCGCCCGGCAAGGGCATCAGGGCCAGGATGGAGCCGATGTTGATCAGCGTGCCCCGGCCGCGCGTGGCGAACAGCCGCGCTGCCGCCAGCGACAGCCGCGTCAGTGCCTGGATGTTGACCATGACCAGGCGGTCGACTTCGCGCGCATCCACCTGGGCCGCCGGACCCAGGGCGCCCAGGCCGGCGCAGTTGACCAGCATGGCTATGTCGCGCTGCCCATCGAACAGGGCCTCCACGCGCTGCAGGCCGGCGGCGTCGGCCAGGTCGGCGGCCACCACCTCGACCTGGCGGCCATGGTCGTCGCGCAGGCGCTGTGCCAGCGCCTGCAGCCGGTCCAGGCGGCGTGCGACCAGGATCAGGTCATGGCCGCGTGCGGCCAGGCGATCGGCATAGACGGCGCCGATGCCGGAGGAGGCGCCAGTGACGACGGCGGTGCCTTGATGCGTGCTCATGGGAGAAGTCCTTGCTTGGATCAAGCGGTGGTTGAAAGTGGCTTCAACTATAAACTTCAATCATTAGAGTTACAAGCACGCAATCCACCTCTGCGGGCCGGGCTTGCGTTTTGCTGAGACACTCCAGGCCTGCGACAACGCGAACAGACAACGAGGAATTCCATGCGATCCAAGAGCTTCGAGGGCATGGCCTGCTCGATCGCCACCACGCTGGAGGCCGTAGGCGACCGCTGGGCCATGCTGGTGCTGCGCGACCTGATGCTGGGCCTGAGCCGCTATGACGACCTGAGAAAGTCCACGGACATCACCAACGCCACGCTGACCGACCGCCTGCGCCAGCTGGAGCAGTCCGGCCTGGTAGAGCGCCGCCTCTACCAAAGCGGCCCGGACCGCTACGAGTACCTGCTCACACCCAAGGGCCGCGACCTGTCCCTGGTGATCCAGGCGCTGGCCCAGGTCGGCGACCGGTGGCGCCTGCAGCAAGAAGCGCAGCCGCCCATGCGCTTTGTGCGTGCGCAGTCGGGCACGCCCCTGCGGCTGGCGCTGGTGGAGGAGGAATCGGGCCGCAGCGTGCCTTTTTCCGAGCTGCGCGTGGAGGCCGGCCCCGGCGCGGACGACCTGACGCGCTGGCGGCTGTCCAAGCTAGCCGCGCAGGCCGGGACGCCGGCAGCGGCTTGCGGCGTTGCGCCCGCAAGGCGCATGGCGAAGGCACAAGGCTCCGGCCACTGACCACGGCGGTCAGTGGCCGGCCCGCTCGCTGCCGGTGCCGCTCACTTGGGCAGCAGCACCTTGTCGATCACGTGGATCACGCCGTTGGACTGGTAGACGTCGGGGATGGTCACCGTGGCCGTGCCGCCCTTTTCATCGGTCAGCATGATCTTGGAGCCGCTGGACTTGGCCACCAGCGTGCCGCCGCTGACGGTCTTGATGCTGGCCATGCCCTTGCCGTCCTTGATCATCTTGGACAGCGCCGCCGCATCCCACTTGCCGGCCACCACGTGGTAGGTCAGCACGGTGGTCAGCGTGCCCTTGTTCTCGGGCTTGAGCAGGGTGTCCACCGTGCCTGCGGGCAGGGCCTCGAAGGCGGCATTGGTGGGCGCGAACACGGTGAACGGACCCGGGCCCTTGAGCGTATCGACCAGGCCCGCCGCCTTGACGGCTGCGACCAGGGTGGTGTGGTCTTTGGAGTTGACGGCGTTGTCGATGATGTCCTTGGACGGCAGCATGGGTGCGCCGCCCACCATCACATCGGCCATGGCAGCCACGGAGGCAGCCGACATCACGATGGCCAGGCCGAACGAGGCCAGCTTGCGGGTGTTTTGAATCGAGACCATGGAATGCTCCTAGCGGGTTGATGACAAGCCGAACGATTCCGGCTGATCTGGATACGCAGCGCAGCGGGGTCTGGATTCAAAAAAAACGGCGATCGACGTCAAACACAAAAAATTACAACCACTTTCAATTACGGCACATCCAGACCTGCGCGGCCTGCGTACTGCCGGATAGCGGGGACGCATCCCATTCCCCTGGAGCAGGTGGCCACCTCTTCAGTGGAACGCGCTTTCGCCACACCCGTGTGCTTTCGGCCGGAGGCGCATTCTTCACGTTGACCGTTCGCGCCTGCCGCGAACCGAGAGGAACCATCATGTCCGACGAATCAGTGTTGATAGGGGTTTTGCAAAAACGTGCCAAGAAGCTGGAGGACAGGCGCCAGTTCTTCCGCAAGACCAGCGGCGTGGCCGTGGGCATGGCGGGCGGGGTGATCCTGTCCGCCTGCGGCGGTGGCGGGGGCGATGCGAATGCGCAGGCCAACGGGCCCACGGATGCGGAGATCCTGAACTTCGCCCTCAACCTGGAGTATCTGGAGTCGCAGTTCTATCACTACGCGGTGTTCGGCACCGGCCTGCCCGCCAACCTGCAGTCGGGCGTGGGCACGCAGGGCGCCATCACGGGCGGCCGTGCCGTGGCCTTCAAGGACCCCGTGGTGGCGCAGTACGCCAAGGAGATCGCCCAGGACGAGATCGCCCACGTGGCCTTCCTGCGCGCGGCGCTGGGCTCGGCCGCGGTGGCGCAGCCGCAGATCGACATCGGCGGAACCGACCCGAACGGCGCGTTCTCGGTGGCCGCGCGAGCGGCCGGGCTGGTGGGCGCGGGCACGGCCTTCGATCCCTATGCGAGTGACGAGAACTTCCTGCTGGGGGCCTTCATCTTCGAGGACGTGGGCGTCACCGCCTACAAGGGCGCATCGCCGCTGATCACCAACAAGACCTATCTGGAGGCAGCCGCCGGCATCCTGGCCGCCGAGGCCTACCACGCAGGCCTGGTGCGCACGGTGCTGTACGCCAAGGGACTGGCCACGCCCGCGCTGCGCACGGCGGCCGGCGCCATCTCGGATGCGCGCGACAGCCTGGACGGCTCCACCGACGTGGACCAGGGCATCACGGGGGATGCCACCACGTCCAACATCGTGCCGCTGGATGCCAACGGCATCGCCTACAGCCGCTCGCCGGGCGACGTGCTGAACATCGTGTACCTGACCAAGGACACGGCGACCAAGGGCGGGTTCTTCCCGTCCGGCGTGAACGGCTCGCTGGTGATGAGCAGCGCCTACGCCTGACGCGGACCGCCCGCCTGCCCCGCACCGGCCTGGGCAGGCGGGCTTCCCCGGGGCTGGCCCGAGACAAGCGTTCCCCTGCCAAGGAGTTGCCATGATGTCCCTTCTGCCTTCCTCATCCGCCCCCCGCACGCCGGCCAGCACGCCGGGCCGCACGCCGCGGCGCCTGAAACCTGCCACCGTGGCGCGCCGCTGCGTGGGCAGCCTGATTCTGCTGGCCGGCGCGGTCATCGTGACCGCAGATCTCGTGGCGCTGTGGCGCGGCGCAGGCACTGATGCCGCACCCGCCGCCGCAGCCATTGCGCCCGCCAGCGGCCTGGTGCCGACGGCCCGATAGGCATCCCCCCTGCAACCGCGTGCCCCCGCCGGCGGAAAGGCCCCCATGAACGACACCGTGCTTGCGGCTGAACAGGGCCGCTTCGGCGCCATCGAACCGGACCACGGCCACGCGGGCACGCCCAGCCTGCCGCAGGTGCATCGCAGCATTGCCGTGCCGCGCGGCGACAGCCGCTCGGACAACGCGCGCCGCGTGCTGGCGTTTGCCGGGCCCGGCTACATGGTGGCCGTGGGCTACATGGACCCGGGCAACTGGGCCACCTCCATCGCGGGCGGCTCGCAGTTCGGCTACTCGCTGCTGGCGGTGATCTTTGCCTCCAACCTGATGGCCATGCTGTTCCAGGCGGCGGCCGTGCGCCTGGGCCTGGCCAGCGGGCGGGACCTGGCCCAGGCCTGCCGCGCGCAGTTTTCACCGCGCATCAACCTGGTGCTGTGGTTCTTCTGCGAGATCGCCATCGTGGCCTGCAACCTGGCCGAGGTGCTGGGCATGGCCATCGGCCTGAACCTGCTGTTCGGCCTGCCGCTGCTGGCCGGCGTGTGCATCACGGTGGTGGATGTGATGCTGATCCTGGCGCTGCAAAGCCGGGGCTTTCGCTGCCTGGAATCGGTGGTGATCGCCCTGGTGGCATTGATCGGCCTGTGCTTTGCCGCCCAGCTGGTGTGGCTGCAGCCGCCCGTGGCGGCCGTGCTGCGCGGGCTGCTGCCGGGCATGGAGATCGTGGCCGATCCGCAGATGCTGTACCTGGCCGTGGGCATCGTGGGGGCCACGGTGATGCCGCACAACCTCTACCTGCATTCGTCCATCGTGCAGACACGCCGGCATGACACCACGCTCCAGGGTACGCGCCAGGCCATCCGCCTGGCCACGCTGGACTCCACGGTGGCGCTGGGGCTGGCGCTGTTCGTGAACGCCGCCATCCTGGTGGTGGCGGCCGGCGCGTTCAACCGGCCCGGCCAGGCGCCGGTGACCGAGCTGTCGGACGCCTACCACCTGCTGTCGCCGCTGCTGGGCGTGGGCATCGCCAGCGCGGTGTTCGGCGTGGCGCTGCTGGCCTCGGGGCTGAGTTCTTCGGTCACGGGCACGCTGGCCGGGCAGATCGTGATGGAAGGCTTCTTGCAGATCCGCCTGTCGCCCGCGCTGCGCGCCCTGCTGACGCGCTGCATCGCCATCGTGCCCGCCGTGGTGGCCACCGCCTGGTTCGGCAGCACCGGCGCCAGCGCCCTGCTGGTGTTCAGCCAGGTGGTGCTGAGCCTGCAATTGCCGTTTGCCATCGTGCCGCTGCTGCTGTTCACCACGCGGCGCAAGACGCTGGGCGAGCTGGCCTTTGGCCCAAGGATGTCGGCAGTGCTGTGGGGCTGCGCGGCCCTGGTGGTGTCGCTGAACCTGTGGATGCTGCAGCGGGTGCTGACGGCCTGATCACCCGAACCGGGCATGGCGCCGCGCGGCGCCTTCATAGACGTTTTGCTTCTATCAAACGCCGCTCTTGTTCGTTGGTGGCTTGCCGCGAAGTTCTTAGATTGGTGCCCATAGCCACCAACCCGCGAACTCTCCGCAAGGACGACGACATGACAGCCCTCACTTTGGAAACCGCCTTGCCCCGGGCGCTGCAGGAGGCACAGGACCACGCCCGCGCACAGGGGCTGGGCCACGCAGGCGGCGTGCGCCCGCCCGTGGCCTGGGCGCTGGTGCAGGCCGGCCAGGCCGTGCTGGTCGATGTGCGCACGGCCGAGGAACGCAAGTTCGTCGGCCAGGTGCCCGGCACCCTGCACGTGCCCTGGGCCACGGGCACGGCGCTGACGCGCAACCCGCGCTTTGCCCGCGAGCTGGAAGCGCGCCTGGCCCCGCACGGCGGCAAGGAGGCCGTGGCCCTGCTGCTGTGCCGCAGCGGCAAGCGCTCGGTGCTGGCGGCCCAGGCGGCCGCCCACGTCGTTGGCGCCGCTTGCGCCAGGTGTGCCGCAGGCCGGACCCGGTGGCAATGCCGCGCCACGGCAGCGCACGGAACACGGCATTGGAGTCATGAAAAAGCATTGCCAATATCAGAATGATCCTATGGATTTTCATCAATCATAGGAATAGACTTTGGAGCACGCCCATCAAACTCTCCTGCATCGTTTCCGGTTTCATTCATATGAAAAAAATCAGATATTTTCTCATTCCGGCAACGCTTTGCTTTTCTGTAAGCTCCATTTATGGAGGCATATTTACCCCGGCGTCGTCCACCATCCAACTACCGGAAATCATCAACGTTCCCGCAGGAAATATCATGAATGGATCAGTGCTATGGGAATCGCCCATGGTCAAATCCACCCTCGACACAATTTCCTACAGTGTGCTTTCGGGGCCATCTTCAGAAATATGGCCCAAAATCATGAACCCCACCACGCTGGACGGCGATATCTACTCCACATCTTTGCGCGGAATAGGAGTCCGTTGGCGTGCCATATGGAAAGCCAGGAATTTCCCCAATGGCAAAACCATGTCCATCACCACTACGTCCAACAATGCAGGGGCCACGGGATGGCTAAGGAATGATGTACATGAGCAAACCATATGGATGCAACTCATCAAGACAGGCGCCGTTCAATCGGGCACTTTCAGCGTCAGCAGCTATTCATCCGCCCAGTTTGACTGCAATAGCCTTTGCAATAACTGGCTCGTGAAGGCGACCGGCAGCACCGTGGTGCGCACAGGCGCCAGTTGCCGGGTGAAGACGAGCAACATCGCCGTGAACCTGCAGCGAATCAATAGGTCACTGTTCAACGGGATAGGCGCTACCTCCGCGCCCCAGCCATTCGATCTGGAATTGATCTGCACCGGGGGCGAAGCCAATTCCACCCTGCGCCCGTTCGTCACGCTCACGGATGCCAACGATGCCGCCAACCGCTCCGATGTGCTGACGGTGACCGGAGGGGCTGCCGGCATCGGCATCCAGATCCGCAGCAGCGACAAGGTCATCAGCTACGGCGAGGACTCCGCCAACTTCGGCAATCCCAACCAGTGGCAGGCGGGCACCATCACCCCAGACACCAGAAACCACGTGATTCCATTGACGGCGCGCTATGTCCAGACCCAGCCCTCCGTCACCACGGGCCTGGCCAACGGACGGGCCACCTTCACGCTCAATTACCAGTGACCTACCAGTGACCTGCCAGTGACCTGCCAGTGACCTGCCAGTGACACGCTGGCTGCATTGCGGCTGTGCAGGCGCCCGTGCCGATCCTGCGCTGCCGCACCCGGCTGCGCTCACTCGGCCCTGGCCCCCGACACCCGCACCTGCTCGGCCGCCACGGGCATCTGCTCGCGCACGAAGCGCCAGAACGCGTCCACGCCCATGGGCTTGACGGGCAGCGAGCCTTGGTCGATGAACTGCTTTTGCACCTCGGGATTGCGCAGCGCCGTGGCCAGTGCGCCGTTCAGGCGCTCCAGCGCCGCGCGCGGCGTGCCGGCCGGGGCAACCAGGCCGTACCAGGAGTCGGTGTAGAAGCCCTTGACGCCTGCTTCCTCGAACGTTGGCACATCGGGCAGGGCCGGCAGGCGCTGGCGCGAGGCGACGGCCAGGGCGCGCAGCTTGCCTGAACGGATGAAGGGGATGGCACCGGTGGTGAGCACGAAGTCCACGCGGCCCGCCATCAGGTCGGTCATGGCCGGGGCCGTGCCCTTGTAGGGGATGTGGGTGACATCCACGCCCGTGAGCTGCTTGAAGCTGGCGCCGGCCAGATGCTGGCTGGAGCCCACGCCGCCCGAGCCGTAGTTGAGCTGGCCCGGCCTGGCGCGCGCCGCCTCCAGCAGATCGTTGACCGAGCGCAGCGGCGAGGCCACGGGCACCAGCAGCACGCTGGGCGAGGTGGTGATCATGCCGATGGGCGCGAAGTCCTTGAGCGGGTCGTGGTTCAGCTTGGCGTAGAGCGCGGAGTTCAGGCCGTGCGAGGCCACGGTGGCCAGCATGATGGTGTTGCCATCGGGCCTTGCGCGGGCTGCCGCGTCGCTGCCCAGGTTGCCGCCCGCGCCGGCCCGGTTGTCGATGGTGATGGGCTGGCCCAGGGCCTCGCTCATGCGCGTGGCCGCCAGCCGCGCCACGTTGTCGGAAGGGCCGCCCGCAGGCCAGCCCACGATGAGGGTGATGGGGCCTTGCGCCAGCGCGGGCAGGGCCAGTGTGCACAGGGTGAGCGCAGCCAGGCTGCGGCGCGACAGAGGGGTCATGGCAGTTGTCCTTGTCCATTCAAAGGTTTGCATGGCCAGGGCCTTCAGGGCTTGCCGTCCTGCCAGGGCATTTCGGTCCAGAGCTTGCGAAAGCCGGCCTCGGTGCGCTCCAGTTCGGCCGCGTAGGCCAGTGGCGCCAGGTAGCGCAGCGGCGCGTACATGGCCTCGGCCTGCTGCCTGAACTGCGGGTCGGCCGCGATGGTGGCCACGGCATCGACCAGCTTTTTGCGCACGCCTTCGGGCAAGCCCTTGGGCGCGGCCAGGCCGCGCAGGGAGGCCAGCTCGATATCGATGCCCTGCTCCTTGAATGTAGGCACCTGGGGCGCCAGCGAGCTGCGCGCGGCCGACATCTGGCCCAGCAGGCGGATGGGAGTGCCGCCCTTCTGGTAGGCCAGCACCTCGCCCACGTTGATGGCGCCGATGGTGATCTGCTGGCCCGTGGCGGCGGCGCGCACCTCGCCCGCGCCCTTGTAGGGCACATGGGTGAGCTGCGTGCCGGTGGCCTTGGCGAACAGCAGCATGGCCAGGTGGTCGTCCGAGCCCGTGCCCGTGGTGCCCACGGTCACGGCGCCGGGGTTGGCCCGGGCGTAGGCGGCCAGGCCGGCCAGCGTGGTGATGGCGTTGCTGTTGTGGATGGCAAAGCCGCCCGGGTCGTCCACCAGGTTGCCCAGCAGGTCGTACTGGCTCCAGTGGAAGCTGCTCTTGCGCTCGATGGGGATGGTCAGCACGTTGGGCGTGTTGATGAAGCCGATGGTGTAGCCATCCGGCTTGGCGCGCGCCAGTTCGCCAAAGCCGATGCCGCCGCCCGCGCCGGGGCGGTTGAGCACGACCACGCTGCCGCCCAGCTTCTTTTCCAGATGGCGGGCCAGCAGCCGCGCCACCAGGTCGGTGCCGCCGCCGGGCCCGTAGGCCACGATCATCTCGATGTTGCGCGAGGGATAGGGGGCCTCGCCCTGAGTCTGGGCCTGGGCCAGGGCCGGCAGCGCCATGCAGGCGGCGGCCAGGCCTGCGCACAATGCGCGCCTTGCTTGCTGTGTCATCTTTGTCTCCTGGGTCGCCTCTTGCAGTGGTCTGAGAGGCTTTGTAGTCATGGTGAAGGAAGCGGCTAACGGGACGGGGAAAAGGACAGGGAACGGGACGGGTCCAAGGCCCGGGCGATGCGCTCGCGCGCATGCGGCCAGACCTCGGGATTGACCAGGCGCGCGGGCCGCTGGCCGTCGGCCAGCAACTGCACGATCTGGGTGGCGGCCAGCTCGGCGTTGTTGCGCCGGGCCTCGTGCGTGACACCGGCGGTGTGGAAGGTGGCCACCACCTGGGGCAGGGCCAGCAGCGGATGGGAGGCGGGCGGCGGCTCCTGGTCCCAGACATCGAGCCCGGCGCCGGCCAGGTGGCCGCTGGCCAGGGCGGCGTGCAGGGCGGCCTCGTCATGGATACCGCCGCGCGCCGTGCTCACGAAAACGGCGCCCGGCTTCATGGCCGCAAAGGCAGCGGCGTTCATGAGCCCCAGCGTGGAGGCATCGCGCGGGCAGTGCAGGGAGACGATGTCCGCGCGCTGCAGCAGTTCGTCGAAGCCGACGGCCTCGGCCCCGCGCGCCGCCAGGCCGGCCGCGTCGTAGGCCGGGTCGCAGCCGATCACCTGCATGCCGAAGGCCCGGCCCAGGGCCGCGACGCGGCTGCCGGCCTCGCCCACGCCCACCAGGCCCAGGGTGCGGCCGCGCAGCTCGTGGCCCATCACGTCCTCGCGGCTGAAGCCCCGGGCAGGGGTGCGCAGCAGGCGGTCGGATTCGTTGATGCGGCGCAGCACGGACAGCATCAGCCCGATGGCCATCTCGGCCACCGAATCCGCGTTGCCGCCCGACTGGTTCATCACGGCCACGCCGGCGCGCGTGCAGGCCTCGATGTCGATGGTGTCGCAGCCCGAGCCGCTGGAGGACACGGCCAGCAGATCGGGGCAGCGCGCCAGCAGGTCCGCCGTGGCGAACCAGTGGCGCGGCAGCTCGTCCTTGGCGGCCGTGATCTGGTAGACCTGTGCGCCGGCCAGGGCCTGCCAGGCGGCGGCATCGTCGCCCTCGCGCCGGCAGGTGATCAGCTGCACGCCAGGCGCGGCCGAGACGATGCGGTCGAAGGCCGCGTCCAGCCAGTAGTCGAAACGGACAACGCGGCGGTCCATCACAGCACCCCCTTGGCGGCCAGCGTGCGCACCACCCAGGAGCGGTCGGCGCGGCCTGCAGCAATGGCGGCGAGCACGTCGGCCTCGTCGCGCTGTATGGCCTCCACGCGGTCGGCAATGGCGACGGCCTCGGCGGCGGGCACGGCCAGCAGGCCGTCGCCGTCGCCCAGCACCAGGTCGCCCGGGTGGACGACCATGCCGTCAATGCTGACGGGCACATGCAGCTCGCCGGGGCCGTCCTTGTAGGGGCCACGGTGCGAGACGCCGCGCGCATACACGGGCAGCTCATGCTGGCCGATGGTGTCGCTGTCGCGGATCAGCCCGTCGATGACGATGCCGGCCGCGCCGCGCGCCATCATCAGCGCCAGCATGATCTCGCCAATGATGGCGTTGGGCCCGGCGCCGCCCGCGTCCACCACGATCACGTCGCCGGGGCCGCAGATGTCGATGGCCTGGTGCACCATGAGGTTGTCGCCGGGCCGCGTGCGCACGGTCAGCGCACGGCCCACCAGCGGCCCCTGGCTGCGGTGGAAGGGCCGCAGCGCCGAGGTGCCCGTGGTGCGGCTCATGGCGTCGCTGACATTGGCGACCGGAAAGCCGCGGTAGCGCTGCAGCAGCGCATCACCAAGGGCGGCCTCGGGCCGGGCGTGGATATGGAATCCGGGAATCTTGCTCACTGCTGTGTCTCCGTCTGTGTCCGTATCTGTGTCTGTGTCTGTGTCTGTGTCGATGCCGCTGTCTTGCCGCTCAGAACGCATCCCAGGCCTGCGCATGGCGCACGCAGGCCGGCGTGATCTGGTCCAGGCGCGTGGCGCCCAGCATGGCCATGTCGCGCAGCACCTCCTCGCGCAGCAGGGCCATGGCGTGGGCCACGCCCGCCGGCCCGGCCACCGAGGCCGCGTAGTTGAAGGGCCGGCCCACGAACACGCAGCGCGCGCCCAGGGCCAGGGCCTTGAGCACATCGGTGCCCCGGCGCACGCCGCTGTCCAGCATCACCGGCAGGCCGGGCACGGCGCGCACGATGCCGGGCAGCACGCGCAGCGGTGCCACGGCGCCGTCGAGCTGGCGCCCGCCGTGGTTGGAGACGATGAGGCCGTCGGCGCCGTGGTCGCGCGCCAGCACGGCGTCTGCGGCCGAAAGAATGCCCTTGACCACCAGTTGCCCCTGCCAGCGCTGGCGGATGGCAGCCAGATGCGGCCAGGCCAGGTGGGAACGGTCCGAGAAATCGCGCATCACGCTGGCCGACAGGATGGGCGCGCCCCGGTGCGCATAGTTGTTCTCGAAATGCGGCATGCCGTGCCGCCACAGGGTCTTGAGAAAGCTGCCGAACAGCCAGCGCGGGTGGCTGATGCCCTGCCAGGCCAGGCCCGGCCCGGGCCGCAGCGGCGTGGAGAAACCGGCGCGCACATTGTTCTCGCGGTTGGCGGCCACGGGCGTGTCCACGGTGATCACCAGGGTCTGCACGCCGGCGGCGGCCACGCGGTCCAGCAGCGCATCGATCTGGCCCTGGTCGCCCGGCAGGTAGGCCTGGAACCAGGTGTGGGGCGCGGCCGCCATCACCTCCTCCAGCCGGATCAGCGAGGAGCCGCTCATGATGGCCGGCACGCCCGCCTGCTGTGCGGCCTGGGCCAGCACCAGGTCGCCCCGGTAGGCCGACAGCGCGGCAATGCCCATGGGCGCCACGCCGAAGGGCGCTCCGTAGCGGCGCCCGAACAGCTCGAAGGAGGGGTCGCGCTGTGCCACGCCCACCAGCGCGCGCGGCACGAAGGCCAGCTCGGCAAAGGCGCGGCGGTTGTCCGCCAGCGAGGCGTTGTCCTCCACCGCCCCGCTGATGTAGGCATGGATGGGGCGCGGCAGATGGCGCCGCGCCAGCCGCTCGAAATCGTCAAGCGACAGCACGCCGCGCAGGCGGCGCGGTGGCGTGGCGGAAGCGGCAGGGACGGCAGGCGTAGGCATTGCCAACCAATGTAGGAGGGCGCAATTCCAAAGAAAAGCGAAATAAATCGGAATCAATGTTTCGCTTTTGTGAAAATATCGCCATGACCCTCAAACAGCTCGAAGCCTTCTACTGGGCCGCCACCTGCCTGAACTTCAGCGTGGCCGCCGACCGCGTGCACCTGTCGGTCTCATCGCTGTCCAAGCGCATTGCGGAGCTGGAGGCCTCACTGGGCGTGCAGCTGTTCGACCGCAGCGGCCGCGCCGCCGAACTCACGCCCCAGGGCGAGCAGCTGCTGCCGCGCATCCGCGAGCTGCTGCACGGCGCCGCCCAGCTGCGCGAGGCGGCGGGCCGCAGCGTGGGCCTGCAGGGCCGCTGCCGCATCGGCTTTGGCGAACTCAGCGGCCTGACCTGGCTGCCCCGACTGGTGCAGAAGGTGGCCGAGCTGCACCCCGACCTGCAGCTGGAGCCCCACACCGACATCGGCCAGGTGCTGGAGCAGCGCATCGTCGATGGCGAGCTGGACTGCGTGGTCATCGCCGGGCCATCGTCGCGCAGCAGCCTGGCCTTCGAGCAGGTCGCCCAGGTGCGCTTCGTCTGGGCCGCCAGCGACGACTTCATTGCCCGCGCCGGCACCGGCCTGCCCCGGCGCCTGGTGCGCGAGCAACTGCTGATCGCCCTGCCCACCGGCTCGGGCGCCACGCGCACGCTGGACGACTGGCTGGGCCGCCACGGCCTGGCCGTGGAGCGGCGTCTTTCCTGCAACAGCTGGGGCGCCGTGGTGGGCATGGTGGTGGACGGCCTGGGCTTCACCTACATGCCCGAGCAATGGGCCCTGGCCCTGCAGCAACGCGGCCGCCTGCGCGTGCTGGACGGCAGCGCCGAGGCCGCAAAGCACAGCGCGCTGGTTCCGCTGACCTACACCGTGCAATGGCGCCGCGACGATGCCCGGCCGCTGATCACGGAAATGCGCGAGATCATCCGCAGCGTGATCGATTTCCCGGCGCCGCGCTGTTTGAGTTGAACTTGCACCCTGGCGGCCCCATGCCCTTTAGCCCGCGCGCAGCAGCCACGGCAGGAGCTGCTGGACAATCACCCCCATGACCACCGCGCCTCTCCCAGATTCCGCAGATCCCGCCGCCTCCGCCGACCCCATGCCCCAGCCGCCCGAGCAGCCCGACCTGGACGCCTGCTGCGGCAATGGCTGCGACCCCTGCATCTTCGACAGCTATGACCTGGCCATGGACGAGTACCGCCAGGCGCTGCGGGCCTGGAAGGCGCGCAACGAAACGCCGGCGGGCCAGGGATAGGAATAGGGATAGGGGTAGCGCGATCAGTCCACGCGGGCGATCAGGTCCAGCTCCACGGCCGCACCCTTGGGCAGCTGCAGCACGCCCACCGAAGTGCGCGTGTGGGCACCCACGGGGCCCAGCACCCGGGCGATGAGGTCGGAGGCGCCATCGGCCACCTCGCTTTGCTGGGTGAAATCGGGCGCCGAGCGCACATAGACGGTGATGCGTGCAACGGCGCGCACGGCATCGAGCGAGCCGGCCGCGCGCTGCACGAAGGCCAGGGCCCGCATGGCACAGATGGCGGCGGCCGTTCTGGCCGATGCCAGGTCGATCCCGGCGCCGACCGTCCCCACGTAGAGCACTTCATCGCCCACGCGGGGAATCTGCCCGCTGACGAACAGCTGCTGGCCGTCGCGCACGACGGGGCTGTAGTTGCCGCCTATCTTGATCTCGCCATCGAAGCGGTGGCCGAGCTCAAGGGCGGCCTGGGCGAAGCGTTCATCTGCTGTCATGGTCTGGTGTCCGGAGTAAGGCAAGCGCGCAGTCTAGAGCGTGTGGTGCACCGGCGCCTGCGGCGGCTTCAACTGCCCGTGGACGCGTAATGCCTCACCCCCATGCGCCAGGCGCCCGAGGCCAGCCAGAGGAAGGCAAAGCCGGCCAGCGGCGAGACCCAGCCCAGCCAGGCTGGTGCACCCAGCGGGTCGGGCTTGCCCAGCACAGCCAGCGCCGGGTAGTAGGCCACGCAGGCCAGCGGCACGGCGAAGGTCAGCAGGCGGCGGAACCACTGCGCGTACAGGGCCAGCGGGTACTGGGCGGCCTCGACGCTGCCGTAGCTCAGCACATTGGCGGCTTCCAGGCTTTCCACGGTCCAGAACGAGAGCGCACCCTGCAGCACCAGGATGCCCAGGAACAGCGCCACGCCGCCCGCCACGGCGAACAGCGCCACGGCGACGGCCTGGGGCGTCCACACCACGGCGCCCTGAGCCGTGGCAAAGCCCAGCACCAGCAGGCCCTGCAGCAGGCGGCCCAGGCGGCTGATGCGCACGTCATGGCCCATGAGCTGCAGCCACACGGGGCGCGGACGCAGCAGCAGGCGGTCGAAGGCGCCGGTGCGCAGGAACTGCGTGCCCAGCACGTCGAAGCCCCGGCCCAGCGCATCGGCCAGGGCGAACATGCAGTTCACCAGGCCATAGAACACGGCCACTTCGCCGATGCGCCAGCCCTGCACCTCGCCAAACCGGTGGAACAGCGCCCAGACGGCGATGACCTCGATGCCCGTGACCAGGAACTGGCCCAGGGTCAGCATCAGCGCCGAGGCCGGGTAGCGCGCCTGCCCGCCCAGCGAGGCCAGCGCCAGGCGCAGGAACATGGACAGCGATCCTTTTTGCTTGGCCATGGCGCTCACCCGCCCTGCACTTCGAGGCCGCGCATGGTGCGCGCCATGGCCACGCGGCCCAGGGCCACGATCACGGCAATCCACAGGGCTTGCAGCGCCAGGCAGGCCAGCATCTGCGCACCGGCCATCTGGCCGAAATAGATGCGCGCAGGGATGTCCATCACGCCGGCCAGCGGCTGCAGCAGCAGCGCGGTCTGCCAGGCGTCGGGCATCAGCGCCAGCGGCAGCAGGTTGCCCGACAGCACGATGACCACGGGCGCGGCCAGCGTGTTGATGCCTTTTTCATTGAGCGCGGCGGCAGCAGCAACATTCAGCAGCATGACCAGTGCCGTGGACAGCAGCAGCGCCAGCAGCATGGAGGCGGCAAAGCCCAGGCCTGCGGCCCAGCCGGCCGGCGGCTGCCAGCCCCAGGCGCCCAGCCCCATCAGCGGCAGGGCCAGCCCTGCAAACGCCACCATCAGCGCCACGCGCGGCAGCACGCGCGCGGCGATCCAGCCAGCCGAGCGCACGAACCACAGCGCATAGGCATCCACGGGCCGCAGCCGGTCATAGGCAACGGCGCCCGTGCGCACGGCCAGGGCCACGTCGGGGTCACCGCTCCAGGGCAGCAGCGCGAACAGGCCCTGCGCCACCCAGGTGTAGGTGATGGCGTGCTCCAGCGAAATCGGCGCGCCGGCCGATGCCGAGGCACTGCCGTAGAACGCCGCCAGCACCATGGTCTTGATGGCGCCCCACCAGCACTGCGTGGCAAAGCCCGCGTAGGCGGCCGTGCGGTATTGCAGCATCACCAGGAACCGCGATGCAAAGGCCGCCACATAGGGGCGCAGGAGTTCACGCAGCGTCATGCCGGCTCAGCCTTCGGCCGCTCCGTGCATGGCGTAGAAGCGGGCGATCACGGCCTCGATGGCCATGTCTTCTCCATTGCCTTCGCCATCACCACCTCCACGATCCTCGCCCTGCGCTGCCACCACCTGGGCGCGCAGCGCATCGACCGCGCAGTCGGCCAGCACGCGGCCATGGCCGATGACGATCACGCGCCGCGCCAGCGCCTCGATGTCGTGCATGTCATGCGTGGTCAGCAGCACCGTGGTGCCGCGCTCGCGGTTGGCGCGCAGCACGAACTCGCGCACGGCCAGCTTGGAGGGTGCGTCCAGGCCGATGGTGGGCTCGTCCAGGAACAGGATCTCGGGCTCGTGCAGCAGGGCCGCGGCGATCTCGGCGCGCATGCGCTGGCCCAGGGACAGCTGGCGCACGGGCTGGTCCAGCACGCGCTCCAGGTTCAGCAGCGCCACCAGCTCGTCGCGCGTGCGCCCGTAGCGTGCGGGATCGACGCGGTACAGGTCGCGCAGCAGGTTGAAGCCATCGCCCACGGGCAGGTCCCACCACAGCTGCGAGCGCTGTCCGAAGACCACGCCGATGCGGCCCACATGGCGCTGGCGGTCGGCGAAGGGGTCGCGCCCGTCCACCTCCACGCGCCCGCCATCGGGCCGCAGGATGCCCGACAGGATCTTGATGGTGGTGGACTTGCCCGCGCCGTTGGGGCCGATGAAGCCCAGCAGCTCACCACGCTCCAGCGCAAACGACACGCCATCCAGCGCCTGCACCGTGCGATGGCGCGGATGCACCAGCGCGCGCAGCGCGCCCATCACGCCGGGGTCGCGTTCATGGATGCGGTAGGTCTTGCGGAGGTCGTGGACGAGGATCTGGGGCATGGCGCTGGGCGGTGAGGTAAGCGCAGAGAGGGGCACAGAGGGTGGCACAGAGGGGGCGCGATTCTACACAGGCCCGGGCTTTGCTATCCTGCGCGCAAATTCGCGGATGGAAATCCGCCTTGCCGCACGCACGCACGCACGCACGCACAAAGGAAACACAACATGGCCGCTGAAGGCAATGCAAGCCAGCTCGTAGGAATCGTCACGCTGCTGGGGGCCGCCGTGGTGGCCGTGCCGCTGTTCAAGCGGCTGGGCCTGGGCGCCGTGCTCGGCTACCTGGCCGCCGGGCTGGCCATAGGCCCCTACGGGCTGGGCCTGGTGACGGACGCGCAGACCATCCTGCACGTGGCCGAGCTGGGCGTGGTGATGTTTCTCTTCGTCATCGGGCTGGAGATGAAGCCTTCGCACCTGTGGGACCTGCGCGGCCAGATCTTCGGGCTGGGCAGCCTGCAGGTGGTGGTGTGCGCGCTGCTGCTCACGGGCGTGGGCATGGCCTTCGGCTTTCCGTGGCAGGTGGCCTTCGTGAGCGGGGCGGGCTTCGTGCTGACCTCCACGGCCATCGTCATGCAGGTGCTGGCCGAGCGTGGCGACATCCTGGCGCCGCGCGGCCAGCGCATCGTCTCCATCCTGCTGTTCGAGGACCTGCTCATCGTACCGCTGCTGGCCGCCGTGGCCTTTCTGGCGCCGGCCGATGCGGCGCCCGTGGCCACCTCGCCCCTGTGGCAACGCGCGGGCGTGGCCCTGCTGTCGCTGGGCGCGCTGGTGGGCGCGGGCCTGTGGCTGCTGAACCCGCTGTTCCGCATCCTGGCCAAGGCCAAGGCGCGCGAGGTGATGACGGCCGCCGCGCTGCTGGTGGTGCTGGGCGCCGCCCTGCTGATGGAGATGGGCGGCCTGTCCATGGCCATGGGCGCCTTTGTGGCGGGCGTGCTGCTGTCCGAATCCTCGTTCCGCCACCAGCTGGAGGCCGATGTGGAGCCCTTCCGCGGCCTGCTGCTGGGCCTGTTCTTCCTGGGCGTGGGCATGGCGCTGAACCTGGAGGTGGTGGCGCTGAACTGGCGCATCGTGGGCATGGGCGTGGTGGCGCTGATGCTGGGCAAGGCGCTGTGCATCTACGCCGTGGCCCGCGTGGCACGCAGCAGCCATGCCGATGCGCTGGACCGCGCCATCCTCATGGCCCAGGGCGGGGAGTTCGCCTTCGTGCTGTTTGCCGAGGCGCTCAAGCTCAAGGTGCTCAGCCCCGAGGTGCATGCCAACATGACGGCCATCGTCGTGCTGTCCATGGCCATCACGCCGCTGGTGGTGGTGCTGCACAAGCGCCTGGCCGGCGCCCAGGCCGTGTCGCTGGACGGCGTGGAGGCGCCGCAGGACCTGCGCGGCAACGTGCTGGTCATCGGCTTCGGCCGCGTGGGCCAGATCGCCAGCCAGGGGCCGCTGGCGCATGGGGCCAGGCTGTCCATCATCGACAACGACCCCGACGTGATCCGCAACGCCGAGCCCTACGGCTTCAAGGTCTACTTCGGCGACGGCGCGCGCGCCGACATCCTGCATGCGGCCGGCGCCAGCCATGCCAGCGCCATCCTGGTCTGCGTGGACAGCAAGGCCGCCGCCACGCGCATCGTGGAGAACGTGCGCCACGAATGCCCGCACGCCCGCCTCATCGTGCGCGCCTATGACCGCGAGCACGCGCTGGAGCTCATCCAGAAGGACGCCGACCATGTCGTGCGCGAGAGCTTCGAGTCCGCCCTGCTCATGGGGCGCCACGCCGTGCTGGCCCTGGGCGCCACCGAGGACGAGGCCCGGACGCTGGAGGCAGAAGTGCGCGGCCGCGACACCGAGCGCTTTGCGCTGGAGACCGCCGGCGGCACCTTTGCGGGCCGCGCCCTGCTGCTGGGCAACATCGAGCGCATCGATCCGCCCCGGCACGACAAGCCCACCGCCAGGGACTGAATCAGCCCCGGGCACAGCGCGCTCAGTGCCGCTGGTTGATCTGTATGAGATTGCCGCAGGTGTCGTCGAACACCGCAATCGTGACCGGCCCCAGATGCGTCGGCGGCCTGGTGAAGCGCACGCCGGCCGCGCTCAGGCGCTCGTACTCGGCCTGCACGTCGTCCACGCCGAAGAAGGTGGCCGGTACGCCGTCGGCATGCAGGGCGGTCTTGAACGGCCTGGCGGCCGGGTGCATGTCGGGTTCGAGCAGCAGCTCCACGCCATCGGCATCGCCGGGCGATGTCAGGGTGAGCCAGCGCGCGTCGCCGCCCATGGGAATGTCGTGTTTGAGGACGAAGCCGAGCACGTCGCGGTAGAAGGCCAGGGCCTTGTCCTGGTCGTCGACGAGCACGCTGGTGATGACGATCTTCATGGAATGCTCCTTGTGTCGCTGCGCAGGGCACGCACCGGGTACACACCTGCCACCACCGGCATGCCGCTATTTCAGCAGGAAGGTGACGGGCACGCGCGTCCACATGCTGTCCGGCACGCCGTCGCGCGTGCCGGGGACAAAGCGCCACGTCCGCACGGCGTCCAGCGCCTCCTGGTCGAGCAGAGGATAGCCGCTGCTGTCTGCCACATCCACGGCCAGTGCCTTTCCGCTGGCGCCCACCAGAACCCGCAGCACCACCTTGCCTTCCTGCTCCAGCCGCCTGGCTTCCTTGGGATAGGCCGGCATCTTGTTCTCGCTGGCCTGCCTGTCAGGCACAGGCTGCACCACGCCTGCCGCAGCCGGGCCACCGGCCAGCAGGCCCAGGGTCAATGCAAGGATGGCGCAGCGCATGCGGGGCATTCGGAAGGCTCCTGGATGGGGGCGGGATGGGGG